>JABEUM010000040.1 GCA_013044475.1 Acidimicrobiaceae bacterium | reverse complement strand
TACGTCAGTCGATCTGCGCAGGGAATGTCGCATTCTAAGTGGCATCGAAATTTCTTGAGGGTTAATTTGTGAACCGATGTTCTGAGCCGTATGGTACAATATATAGTACCACTAGGAGGATAAATGGCGATCACAGCAAGCGAAGCTCGCAAGAACCTGTTCCCACTCATTGAGCAGGTCAATAATGACAGCACCCCTGTTGAGATTACGTCACGGCGTGGAAATGCCGTACTAATTTCACTTTCAGATTATGAAGCGCTGGAAGAGACCGCCTACCTTCTGCGGTCCCCTGCGAATGCAAAGCATCTCCTTGAGAGTTTGAGCCAAGCTGTAGCTGGCGAGCGTCAAGAGCACTCCCTAGCAGAGTGAGACTTGTATTTACCCCAAATGGATGGGGAGACTACACCTATTGGGTCGAAACTGACAGAGCGACATTTCGGCGCATCAACAAGCTCATAGAAGACACTCTTCGTGATCCACACGGCGGTATTGGAAAACCCGAACCGTTACGCTTCACTTTCAAAGGTGCGTGGTCACGACGCATTAATGAGGAGCATCGGCTTGTCTACCTGGTAGACGGTGACGATATAGTTATCTTGCAAGCCCGGTATCATTATGGTTGAAGGATTCGGGTGGCGGATGGGGTTAGGGTTCTGAAGCTGCCGCAACTAACCAACCTCCTAAGTGTTGCAACCAGCGTCATGTACCCAATTTCGAACATCCTGCAAATTGCTGCTAACCCAAACGACGCAGAGGCCTCTGAGCTGCGCATTGTGTGTTCATTTGGGATCACAACCTGGCGCAGCGCTGGGTCCCGTGTCGAGACGTTTCTGGTAACTAACCGACCGAGATGGATTTCCGGCAACATCCACAACTGGTGACCAGCAGGAGACACGCGGATAACGCGGAGTGCAGAGCAGCGAGATCGGGGGTTTGCCACGGCATAGCGGGACAGCAAAGATATTTTCAAGAATACGTCAAATGGCTTGACGGTTACTGCGTACGACGGCCGTAACAGGAAGATTGTTATTGACCCTGGGTTTTCAATTGGCCAATAGGGGGTTCATGTAGGTGAGGGAGGCTAGGGAAAGGTCACGGCACTATCCGTGTCTTCACGACATAGAGTCGCTGTTGTGTCTTGGGGGTAAGCCTCTTCAGACTGTAGCAATTAAGGACCTCTCGGTAAAGGGCATCATGGCTCATCCACGTTTGTCGCCTCTGCAGTGCTTCCATCAATGCTGCGAGCTCACGCGGAGGAACCAACTCGAGTGTTCGGGGCCCCAGAGTTCGCTGCCTTAAGTCTGGCTGATTCGGGAGACGGTACGTCCGTTGTTGTCGGCTCCTTTCGCCGAGTGGATCTTCTTCGACGACGAGACCTCTACTAGTGGCAGTGGCGAGGATCTTCGCAAGTGCCTCTGCAATCAGCCGTCCAACCCTCAGACCCCCAGAACAGCGCGTGTGCACGCTGAAGATGCGATCGCCAAGGACGGGACCTTCGGTGGAGATGATGGCGAGAACCTCTTCGAGGAGTCGCCCCGGTCTGGCATTCGCCGTTGAAGTGGTTTCTTCGTCAAACTCCACATATTCGGTGAGTTTGAGGCTTGCTTCGACCTGCTCCACTCCGGCCGAATGTGTGATTGGATTCCGTGGCCAACCTATCTGGAGTGGCGACACCGACACATCTGACGTACCTTCAGGTTCCACTTCTGCGATACCTTTAGAGAAGTTGTCTGGTTCGGATTCTCTGACGTCGATCGAAGGCATCGGTGCCGGTCGGTGGTTGCGATTGACCTGATCCTCGCGTTCGTATAAAACGGGCTCACTTTCAGAACTCTTGAGCCTTGAAGGATTGGAGTCAATCGTCGGTGCCGGAGCCTCAAGTGTCGGGGCGTGGGCTTTGTCCTCGACGAAGTCCTGATCGGGTGGGAGCCATCCCGACGGATGGACTGCCAACTCATTGAGCATCTCCCAAAGGGGCACCAGGGCTGCTGCTCGGTCAATGTAAAACTCAGACTCGCGGATGTTGAAGAACTTCCATCTATTACGCTCCAGGTCACGCTTTCGGGCGAGGTCAGCCTGGTAGCGGTCAGGTCCGTGCCAGAAATCGCCGTCGCACTCAATCGCCACTTTCGTCTTCGAACCGATGATGACAAGGTCGATTCGGTACCCCTCGACATCGAACTGCGGGACGACCTGAAAGCCCCGGTCGATGAGGCGGTTGAAGACCCGTTGCTCAAAAAGAGATTCGAAGGGCGGGACGCGGATATCCTCTGGTACCGGGTTGGCGAATGTGCTGTTGCTCTCTGTCGTGCGATTGACCGTGCCATAGCAGTAGTCAATCAGCTGGAATCGAAGGTCTTCGGTATTTGAGAGATCGGCCAAGGACATCGAGTGGTAGAGCCACATCTGGTCTTTGGCCCGAGACGCGGCGACGTTATAGCGCTGGAGGAACATTTCAGTCGTGCGGGCGTTCGTGCGGCGTTCGGGGTCAGGGGCCGACACCATGGAGAGGAAGATGACATTGCGCTCTGATCCCTGAAAGTCGGCCGAGTCGCCGCATCGCAGATCTCGGGAAGTCCACTCCTCGGGCGGGATGCGCTCCAGGAGTGTCTTTTCGATCAACTGGGCCTGCTGCTTGCCCTGGAGGGAGATCACCCCGAAACTCATCCCGTCATAGGATGGGTCAGCGAAACACTTCTCGATCTGATCGACGATAGCATCGCATTCGACCGGGTTTACCCTGCTCTGGCTGCCGCCCTTCATAAAGCCGTCCTTGACAAAGACGGGCTTGATGGGCTCCAGGCGGTCGGCGCCATACTGGCGAACTGGGATTAGCCGGATTCCATCGGGTTCGTAGGCCACGCGGTTAGAAAATCCGATGATCTCAGGGACGCAGCGCCGGTGCTCGACCAGGGTGATCATTCCGTCAAAGCGCATCTTTGCCTCGTCGAACAGGCTCCGTGTCGGTTCCTGCCAGGATGCCTTATAGGGGTCGTCGTAGAGATACTGGCTGGCGAGGTCACGCAGTTCTTGCTGATCCACCCCAACCGCAGCTGGCGATACCTGCTTATCGTCTCCGATCACGACGATCTTTGGCGCCAGGTATTGAAGGAAGGTGCTCTCCGTGCCGGCCTGGGATGCCTCGTCGACAATAATCACGTCGAAGATGTTTGGCTCGATTTTAATCTGCTCGGCGATGCGATAGATCGGGAGAATCCATACCGGTACGGACGGCCGGCATCGCTGCATGGCCTCACGGATCTCCGAGCGGCGGATGTTCCCGTACTTGGTGCTCGTGCCTTTTCCTAGCTTCTGTACCAGTGAGGCGTACTGCTGGAGATTGGCCCGTGCCCGTCCCGTTATCCGGTCCGATGACACGGCATAGTTCCATGCGCGCTTGGCACTTAACTTTTCGACATGAGTGCGAATGGCGTCCTCGACAGCATCGACCTTGCGTTGAATTAGGTTGACGTCCAATCGCTCGCGGTCCTTTACCCAAGCTCCAATTGCGGACCAGGCCCACGCTTGCTCGAAAGACGGCAGCCAGAATGACCATTTCTCTTCAGAGGGAGTTTCACCCACAAGACGAGCGAATTCCGGCGCTGAAGTCTCCAAACGTGCGGTCAGCTCATCGCGCCGCTTTACCAGATCGCGGATACGGAGCTAATGTAAAAGCCGGTCGAGTTGCTGACCATAGACGACGGGGTCTCGATTGGCGACCGCTTCATGTAGTTCGGTTGCACAAAGCGCTGCGTCTCGAAGTCGAGCCGTATTAGCAATGAAGTCCTTCAAAGCATCGAGGGGGCCACGGCTCTCGTCCAGTCGCTTGGTTGCCTCGATCGCCGTGATAATTCGGAGCAACTGGTCGATTACGGCATCTGTCCGCCAGTCGACGTTTCGAACCGATTGCATGGCCAGGCTGGCATTAAGATGATCGAGCTGCGTAGCGACCATCAGCACCTTTTGGAGTAATTCGAGCTCAGTCAAGTGCCAGGCAAGCCGCTCGCCCAGTGTGTCTTCTTGGGGCACGGACATGGAATCGGGCCATGAACGGTCAAGAGCGTCCAGGGCCTCTCTTGTCTGCACCCAGTTCAAGAAAAGATCCAGCTGAGCAATCGTAGTCGGTGGACCCGAGTCCACGGTGACCGCGTCGAAGAGCGGACGTGATTCCTTTACAATCTGGGGTGACAGCGCGCTGATCTTGGGCCGTCCGACGGCATCTACCTTGAGCTTGCCACCACCTGCAACATGGGCTCGCAGCGCTCTGGCAATGGCGACTAGTGGGACTGGATCGATTGAGCATCGGATGCGATCGATAGGCCCAAGGAGATCGACGAGCGGCTGAACTGTGGTGACAAGGCCGACGATCTGGTCCCGGCGCGCTCGCCACAGAGTGACCTGGAGCGCACGCACATCTGCGATCGCAGCGTCTGACCACTGGTCCTGTCGCCGTTCGATTGCGATGAGTTCGTCACTGACCCGACGGAGGTCGGCTCTGAGATTCTCCAACTCCTCAGCTGAGGCGTTCCGAAGCGCTCCAAAGACGGGTTCGCCATGGACGTCGGCGAACTCCGTGAAGGTGGCCCAAGCTTCTGCCTCGACTGTGACCAGATCGGCAAAGTCTTCTGGTGGGAGGAGGCTGGATCGATCGGGAAGTACCTTCTTCGCTTCGTGCTCGTCCAGCTGAACTGATTCGTCGGTTAGAAGACTGCGCCACTCCAAGATCTCCCTGTTGGACAGTGGAGGACTGGAGCCCGCTTCAACTTTGGTCAAGGTCTCGAACCAGCCATGGACGGGTCGCTGCTCCTCGAATTGGAGGGCAATCGCCGCCAGGGTTCCTGTGGTCCCATGGAGTTCATAGGTGCGTACTTCGGACTCTCGGGCCTCGAGAAGCTGATGGTTGAGTTCTGCACGCTCACGCCGCAAGCGATCGATGTCCTCTAGATGATGAGTGATCTCTCGTTTCGCCACACTCGGTTCGTGCTCACTGGCTGCTCCAGCGATTCGCTCGACAGCAATCCGAAGGTCGGCCATATCCTCCCGACCAGTACCGACCACGGCCACCGAAAGAGGCTTAATCGCCTCTGGGAGTTTTCCGCGGACTTCCCTCAGAGCACGATCAGTTTGAGCAGTGACAAGGACTCGTTTGCCTTGGGCAAGCAGGTGCGAGATAAGTGCGGCGGCCGTGTGGGTTTTTCCAGTGCCCGGAGGCCCCTGGACCAGCGTCTGGGCCGTGCGGTCGACTCTTCGCAGGATCTGCAACTGACGCTCGTTCACGGGGAGCGGCAGGAAAACTTCGTCATCTACGTCGACGATGGCCCCATCGGTTCCGTTCCAGCTCAGTCCGGGATCGGGCACGTGATCTGGATCGACCAATGGCATCAGACCCTCGGGCACCTCATGGTTACGCTTGATCTGGTTGACAATGGAATCGAAGACCTGGATAAGCCCGAGCTTCGACCGCTTTCGGAGGATCAGCGCCGGTGCGAAGGCAATAATTGGGTGGTCGGTCTGAGCAGGAGCGGTGTCCTTGTCCAGGTACTGCCCGTCGGGGTCAAGCGTATGCACCAGCCGTCGACAAAGAAGGGACACCTCGTCTCGGTCCGTCGGATGTGCTTCCAGAGCACTCGACTCATCACCAATTACCGAGACCCGTTGTGGGTCCTGGACCAGTTCCGGCTCCAGCATGTCCAGTTCAAGCTTCAAAGTGTCGACCGACTCGACTGGAAAAATACTCAGGCGACCTGTGGCATCGTCGAACTCGACTGTTACCTGCGCAACGAAGGCATGCCGAAGAACGGGCTGATGGCCTGGGGCGAGCCAGGCTAGGCAGCCGACTCCGACGACCAGTTCGAGATCCTCGGAGTGGCTCGAGGACGCTATATACATCGAGAAAATTTCCGCATAGATGTTCCGTATAGGACGAAGTCGCAGTTCTTCGGCAGCCCACACCGACCAGTCCGTCCACCACTCCTCGTACTGGTTAGTCACCTCTGGGAAGTCGTCGAGGTGCAGCTTGACAGCCTCAGCCGCCCCTGGCTCCTCCAAGGACTCATCGCCAACATCCTTGAAGATGGTTCGGGAGTCCAGTAGAGAAGGAAACCGGTCGGGATCGTCAAAGCCGCCATCCAGCCACAGACTCAGGGTATCAGGGGGTTTCGGCGGTGTGTCATGGCGAACTCGCTCAATCGAGATGACTGGTGCTGCTGGATCGGCACCTCCCGAGCGGTGGCTGCTCTGGACTGCAGGATCAATGGGGAGGCGATCGAGCCAGAGGACCCCGCCATCCTTCTCGTAGGTGTCGATGGTCCGGATGGGAGTCGACTTGACCTGTTGGACCCGCCTGAGGAACTCGAAGAGTCGTATGGCCCGATCGACGGCGCCGGCATCGCGTGCCGGGGAAACAATTGTCTGCTCTTCCAACTCACTTAGCCCTTCGGTCTACCTCCGTCGCCGTGCGTCACCTGGCCACGACCGGATATTAGATTGAATCTCCATAAGTTCTGATGTGCCTCAGGTTTAATGGAAACCCAGTTACTCGAGCACCGAGCGGTCCTCAAGGTCTCTTTGAGTGTAGTAGTTTGCATCGAATTCTGACGATGGAATCATTCCAATTGAACTGTGAAGTCTCCGATTGTTGGACCAATCAGCCCTCGCCGAAATGCTACATGATTTCGTGAGCTGATTGTTCCTTGATGACTTTCAGGTGAAATCCGACTCAGCGCTGCATTTGTCGCAAACATAATGATAGATCACTGCCAGGCTTTTTATTCGCAATCATCTGAGCGATGTGACCCGGCGATAAGCGGCACTCCAGAAGCCGATCAACTTTTCAGAGACATTCGGTGTCGGTATTGAATAACCCGCCGACAATATCGTCCGAACGACATCAAGGCTCTATTTTTGGCTCTCAGAAACCCGGCTGAAAGGCAAAGGTTCTGTGGCTTCGGCTTACAGGCGTTTAGTCCAAGAGCAGTCTGTCAACAATTCCGGTGCCGGGCCCGTCTACGCGAATGAAATATGCGGCCCTGGTGGCTCTGGTCAGTGCAATGTATAAAGCAGTATTGCCAAGTTTGTCGCGTTTGACTAGTTCATCCGGTTCAATAATTAGAACGTTATCGAACTCGAGCCCTTTCATTTCATCAACTGGTAGAAGTATCAATTCGTCCTGAAGGGAATCAAGAGCACCATCGAGGCTGACCAGAAACTTGACTTTTTCGGCCCTTAGCTGCGTAGAAACAGTCTGGAGAGTTTGGAGAGTTCCCGTGACAACGGTCAAGCCATCTCTGCTCAGCCGAATCCGAAGAATTTCTTGACCAAGCGAGGATCGCGACATGACCCTTCTGTCCTCGAGTCCTTCTCCTTCCGTAGTCACCGACTCAAGGTTTTCAGGCCCGTTCCGTGGACCTTGTAGCTTCGCCACCGCTGAGTTGAGCTTTCCTGGTATTCGATAGCTGCGCTCTAGCCGATGATGCTCGGCATTATGTAGCCCCATGGCTTCCGTCATACTTTCCCATCCCACAAGCTCCGTTGAGCTTGTCTTCTGGGCCGGATCACCAATCAAGGTGCAAGGAAGTTCCTTCCCTGCGTTATTTTTCTTACCGATCAAGCTAAGGAGGCGCCACTGGAGAGGCGAGAGATCCTGTGCCTCGTCCACTACCAGGTGGATCACCCGTTTCCAATAGTCCGACCCGTGAACTATAACTCCCAATGCGCTAAGCAAGTACAGGTCGGTATCGCTCAAGCAAAATATTATTTGATTACTTGATTCAAATTTGGAGAGTATCTGAATTTCATCTTCAGCCATATGCCCTGTGCAGTGTTTCATCAGATTTTCCGGCTGCCTCAGGAAATCTCTGAGTAGTCTACGCAAGCTCCCCACTGCTGGAAAGGCCAAGTCGAGTATGTTGTCCGCATCTAGAACCGCTAGAAGTTCACTGTTCAGCATCACTTTACGCGCATGTGGAACTTTCTTCATGAACATTAGTAGGTCTAACTTCTCCCAGAAAAGCTTCCGGAGGTTCCACTGCGCCTTCCCGTAAGAGACGCCTTCCGACCGCATTTTCGTAATGAAACTGCACATCTCGCCCTCTGAGACGGCAATGTCAAATTCTCCGACTTTGATCACTTGGTCTTGGGCAACGGCATGATCCCAAACGTAGTCCGACAAAATATCGAACATACAAGACTGCCCCTTTAGCTCGCTTATTCCGGCGGGCTCGTCCCTGGGCGTTGCAGGAGTTACTTCGCAGTTGATCTCAGAGAGAAGATTACGGCATAGGCCAGCCATTGTCTTGATGGAAACTTTTTGAATCTTTTCACTCTCAATGGCGAGCGAGTGGAGGAATGTCGAAAGGTATGCAACCCAATTTTCGGTTGGACCTAACACGAGTATGTGCTCGTTGTGATTGAAATTCTGCTCGTAAAGCAGATAAGCGATCCTATGTAGCGCTACTACCGTCTTACCGGATCCAGGGCCACCTTCGATGATTAGAGACTGATTGGAGGGCGAGCTCACGAGTTCGAATTGATCAGGCTGGAGAGTCTCTAGAAGTCCCTGCATTCTCCCTGTCCGCGGTCTCGCCGTCTCTAATTTCAGCGTCTCTGGCGCCCTAAGTTTTTCGACCCAAGCGGGTCGTAGACCTGTTTCTGTCGTTAGAGGGCCACGCGGGCCAGTTTTGTTTGACTGGAACGCCTTGTCGTTATTAGTCCTGCTTGGGGGGCGCTCGTTTTGAGTGCCATCCTTATTGTCCAGTCGTGACTTGGCCGGTATGGCAACCGAGGCATTTGGGCGTAAGCGACTTGGCGACAGAGAGAGAGGAGGACTACCAGAGCTGACCGGAAGGTGGTCATTGGGAGGCTCTCCGAAGTCATCCTCGCACCTAACAACCTCCTTCTTTTTCATAACAATTGTTCGCCTGAAGGTAAGCATATCCTTCGCCGATTGAGGGTCCAAAAAAAACCTTTTTGCAACCCGAGCTCTCCAATCAAGAACCTCTTGATCAGCATCTCCCGAAACGCCGATTCTCCCAATGCGAAATTCGCCACCATCCCGGAGAGATATACGGCCAATTATTAGGTCAGAAGGTGGGTCACTGAGATCATGGCACAGGTCCTTGCGATGCTCCTCGAAAGAATTTCTGGCCTTCGAGTTTGCTCCCGGATTCTCAGCACTACTCAATTTCTCCAGTCTCATTTTGATGGCTCGGTATGCCCAGTCAGCAAAGGTTTGCTCGATCTCAGTTGCCTTCGGCTTGCTCGAATTATTCATGACAGAGTGCTTCGGTTCGAAGATTCCGAGATCAGAAGCTGTGCTGCTAGCACCGATGAGAGCAGAACCGACACATCGCCAATGCCGTCGATTCTGTCAAGCTCCCGCTGCCTCCTCCACTCGAGATCTCTTATGTTTGCTTTTAGAGCGGGAACTATTCGATTCCCTGGGTCCCTGTCGATAGTGGCCTGATTTGTCGAAATTTGACGATCGAAGCTCATGATGATTGACTGGCGGCTCTGTTCTAGCCTTACCGCATTGCCACTGGCTTGATCCCTCTCGAAGGACTTGTGCCAGTTGAACACAAAGTCTCGTAGAGGTGGAAGTAATTTGTGGGCTTCGGCTCGCGAGAACCCAGGCCAGTCTAGGTAAGCGGACCTGGTTATCGCTGCCAATAGCGCGTATCCAGGATCTGTCGACAGTTCACCAGTGAAGCGGTTGATTGAGAATGGCATCAGGAGCGTCTTTTTTTCAAATCCGGAGACCTCGACTAGATAAATGACCACGAGATATTCGCCCGAGAGAGTCGGGTGATTAATCTCTAGTGCCCCCATCCTGTTCGATTCCGACAGCTGTGAAACAAAGTACTTCTGAGCACCTTTTGCTATTGGGTGTTGAATTGTGATTAGCTGCGCTAGCGTCTCGATGCTTGCCTCTGGAGAGAAGGTCACCGTCACCGGGACTTCATCCCTAACATCTGCGGCAAGCCTATTCACGTCGATCTTCCTGGACTTTGAACCTTGTCTACTTATAACAGCAGCTAATTCGCTGTCACCCGTCAAGTCGAAACAGCTTGGATGATACTTGGACGGGACTAGCTTTCCAAACCCATTGGCGCCAAGGAAGCGTCGGACCAATGTCTCGATTTCTGGTTGGCCAACAAAGTTTCCTTTGCTCATCCGCTCTTGCTCGAATCCTTCTATTATCAACTCGTCAGTGCCCTGCAGCAGTTCTTGAGCATTACGTATGTCAGTCACTCGATGCTCATCCTCCAGGATGGCAAGTTCTAGATTCCTCAGTTTGCTCTGCTTCTCTTCATCCGAAAGGTCTGGATCAAGGGCAAAACTGACTAAATCCGTGGTTGCTAGTTCACCTAAAATCGGTTCCAGCTCACCCACAGATTCCTCAAAGACCTTAATTCGCTCATATAAACGATCAAAGATTGCGTTGTCAATAGTTCCGGCGATTGCGAAGTTGAAGATGTGGATGACTTCGTGGGCCTGTCCATACCTGTCCAATCTTCCGATCCTTTGCTCCACCTTCATCGGATTCCAAGGGAGGTCGTAGTTGAACATCGCATTGCAAAACTCGAAGTCCAGACCTTCGGTGCCCACCTCGCTGATGATCAAGATTTGAAATTCTCCCTTTCGAAAACTCTTCATCTTGGCATATCTCTCCTCTGGAGGAGTATCACCGGTAATTGTTTCGACGGAATACAGAGAGTGCAAATGCTCGGCTAGGTATTCGATTGTTGTCTTGAAATAGGAAAAGATCATCACCCTGCCGCCGCCGACCCTTAGCGCTTCGCCCAAGTGTGCCTTCAATTTCTCTAACTTCGGGTCCTTGAAATGGTACGCATTCATTGCTTGAAGAACTCGACGACGATAAAATTCAAGCAAGTCCAGATTTCCATTTTCGGTATTGGCGATCGAGGTGGACGACGAGAAGTTGGGATAAGTTGCTCTGTCGAGCTCATCTTCAAGATCCAGCAGATCTTCATCAAATTCTTCCAACTTCAGGTCGTCGTCTTCGACCCGACCCTTGAGGTATCGTACGGCCGCTGGCATGGAGCTACTTGCCATGCGCAACGGCATCTGGGCTAGAAAATTCGGTGGAATTCGTTTTATCTGTGCTTTCAAGAAAAGCCATTTCCAAAGATACTTATAGATCTCAGCATCCTGTGAGTTCCACTCGACCTGAATAGATGTAGGTCGTCTTACTGCCCTAGCAAAACTGAGTTGGGCTTTTCTGGTTCTCGTGAAGATCGAAGAAAAATTCGAAAGATCCAGTATGAGTCGCCGGATGTCGACTAGATCAGACGAAGTAAGCACCTCCCTTGAAGCAAGAATGTTTAAAGCCTCTCGGTACTCTGGGAGGCGAGCGGCAATCTTGCCAAACTTCGATTCCTCTAGGCGCTTCAACTCGTTTGCGATATAGCCCGGGTGGATATGGTCCTTAAGGAGACTGGCTGCGACCTTGTTTACCACCCTTGTCGGCATCAGCTGCGCTTCAAAGTTGTTTCTGTCGGCGAACTGACCTGGATCTAGAACCTTCAGTAGGTTGAAAAGGTCATCCGAGTGAAGGTTGACCGGCGTTGCTGATAGCAAAACCATTGCCGTAGATATGCTCGACAGCAGAGTCCCCATCGTGTGTGTCCTCGTGCTCGAGTTGCGTAGATAGTGGGCCTCGTCGACTATTACAAGGTCGAAATGAATGTTGTTGCTTGCCAGGGCTTCGAGAATATTAGGAGTTCGTATTTTCTGCATAGACGCAACGAGGCTTATCGGTTTAGATGGATCGCCCCGTTTCGTTATTTCGATGAGGGTCTCAAGGGTATCTTTGCTGAACCTATCGATTTGTCGGTCAAATCGATTGGCCATTTCATCTCGCCATTTTTCGACAAGCGGGGAGGGGCATACTATCAGGACTCGAGATGCCACCCCCCGATGCTCAAGTTCATTCCAGATCAGACCAGCTTCTATGGTTTTCCCAAGCCCAACTTCATCAGCAATGAGAATTCTGCGGTCTCTTCCTTGTAAAAACTTGATTACCGGAATGAACTGGTGTGCCATAAAGTGCGTGAGTGAACTACCAACGGAGTAGATGTGGTCAGTTAGCAGGTTGTCGAGCTTGAGGGTGGTAATCGCCGTTGCGAGAGAAGCAGAATCAATGCATTCTCCTTCTATCCACTCGACTGGGTCCAAGGAGTCCCCCACCTTGCCGGTAATCGCGTCCTCCAATACTTCTGAGCTCTTAGCGCCAAAGGTGACTTTGTAGTACCAGCCACCGTCTACTTTGCGACTTGAGTCAATTTGAAATATCTGGTCACGGCCCCGTATTCTTACACGCTCGCCATTCTGATATTTGCTTGGCATTGTCATTGGTGCCGCCGCCGTCAAGAGAAACTCAGCAAAGCCAAATTTGTCCTGCAGCGACTCACTTTCATCGTCGCTTCCCGTGAGGACAAATCTGATATCACGAGGTGGGCGCGATGAGACTACGCCAACGACAATGATTCCAATCTCCGTGTTGAAAATATGGGTGCCGCTATCCAGACCCGGCGGAGCCTGTGGCAGAGAAGAACACTCAATTCCTGGAATTGCACTAATGTCGGCCATCCCGACGGCAATAAACCTAGCTTGAGTCAACATTGAAACTACAAGCGTGGAAGTGGTCGGATTAGGGAGGTAAACATAGGGGAACATCCCCAACTGTTCGATAGCCCATTCGATCTCCGTAGCCAACAGATGTCCCTCCCTATCCATTGATGTTTTCAAGCTAAGTCAGATGGTCGATTAATATTGGGACGGCAGTAACGGATTCATCTTATTCAACTAGATGCTCCGACCAAGGTCAAATAGTGTTTGACAATGTCTCTAAGCAGTCCTAGGAAATGGTCCAATTTCCATCTGATTGAATTAATACCACCGAAGGTCCAGCATCCATTGGTACTTCACCTGAATAAGGTCCGATCTCGTCTACGGCAAGATTGGGAAATATCGAGCTGGAATATTGGCTGACAATAAAGTTCCCAGAGCCAGTATTAGTTAATGACCAGTTGGTAGCGGGACCATTATAGAGAAATACCATATCTCCAGAACCACTAGCAGGTCTTGAAGCGGTTGCGGAAGATACTGGGGAGACCGTTACGCTCCAGGAACCAGTTGCAGTAATCTGCAACTCTGCAGCAGGATTTCCGAGATTATTGAAACCATACCCCGTGACTCCTGAATAGTTTCCTATCGTATCAACCGGGAGGTCTGTCGTAGGCTGGTTAGACGCATCGAGCGCTGAGATAATAAAATTGCTTGATCCGACGTAACTGGCTGTGATAATCCCCGTTGTTGCAGCTGATGGAAGGGTAATTACGCCGTCACTGCTTCCGGAAACAGTAATAGGTTTGAAGGTGCCATAAGTCGTGTCGTACCAATTGCTTGTCGTCGCCGCCACCGTTGTTGTCGTCGAAGCCGGCGTAGTCGTAGTCGTGGCTACATGAGCACCACTCGTTGGTGGTGCCGAAGTTGAACTGCTGCTCTTAGCGGTTGTCGAATCTGTTGCTAACGTAGTGGTAATTGTGGATGCTAGAGCACTACTCGTTGGAGGTGCCGAAGTTGAACTGCTGCTCTTAGCGGTTGTCGAATCTGTTGCTAACGTAGTGGTAGTTGCAGTATCCTGAACGGAATTAGAGGCAGTTGTAGAT
>JABEUM010000039.1 GCA_013044475.1 Acidimicrobiaceae bacterium | reverse complement strand
GTTCTCCACGCTGGTGCTAGAGTGGACTTTTCTATATTGACCCTTGGTATAGTACAAACCGGATTTGCGGCTTTATTGAGCACACGGCTCGTAAGGCAGGTATCGGCCACCGTTTCCAGTGCGGTTACCTACCTAATTGCGGTTGTATCTGTAGCCGAAGGCTTCTTTTTCCAGCATCAGCGGCTGGAGCTGGTCTTTTTTATCGGAGCCTTAGTTGTCATGGTCGGGCTTTTCATTACTTCGGGTGTCGACTCCACGACGATGTCTGCCAAAAAGGCTAAAGCGTCGAAGTCATCCAGCTGATTCTCGTATCTTCGAATTCCGAAATAAGGTCTCCGTGGCGCAGGGACAGTCCTATGTCATCCAATCCCTCTAAAAACCTGTAGCGGGTGAAATCATCGAGGAGGAATGGCTCGACTACCGCTAGCGCTGGAATTTCGACCACCCGCTTGTCGATGTCAACTGCGATCAAAAGATTGGAGTCGGCATCTATCGCCTCCCATATCCGCTCTATCAGTGCCTGGGAAACAACTACTGGAACTAATCCAGCCTTAGTAGAGTTGTTTCTGAAGATATCCCCGAATCGAGAAGAGATGATCGCTTCGAAACCATAATCCATCAGCGCCCAGACGGCGTGCTCCCTGGATGAACCGGTACCGAAGTTGGGGCCTGCAACCAAAATGTGCGATTTCGAAAAGGCGGGGTCATTCAATACGAAGGACGGGTCGTCCCGCCACTCCCCGAATAGTCCTTTTCCAAAACCGCTACGCTCAACTCTCTTGAGCCATTCGCTCGGGATGATCTGATCAGTGTCGACGTCAGAACGTTTAAGCGGTAGGGCGGTGGACTCAATCCTATTGATCGGTTTCAACTTGACTCCTTAATAAAAACCTTGGACTTTTCAGAGACTACGATTGGTGGTCGACCTCTATGGATCTACAGTTCGTCTGGCGAGCCAAAACGACCGAGAATGGCGGTGGCTGCGGCGACTTGTGGTGAAACTAAATGGGTCCTGCCGCCCCTGCCCTGCCTGCCTTCGAAGTTCCGGTTCGAAGTGGACGCGCTTCTTTCACCCGGGCTGAGTTGGTCTGGGTTCATTCCCAGGCACATTGAGCAGCCAGGTTCACGCCAGTCAAATCCAGATGCCACGAAGATTTTGTCTAGTCCTTCCGCCTCCGCCTGCTTTTTTACACGATGCGAACCCGGAACCACCATCGCCCGGATCCCTTGCTTTACCGTTCTCCCTTGGACAATCGCTGCCGCAGCCCTTAGATCCTCGATCCTCGAGTTCGTGCATGAACCGATAAAGACGGTATCGACCTTGATCTCTCGTAGCGGGGTGTTAGCCTCGAGACCCATATAAATCAGGGCCCTGGTAGCGGCTTCTTTGGCCGCCGGGTCTGTCATCTGGCTAGGGTCTGGGACGCTAGAAGAGAGTGGGGCCACCTGGGAAGGATTGGTTCCCCAACTTATGTAAGGTGAGAGTTTGGTCGCATCGATGTGGACTTCTTTATCAAATTCTGCATCCGGGTCTGTCTGCAAAGTCTTCCAGAATTCGATCGCCTTTTCGAATTCGGCCCCTTTTGGCGCACGATCGAGTCCCTTTAGGTAATCGAAGGTCACCTGGTCGGGCGCAATTAGGCCAGCCCTTGCTCCAGCTTCGATACTCATATTGCACACGGTCATGCGAGCTTCCATAGAAAGTGCCCTTATCGCCTCTCCTCGATACTCGACGACATAGCCGATGCCTCCTCCGGTGCCGATCTCGCCGATAATTGCGAGAATAAGGTCCTTGGCGGTAACCCCCTCGGGCAGCTTCCCATCGACCGTGATCGCCATCTTCTTCGGCCGAATCTGCGGAAGGGTCTGAGTGGCAAGTACGTGCTCCACCTCGGAAGTCCCGATGCCAAAGGCCAGAGCCCCGAATGCTCCGTGGGTCGCAGTGTGAGAGTCTCCGCAGACGATGGTCATCCCAGGCTGGGTAAATCCCTGTTCTGGTCCGATGACATGGACAATTCCTTGATTTTCGTCTCCCATGGGAAATAGTGGGATGCCAAACTCGGAACAATTGTTGGAGAGCGCTTCGAGCTGCTTTCTTGAAATCGGGTCCTTGATCGGCTGGTCGATGTCGGCGGTAGGGACGTTGTGATCAGCGGTTGCAAGGCTTAAATCTGGCCTTCTAACTTTTCTCCCGGCAATTCGTAGCCCATCGAAAGCTTGAGGGGACGTCACTTCGTGCAGCAAGTGCAGGTCAATATATAGCAGGTCCGGCTCGCCATCTTTGCTGTAGACGACGTGGTTGTCCCAGACCTTCTCCGAAAGTGTGCGTCCCATATGTATTTTCCACCTCAGGTTGTATAAATTGCTCGCTGTGGAACAATTTAGCCCGAGTGCGGCTGGCTACAACCGCTAGTCGCCGAGGCGAACGATCTCGACGCGAAGTTTACCCCCTGGGGCCTCATATTCGACGGTGGTGCCAGCGGTTTGGTCGAGTAGTGCTTTCCCTAAAGGTGAGGTAGGTGAGACTACGTCAACTCCATCCCGCTTCTCCTCGATGGAGCCAACCAGGAAAGAATAGACGTCGTCTTCCCCTTCGTACTTCAAGTGAACTACTACTCCTGGTTCGACGACCTTGGGAGAATGTGCCGACTCAACGATGACGGCATCCTTTAAAAGCGCCTGAATCTGACGGATTCGGGCTTCCATCTTGCCTTGAGTGTCCTTGGCGGCATGATAGTCACCATTTTCCTTGAGGTCTCCTAGAGCACGTGCGGCTTCGATCGCGTGGGCTATCTCGATCCTGCCTCGAGTAGTCAGGTCTAGCAACTCCGCCTGGAGGCGTTCGAAGGTCTCTTGGGATAATGAAGTCTGGCTCACGAGTTATAAACTAGCGCGTTCGCTTCGCCGCTTTGTCTCGACAGTACCTGGGCCGGGTGTTTTCGAAGTTTGGATTTTCGGCAAATGCCTGTCTTTGGACCGCAAGATCGGCAGATCAAACGGGAGCGGGAAGATTTTAACTTTTTGAACTGGGGTGAGATCAACTGTCGCTCGGTGATAAGCGAACAGAGCTCGAAGGCAGTTCAACTTGGCGCTGAGTCCGCCCGTCTGCACAGCTGATGTCAGTTGACCTTGTCTGAAGTAGATCTGAGTCGGGTTTAACTAGCAATTTATCGGCCTAAAGGGAGCAATTATGTGTAAGTTAACCGAAATTTACCGCTAGTTTTGAATCAGCCATGCAAAGAGTTCTCCGTTTTAACGTCGCCATAGTAATTATTAGTTAGCTCACGCCTAATAGGTGTGAGCTTTGGGCCGACCCTGCGGGGGCGGTCTTTTTATTTTCTAGGCGTTTTTAGGGTGGTTGTCTGACCGCATGGGGTAGAGATTTGAGGAGTTTGCGTGACGAGTCACAGGATAGCCGTTATCGGAGGAGACGGGATCGGCCCCGAAGTGTCCGAGGAGGCACTAAAGGTAGCCAGAGCCACCGGAGTAAATCTCGAGACAACTGAATATGACTTGGGTGCCGCCAGGTACGTCAAGACCAAAGAGGTTCTACCAGATGGAGTCCTAGAGGAACTCAAGGGATATGAAGCGATAGTGCTAGGTGCTATTGGACCGGCTATTGGCTCCAAGGAGGTACCGTCTGGGATTTTGGAGCGCGGGCTGTTGCTTAAGCTGCGATTTGAGCTCGACCTTTACGTGAACCACCGCCCGTTTCTCTCGCCAAATGCTTCCGAAATCGCCGCTAATAAGGTATGCGACATGGTGGTAGTCCGGGAGAACACTGAAGGCACGTATGCAGGTGAAGGCGGATTCCTTCGCAAGGGGACTTCTCACGAAGTGGCAACTCAAGGGTCAGTCAACACTCGTTTTGGTGTCGAGCGAGTAGTGCGATATGCATTTGACTTAGCCACCAAGAGGCCGAGGAAGCATCTGACCTTGGTTCATAAGACCAACGTGCTAACTTACTCAGGAGACCTGTGGCAGAGGACCTTCGACGAGGTTTCCGCCTCTTTTCCGAATGTCGAAGTGGCGTATAATCACGTCGATGCGAGCTGCATCTATCTGGTAGAAAACCCCAACCGATATGACGTTGTTGTCACGGATAATCTTTTCGGGGATATCATCACCGATCTTGCCGGAGCGGTATCTGGCGGAATCGGTTTTGCCGCTTCGGCGAATTTAAATCCCGACCGTACTGGCCCATCTTTGTTTGAACCTGTTCATGGTGCAGCTCACGATATCGCTGGTACAGGCAGAGCGAATCCTATTGCAGCCATCCGCTCGGTAGCATTGATGTTAGATTTTCTCGGCGAGACGGAGGCGGCGAGGGCCATTGAGAGGTCGCTTCAGACCCCACTCCCACAAGGACTCAACACCAAAGCAATTGGTGACTTTTACGCAGAAAGGGTATAGAAATGCCAATTACCACTACTGAAAAGATTTGGATGGATGGCGAACTTGTTCCATGGCAAGATGCTCAGATCCATGTTTTGACTCATGGACTGCACTATGGTTCGGGCGTTTTTGAGGGTATCCGGGCCTACCCCACAGACCAGGGGCCGGCGGTATTTAGGCTGAAGGAACATATTGCGAGGCTATTTACCTCTGCCAAAATTCTGATGATGGAAATCCCTTTCAGCGAGGAGGAACTCGTCGAAGCGACAAAAGCCGTAGTCCGAGAGAATCACCTAGATTCCTGCTATTTGCGGCCAATCGCATACCTGGGATATGGCGAGATGGGGCTAAATCCACTTAGTTGTGAAGTCAAAGTGGCGATAGCGGCCTGGCCCTGGGGGGCATATCTGGGAGATGAGGGTGTAGAAAATGGCATAAGGGTCAAGATTTCCTCTTGGCAGCGCCATGATCCAAACTCCGTTCCTCCCGCTGCTAAATGTACCGGAATGTACGTGAACTCATCTCTTGCCAAGGTCGAGGCGGTGAAATCGGGATACGACGAGGCGATAATTCTCTCATCTTCCGGGAATGTCTCAGAGTGCACCGGTGAAAATATCTTCGTATTTCGTCATGGAAGGCTGATGACGCCACCAACCTCCGCTGGCGCTCTGGAGGGAATCACTCGATCGACCATAATGACTATCGCATCTGACCTGGGCATAAAGGTTACCGAAGAAAATATGGTCCGGTCCGACCTGTACTTGGCGGATGAGATGTTCTTGACCGGGACCGCCGCAGAAGTGGTTCCGGTTGCCTCAGTCGATGATCGTGCCGTTGGAGCCGCAAAGCCAGGATCCGTAACCAAATCGATTCAGAGGGTCTATCACCAGGCGGTTCGTGGTGAATTGGCAGACTATAAGGAGTGGCTCGACTATGTCGGCTGAGCTCCCATTAGGGGTGCTGCCTGCCCACGTGGACATCTATGACACGACGTTGAGGGACGGATCTCAGCAAGAAGGTCTCTCGCTGACCGTAGATGACAAACTGCGCGTGGCCAGGCAGCTTGATGCCCTAGGAGTCGCATATATCGAGGGTGGGTGGCCGGGCGCCAATCCAAAAGACGAGGAGTTTTTCAAGCGGGCACCTTCTGAACTCAAGCTTTCCTCGGCCAAGCTCGTGGCCTTCGGATCGACCAGGCGGCCGTCGGTAAAAGCCGGGGATGATGTCGTGCTTAGGTCTCTCGTCACTGCGGGGACTGACACGGTATGTATCGTCGCTAAGTCTTGGGATTATCACGTGAAGGAGGCACTGAGAACCTCGCTAGAGGAGGGGATCAAAATGGTGCACGATTCTGTTTCCTACTTAGTCGCTGGCGGGCAGAGTGTCTTTTTGGATGCCGAACACTTCTTCGATGGCTACAAAGCCAATCCAAAATACGCTCGGAAGATCCTTTTAGCGGCTCAGGATGCTGGTGCATCCTCGCTTGTGCTGTGCGACACTAACGGCGGTAGCCTACCTTTTGAAGTCGAAGAGATTGTTGGTTCCTTGCGTGGAGACTTTTCGGTCGACCTTGGGGTGCACTTTCATAACGACTCTGGGTGCGCTGTAGCTAACTCCTTAGCGGCGGTTCGAGAGGGAGCTACCCAGGTTCAAGGCTGTGTGAATGGTTACGGAGAACGCACGGGAAATGCCGATCTGACCAGTACTATTCCGAATCTGACCCTAAAAATGGGAGTCGAAACAATTCCGAGGGACCGCATCAAGGTCCTTACGTTGGTTTCGAGGCATATAGCCGAAATCGTCAATCTAGCGCCTTCAAATCAGGCTCCGTATGTCGGGCATTCGGCCTTCGCCCATAAGGCCGGACTGCACGTTTCTGCCTTGGTCAGGAAGAAGGACGCATATGAACATATTGATCCAGCCGAGGTTGGCAATGGCACGCGATATGTAGTTTCCGAGATGGCTGGACGGCAGTCTGTTGCTATTAAGGCCCAGGAGCTAGGTCTCGAGCTCGAAGGCGATGAAGTCAAGACGGTCCTTGAGCATCTGAAAGACCTGGAGCACAAGGGATATCATTTTGAAGCCGCAGACGGCTCATTGGAGCTTTTGATGCGCAGGGCCAAGGGTTGGTCCCAGCAGTATTTCACTTTGGAGTCTTTCAGGGTCATGACCGACTACCGCGAGGGTGGCGAAGCAATTACTGAGGCTACTGTCAAGCTCTGCGTTGGACAAGACCGGGTGATAGCAACAGCCGAAGGTAACGGTCCGGTCAATGCGCTAGATGGCGCCTTGCGAAAGGCACTGTCTGGCCACTTTCTCGAGCTTTCCAAGATGTATCTGACGGACTTTAGGGTGCGGGTGCTGGACTCATCTTTGGGCTCTGGAGCTGCCGTTCGGGTACTGCTGGACTCCACCGACGGATCGGACAGCTGGGCGACTATGGGAGTATCACCCAACATTATCGAGGCGTCTTGGCACGCCCTCGTGGATTCGATAGTGGTGGGGCTATTAAAGCTTACCGGAGTTGAGGTTACGAGTTAGCTAACTTGCCATTGAGCGAATAGGCTCTACATGAGACGTTATGCGACCCTCGTTGGAGGTTTTTCTAAGTGACACAGCCCGACTACGTACCAATTGTGGAATCTGAGGAGGTCCGGAAGTTCTGGGTCCAACCCGCTTCTCCAGAAGCTGGAGTTTCAAAGGCAAGCCAGCTTAGCCTTCCTGACCAGCATAGGGGAGACAGGAGAGGCAGTCCTGGGCCGGACATGGGGTATGCGTTGAAATTGGGTCAGAGATTAAAGGGAACCCTCGAACTCTCCGTGCACGAACATGAAGAAGATGCGATAGCCGGAGTTGTGGCGCTAGCGATGAAGAGGGCTTCATTATTCGGAAGGGCACCTGTTTCAACTGACCTTGAAGTTTCGGCGAGCCTTCTTGGGTACAGGGGGAGTGTTTCTCCTGAGATCAAGGCAAAGACGGCGAAGCTTACTTTTGGCGTTTCCCATGACTATCAAAGGCTGATGACGCTGGTCGATTCGGTGATCGAAGATTCTCTTCGACTTCCACTGGATAAGGCAAAGGCTCTCGCTGCAAGCTGACGCTTCCCTTGAAGTGGTTGTTTGTTTCCGCCGGAGAAACTCGTTGGATGACTGACCAGCAAATACACTTCGATTAGTCAATTCGTTTACATAAAAGGGTGGGGCAGACTTGCCCCACCCTTTTATGGAATTCCAGTTGCGAATCAGGCCTTATTTTCTCGATAGAAGTCTCTCCAGATCAGTTTGTAGATTCCTATCTTTTTAGGTATGGCTCGAAGACCAGGAATAAAGGGAACCAACAGTAGCGCCAGAGTGAGGATTGCCATTGTCGACATGACCAAAGCGTCGGCATTGCCAGATGTCGAATAGGGCGGAACCTGATACCACATAGTGTAGAGCCAGAGCCACGGCTGCCCAGGGAAGTTTCCGGTTTCATTCATCATGCCCCACTGAGTGCCTAACAGGTGGTCGGATTGAGCCAGTTTGCCAAGATAGCTGCCGTCTGAGATGAACAGCAACGGCTTGGTGTAGTTGGTCTCATAGAATTGACCAGAACCCTCGACGGCTCCGTCCAAAGCCCCAGACTGGGCCATTGTGAGTTCCTGGCTCATGAGTTCGCCGACCGGTCCTGAATTGGACCTCGGCATCGACACAGTATCGCCCACCTGCCTTGCTTTAGCCAAGGCTTTATCGTAAGCATCCATCCACTTACTTTGGACTGAGCTGGTGGAACTGCTCCACAGCGCAATGGCTTGTTTTAAAGCTGGATTATTCGGCAGAGTAGAGAGCGGAGTCAACACAAAATCATTCGGAGGATTGACTCTAATGTGTACGCCGACCAGGTTTTCGAGCGAAATAGGGCCAATGTATTGACCGGTACCTGAGACTTTGTTGTAAGGTGCTCCATAACTTGCAGACGGAGACGTGCCTGCTAGCTCTGACGCCGCAGTAGTAACGAAGTCGACTGGATCTGCTTTTGACCAGCTTTTTAGGGTGGCTGGAGAGCGATCAGGTGATGAAAATACGACCGACAGAAGCACCGTCGCTACGACGACGACGATAAATCCGACCGTAAACTCCTTGATGATGTCGTACGGGCGGTACTTCCCGCCCCAACTCTTTACATCGTCCTTCGGGTCTTTGTTGGCACCCATCGGCGGAACTACCCCGCGGAGCCTGACCTGCAGTACGTGGATGCCTATGATTATCAGGACTATTAGAGGCAGCAGCAGGATGTGCCACATGAACATCTGCCCGAAGTTCAAGACGTTGAAAAAGGCTCCAATTCCCACTGAATTCAGGCCGTCTTTTGCCTGAGTGGATATCCACTGGGAGTCAAAGTTCTGCTGCGATACGTATCCCGTGAATGCAGCTCCGATTGAGGTCAAAAAGGCTAGGACCCCAGTCACCCAAGTAATTGCTCTCCTGCCCCTCCATGCGGCCATGAAAAACTTTCCCCAAAGGTGTACAACCATGAAGAGAAAGAACAACTCTACGCTCCATAGGTGCAATGAATTGACAAAATGGCCATAGCTGGACTCATGCCACCAACTTGGTCCTTCAATAGCCAAGATTGCACCGGATATAGAGACCATTAGAAATGCCGAGAGGGTCAAAACCCCAAAAACGTATATCCAACTGGAGACGTACTCCGGCTGTCGGTCTGGCATGAGTTTTTCTGGCGGAAGATATGCCAAGGACATTCGTCGGAGCTTCGCTGTCCACTGGTGCGAGTCCTCGGGAGAGTCGGCCATCTTCTTCAGTACATCTGGACTAACCTGCGGGGTCACCTTGGGTCACCACCTTTGCGGTGCGGGAATGGTACCAATATCGCCAGCACAAAGAGAATAATCAGAATGATTATGACAGACAGGTTGCCGTAGGATATCTGCACGAATCCGAGGTGCAGATAGTTTCCGGGCCCACCGAGATTGATAAGCGCCCCGAATATTGAGACCAAGGACAGCAAAAGTGTCAAACCGCCCATCTCCCTTCACTATTAATTTCTGCGATTAGAGCTATTCAACTTGATAGTAGTTGAATAGCTCAAGGTAAGAAAGTCCATTTACGAAGAGCACTTGTACTTATTGTCGATCGGGTACTGCCTACCACCCGTGACCTTTATTTTTATGGAAGGCTCAAGCTGCGGTTGCAGCGCTGTAATGGATATCCCCGGTGTCGAAAATCTGTGGGATTTCCGGACATCGCTTTGACGGATTAATTGCACAGCTAGGCCATGGGGAGGCTGTGTCTAATTTTTTTCGGATCTCCAATGAGCTCTGGCGGGACTCAATATCTGCGAGCCTGTGATGCTAGGTAACCTTTGAGCAGAACTTTGTGTCACGAGCCGTCTTCGGTGCCAATACGATATGGCAACCAGAAGACTTTATGTGTGATGGCTAATTTCTAGGGATGTCGGTCCAAGGCGAATCCTTGTCGTTTCTTATGTCGCCGGGAAGTCCGAGCACCCGCTCTCCGAGGATGTTCCTCATGATCTCAGACGTCCCACCCTCGATCGAGTTGGCTCGTGAGCGAAGAAATGTCTTTGCGATGTCCCTTTCAGCCCCGGTAGAGACCCTTGCAAAATCGGGACGAGTCATCTCGTAGCTGGCATAGAGGAGTCCTTTAGGGCCAAGCAGCTCGAGGGCGTATTCGTAAATCTGCTTGTTCAGCTCTGCGTAGGCGAGCTTTGCGACTGATCCCTCAGGTCCGGGGTTACCCGCCTTTCTGAGTTGGCCAGCTCTAATATTGGTCAATCTATTTGCTTCGGCCGCAACCCATAGTTTCATGAGTTCATCGCGTTGTGGTCCGCTGTGAGGTGCTGTTTTTTCCCAGGTGCGGCGCAGATCGCCGATGGCACCCGAACCTCGGTTTACAACGTTTCCGCCGATCGAAACCCTCTCATTCATGAGAGTGGTAATCGCTACTGACCAGCCCCGTCCGATATCGCCGAGCCGCCAGGCATCGGGGATTCGAACGTCGTTGAAGTACACTTCGTTGAATTCGGCCTCACCGGTCATTTGTCTAAGCGGTTTGACCTCGACTCCGGGGGATCGCATATCCACGACGAAGTAGCTCAGTCCTTTGTGTTTTGGAGCCGAAGGATCGGTTCTCGCCAGTAACATTCCCCAGTTCGAAACGTGCGCTAGCGTGGTCCAGACCTTCTGACCGGAAATAACCCACTCGTCTCCGTCCTTTGTTGCTCGGGTAGCTAAGGAGGCTACGTCTGAACCTGCTCCTGGCTCGGAGAATAGCTGGCACCATATATCTTCGCAGGTGTAGCATCTCCTTAACAACTTCATGGAGAGTTCCTTCGAGCCGTGGGTAAGAACCGTCGGCATAGCCATCCCGACCCCTATTGGATTGCGAAGGAAGCTGATTGGTGCATTTGCTTTTCTGAGTTCGGTAGAAACCAACTCATTCAAAGCCGGAGAAAGTCCGAGCCCGCCGAGGCCAATAGGGTACTGAACGTAAGCAAGTCCCAAATCAAATTGTCTGCCCCAGAAATCTCCGGCTGACGTTTCGGCTGGCGGAAAATCATTTAGTAGTTCAGAGATAAGGGACCTTACGCGTGCCACATCTTCTGATTTATCTTCAGTCTTCCTAGGCGCCTGAAGTGTCACTTGCCACCCCTTTGGTAATCTATCTAGGCGGATCAAGCCCCGATGGAACCTCGGCTCTTACTCTAGCAAATCTCTCTGGCGGACATTCAGCACCATTTGCCTCTTAGTTATTTGATTGGGGGGCAGATTTTACCTCAAAGAGTTGTACCGGCCGGGGTGGCAGCCTAGTGTTGGTCTTGTTTATGCGAAAGAGGTAATGGTGCCAGGCTTTGCTCTAGATGACGCTCAATCCGAGTTCAAGTCCGTGATGGACGGTTTTGTCGCTAGTCGGATCGCCCCGAATGCGGCTCAGGTCGATAAAAATGGCGAGTTCCCATGGGAGAGCTTCAAGGCTTGTGTCGAGATGGAATTACCTGCCATGGGAGTCCCAACCGCTTACGGAGGAGTGGGCGCTGATTCGGTAACTCAAGCGATAATGGTTGAGCAGCTCGCAAAGGCTTGCGGATCTACGAGCTTGGCGATACTTATCTCAAAGCTCGGAATGATTCCCGTTATAAATTGGGGATCCGAGTATTTGAAATCAAAATACCTGCCCAGAATAGCCAGCGGTGAAGCCCAGGCCTCTTATTGCTTGTCTGAAGCAGAGGCCGGATCAGACGTAGCAGCAATGACTACTCGTGCCGTTAAAGACGGGGACAGTTACGTGCTAACCGGTACCAAGTATTGGATAACCAACGCAGGTATTTCGGACACCTATACGGTATTTGCCAAGACTGACCCCTCCGCCGGCCATCGCGGTATTTCTGCTTTTCTAGTAGAGGCGGATTGGGGTGTCAAAGTTTCCAAGCTGGAAAAAAAGATTGGAATGAGGGGGAGTCCGACGGGCGAAGTCGTTCTCGAAGAGGTGAGGGTTCCGAAGGAGAACCTAATTGGCGAAGAAGGACAGGGTTTCTACATAGCCATGGGTACTCTCGATCGCTCTAGGCCGACTATCGGCGCTCAGGCGGTTGGAATAGCTCAGGGTGCGCTCGACGCGGCCGTCGCCTACATAAAAGAGCGTAAGCAATTTAAACGACCGATCTCTGATAATCAAGGGATTCAGTTCATGGTTGCCGATATGGCGATGAAGCTAGAGGCTGCGAGACTGCTCGTCTACAAGGCGTGCTCTTTGATAGACCACGATCCGTATTCTGAGCTATCAAAGTTTGGCGCTATGGCGAAGGCTTTTGCCTCGGATACCGCTATGTCGGTAACGGTAGACGCTTTGCAATTGTTTGGTGGCTACGGATATACCACCGAGTTCCCGATGGAGCGCTTTATGCGTGACGCGAAGATTACTCAGATCTATGAGGGCACCAATCAAGTTCAGCGAATTGTTATAGCCAGGAGAGTGATTGGTTAGCCGAGGCAGCGGGTGTCGGTAGGATGACGGACGGTGTATATACGAATTAGCGATCTACCTGGGGAGTTGTCTTGATCGAATCGACGAAGCACTCGTCTAGTCGTCTAGTGGACTGACTTTTGGTCGGTCCACGCAGGCACTCCCTGTATCTCGGTCTCAACTGAACGAAGCGACAGCGGTCCTCCCTCCCATGGCGTGAACTTGGTCGATCAGCTTTCAAGGTAGGACGATGTGTAAGAGCGTCTTTTTAGGACCAGCCAGTTCGCATTACGTCCTACGCCGTGAAATGTAGGGTTCTGAAACCTTTTCGTTCGGATCTAAGATGAAAGGATCTCCCCGATAGGCTCGTCGATTCCTGGCTTGCCCGTCTTCGCCTTCACTTGCTCAGAACTCCAAGTCCGTCTGGTACTAGAATAAGGAAACCCGCAGTGCCAGACTCCCACGACGATCTACCAGACGAGAAATCATGGCTTTGAAGCCAGACTACGAGATAAAAGCTAGCCATTGCTGCTGTTTCAGCCAGATGAACCAGGCCAGCGATAGGCGTCGACCCATCCGAGATCGAATATGTCATCAGAGGAAGTCGCAAAGAAGGGGCCGAATGTCGACAGCGGATTTAAGCACTCGGCGTTTCTCCAAGCCCAAGCGGCCCATAATGAGCGTTAGCGGGAGGCAAATTAGCAGAACTATGCCCCTTGGTCCCAATCGACTGGCCGGGACTTAGTCTAGGGCATTTCCAAAAAGCCTCAAAGTTCGAAAAGTTGCATCCTGTGCAGGGCGGTGAGAGTGGATATTAGCCAAATGCTCAGGTGGCCTAGAAAGCGTAATTCAAAATCGGCGGAGATTGCTTGTAGGAGCGAAAACCGTTCGAAATGCTTTGGTATCTGTGGGTTGCTAGCGAAGAATTAGCTTTTAGCTGGAGTCAGTGGCCCCGCTCGCTCATCAAGACGGTACGCTCCCAAGGTAGGAGCGTGAGGGGAAGCGAGTTGTTTGGGTTTCTCATCGATCTCGACCCGGTGTATGACTAATTTTGAACTGAACTGTGAAAAGTATCAACTACGGGGCAGAATGGTCAGATCGTGAGATTACGTAAACTTGTGGGAGTCTCCTGGTCGGAGTCGACGCTGATTCCGGCTCAATGGAAAGTTGGATAACTGGCTCTTACTGAGCCAAGGAGGAAATCGGATTGGAACCGAGAATTGGAGTAGTCGGTTGCGGACTCATGGGTTCGGGAATCGCAGAAGTTTGTGCGAGATCAGGACTCGAAGTCGTCGTGGTCGAGTCCAATAAAGAGGCCCTGATGAGGGGTCAAGATAAAGTGGCGTCCTCACTTGCTCGCGCCGCTAAGGCTGGCAAAATTACAGAGGCGGACAGGGAAAAGTCGATCGAGCTTCTTACCTTTTCCGAAGAAATGGAGGCACTTTTTGATCGCGATATCGTCATTGAAGCGATTGTAGAGTCTGAAAATGCAAAAATCGAGGTTTTTAAAGGGCTAGACACCATAGTCAAGTCCGAGACTGCCATCCTGGCCTCGAATACATCTTCGATTCCGATCATGAAACTTGCCATGGCGACGAAGCGCCCAGCGTCGGTTATTGGGATCCATTTTTTCAACCCAGTTCCGGTTCTCCCTCTTGTTGAGCTTGTCCGGTCGCTCTTGACGTCAGAGGTGGTTGAGAAGAAGGCTCAGGAGTTTGCCGAAGTGCTACTCCATAAGACGGTGATCAGATCTAAGGATAGGGCCGGATTCATTGTAAATGCATTGCTAATCCCTTATCTGCTTTCGGCGGTTCGCATGTTTGAAACTGGATTTGCAAGTGCAGAGGATATCGACCAGGGAATGGTGAAGGGTTGTGCTCATCCCATGGGACCTCTTGCCTTGACCGATCTAATTGGGCTTGATACGACGATGGCGGTCGCAGAATCCCTGTACGAGGAGTTCAAAGAACCACTATTCGCTCCGCCACCACTTCTCTCGAGAATGTGTGAAGCTGGACTGCTGGGACGCAAGAGCGGACGAGGTTTTTACGACTACTCAAAGTAGTTTGCTTCGGCGCACCTTTTCGATGCAACTAGCATCAAGTTATCATGCATGAAGTTCCAAGAGTAAGATTTGCGCCATCGCCGACGGGTTACTTCCACGTCGGAGGTGCGCGTACGGCCCTTTTTAACTGGTTGTTTGCAAAACGCTTCGGAGGTGTCTTCGTTCTTAGGATTGAAGACACCGACGAGGCGCGCAATAGCCCGGAATGGATAGATGGTATCTGTTCGGCCCTTGAATGGTTGAAGATAACCTGGGATGAAGGACCTTTTTTGCAGTCTGAGAGGCTCGATCTCTACGAAAAGGCCGCTCAGACCCTTTTCCACTCTGGTAAAGCCTACTACTGCGATTGCCAGCGGTCAGAGATCGACGAGCGTGTGCGGTCTGCTGGCCTCCCGCCTGGCTATGACGGTTTTTGCCGTGATCGCGGCCTCCAAGGCGCCCCCGGACGGGCATTGAGGTTCAAGGTACCTAAAGAGGGCGAAACCGTGGTTAGCGACCTAGTTAGGGGCAGAGTGGCCTTTGAAAATAGAACCATTGATGACTTTATATTGGTCAAGGGTAATGGAGCACCACTTTTTGTGCTCGCAAACGTCGTAGATGACCTTGACATGAGAATTTCCCACGTTATCAGGGCTGAGGAGCATCTGCCGACGACGCCTAAAGCGATTTTGGTGTACCAGGCTCTAGACCAGAAGGTGCCCCAATTTGCTCATGTCCCTGTGCTGGTCAACGAGAAACGGCAAAAACTTTCAAAGAGACGCGACAGGGTCGCAGTGGAAGATTATAAAGAGATGGGATTTCTGCCAGAAGCGATGGAAAACTATCTCGTGCTTCTGGGGTGGAGCCCCGGAGACGACCGGGAGTTCCTTACTCGCCAAGACGAACTCGATTTATTCAGTCTCGATAGAGTTGGCCACTCACCATCGTTTTTTGATGTAACTAAAATGCTCCACTTCAATAAGCATTATATTTCGTTGCTTTCTCCCGAGGATCTTTTGCAGGCCGCTCTGCCTTACCTCGAAGCTACTGACTTCTGGGATGGTTCGTCAGATCAGCGAAGTAGTTTTTTGAAGCTCGCTCCGGAAATCTCTACGAGGATCGGGCTAGTTTCAGAAATTCCCGGGATGGTGGACTTTGTCTTCCAAGGCCAGCTAAAGATCGACGAGTCCGCATTCAACTCGGTCGCCATCGATCTGAATTCGAAAAAACTGCTTGAGAGATCCATCGAGATATTTTCGGGCCTCGAGTTTTTTGGTCGTTCGGAGCTGGAGGCAGCCTGTAGGGCTTGGGCAGAGGAGAGTGGACCGAGCCTCAGGAAGCTACAGGCGCCTATAAGGGTTGCAATCACTGGTAAAAAGGTGGGTCCCCCTCTGTTTAGCGCGATGGAGATATTGGGACGCGAGACTTCGTTGAGTCGCTTAGCCGATCTAGCCGGCAGACTCCATCAAGAAGATTGAGGACAGTAATCAAAGAAGGCACGAGGGAGGGGGTCAAGTCCCATTCTGTCTTCGCCGTTTGCTTAGTCCTAATAATTCTTCCACTCAGTTATCTTGCGGCTTGTTTCGGCGAGGTTTACTTCACCGCTCGAGTTTCCTACCATAAAACAGCGGACGTTATAGTCGTGATGGGGGCGGCAGAGTTTGATGGCGTGCCTTCTAAAGTGCTAGCAGCCCGACTTAATCAGGCCTATCGCCTTTTTGCGATGCATCTTGCCCCGCTAATTATTTTGACCGGCGGGAAAGAGGGGGGTGATAAAGTCACCGAAGCCCAAGCGGCGAAGGCGTATATTTTGAGATGGGGTGTCCCAAGTAGGGATATCGTTACACTGCAGGCCGGAAGGGATACGTTTGAGGAGGTCGATGAGGCCGCTATCTACATGGATCAACGGAGCCTTAGGTCGGCTATTTTGGTTTCGGACCCATTTCATAGTTTCAGGGTGACCCAAATTGCATCTCAATTGGGGCTGGTGGCGCACCCATCTCCTACCAGGACTTCTCCCATTCGAGGCGACCTCGAGCTTCGCTATATGTTCCGTGAAGCGGTCGCAGTGGCCGCGGGAAATTTGATAGGATACAGAAGCCTCAGCGATCTACTACATGGAGCGCCGCTAGTCCGGCTATGGTGATTGTTGGCTTTTAGCCATTCGGGGGTGGTGTAATCGGCAACACTACAGGTTCTGGCCCTGTCATTGGGGGTTCGAGTCCTCCCCCCCGAGCTTGGGGTTAGCGGGTGCGATTTGCGCCCGCTAACCTTGCACGATTAGGTCCTAAGAGGCGGTGGCTACGCGGGTTGTCACTAGTATCTAAGGTCTTGAAATTGTTGGCCCCATCGTCTAGAGGCCTAGGACATCACCCTCTCAAGGTGGAGACACGGGTTCAAATCCCGTTGGGGCTGCTACGGGTTAGTGGATCTGCTAACCCTATCCTTCGTTCGATTGCGAAACGGATCGGAGTTGACTTTTTGCCTCCAATTTTCTCCATTCTCGCCAGGCACGTCATAACTGTCCGTGATTCTGTCCTAAGTTAGTGAGTGAACAGTCACCTTTTTTGCTAGGGATGGTTGGCAAATTTAAAGCTTTTGCGAGGTGGAAGGATCAGAGATGCGGGTCTATTTAGACGGAGAAGTTCTAGAAGAGCATGAAGCAAAGATTTCCGTCTTCGATCACGGTCTTGTGACGGGCGATGGAGCATTCGAGACGCTGGCGATATATAAGGGCCAGGTATTTGCGGCCACGAGGCATCTGGAAAGGCTTGCGCGTACCTGCATGGGAATGAGGTTGGAGCCGCCGGACCTCGACGAAGTTGAAAAGGCAATTAGGAGAGTTATCGATGAGAATGGGATTGCTGACGGAAAAGTCAGGATTACATACACCGCCGGTGATTCTGGCTTAGGTTCGGCTCGATCCAATACAAAACGGCGGTTGATCGTCGCGTGTGAGTCTGGCGATCGAACTACTTTCCCTACCAGTGTCGCTATTTCTCCGTGGCCAAGGAGCGAAGTTGGCGTACTAGCTGGGTTGAAGACCACCTCATACGCGGAGAACGTTATCTGTCTCGATTGGGCCTTAGAGCGCGGAGCAAGCGAGGTGATCTTCAAAAACCTCAAAGGCCAGCTTTGCGAGGGGTCTGGGAGTAACATTTTTTTTGTTATGGATGGCCAGCTTTATACGCCAGCCGTCTCTACCGGTTGTCTGGCTGGCGTCACTCGAGATCTAATTGTCGAGAGGCTGGGGGCCAAGGAGATCGAGATCGAAGCGGAGGTACTATTTGAGGAGAGTGTGGTTGAGGCATTCCTCTCTTCAACGCTAAGAGAAGTACAGCCAATTGCGAAGGTCGATTCGAGAGAATTTTCGAATGTACCTGGGCCGATAACCATCCAAACCGCCCGTGGATTCCAAGAGATTATCGCCGAGGGGATGAATCCATAGCAGTCCTTGGTTGATAGAAGCTGACACTGTCTAGCGTTCTCAGCCGCCTTGCTCGTTTGGCTAGGGCAAAGGCTGGTATGAATTGGAGGTGATTTTGGACAGATCGTCGGTTGTTAGTGATTTCGCCTCGACCGAAAAGGATGACGAAGCAGTTTTTGTGAGGGCCATTTCCCTGGTCGGTTTTGGGGGCCGAGAATCCGGTGAGATTTTGATCGTTTCAGACAAATCGAGGTGGGGACGCCTTTTAGGTGATGACCTTGGAGATGAGTTTTACGACAGAGCATTGCAAGCCGGTCGCTCGAGTTCAAAAGGAGAATTCTTCGAATGGCCTCTAGCCGATAAGCGGGCTGTCGAACTTGGGCTAGCTTGCGGCGGGGTAGCGACCGTTGGATCTCACGCCATTTCGACCCTACCTCGTGGTTTTTTGGATGCATTAGCCCGTCGAATACCGGTCACTTTGGTTCTGGGTAAAGACCCCGCAGAGCGGGCGATGATAGTCGGGGTTCGTAAAGATGTTTCGAAGACGGCCTCGGGACAGACCAGTAAAGTTCTGGGCCGTGCTAGCGAAATCCACGCTCGTGGCTTGGATTTCGTGGAGAGGATGACTTTCGAAGGCCGGGACTTTCTGATTGAGAGCTATTCACCCCCCTCCATGGTACTTGTTGTGGGATCCGGAACTTTAGCTAAGGCAATTGAATCCCAGGTTTACTTCCTTGGAATGGAGCCGAGACTTAGCGAGTCTTCTGCTTCTGCGGTAGAGATCGCCAAATCGCTCGGACCGAACGATGCGCTAATTCTCCTCTCGCATGACCACGATTTGACGACACCCGTCGCATCATCGGTCCTTGGGCTTTCTCTTGGTACATATATTGGAAGCCTTGGTTCGCGACATACCCAGCTAGAGAGGCGGAAGCGCCTTCAGGATTTCGATCTTAGAGGTAGCTTTTTCGGACCGGTCGGATTCGATTTAGGATCGCGTACTCCAGCTGAGACGGCAATGGCAATTTGCGCTGAGTTTTTGGCATACCGAAATCAACGAAGCGGTGCTTCCCTGCGAGATTCCGATGGACCGATAAACGGCTAGTTTTTCGACCCAGACCCTGGTTCTTTATGAAACAAGATTCAACTAGACAACGGGAAGAGTAAGCGAGATCGATTCGGAACTGTGCCTTTTCTCGGTGGGCCTAATGGCGGTACCCATAGCCAAGAACTCAGTTGCGTGTTCACCCCAAACGTGGTTTGAGACTATGAGGTTAGTTCCTACTATTCCTAAAGCCGAGGATCGTTCGGCTTCAGCCTGCATCCTTGAGAGGGCCAACTCTCTGGCTGTATAGATGTCTTGGGTGTACTGCGCCATTTCAACGTTGGTACCGGTCTGCTTTAATGCCGACATCATGGATTGATGGGCTACGTGATAGACGCAGGTTCCAAGGCAAAATGCCACTGGCACGTATCCCCTTTGAGCAAGCATAAACATGTCCTGCCCGGAGAGATCTGAAGTGAATGGCTTACCGTCGGGGCGCTTTGATTCCCCTGGATGATCTTTGCTCCTAACCGCAGTACCTGCGGCGATAAACTCTAAAACGTCCTGTCCCCATGCATACATATTCATTTCGATGTGCACTCCGCAGATCCCATCCGCTCCAAGCTCGCCCGCCTCGGCTTCCATCCTGGTGAGAGCTAGCTCTCGGGCTGAATACATCGCTTGGGTAAGGACCGTGAGTTCCTGTGAGCTCCCCCACCGAGCTACTTGAATGCCTACATGATAAATCGAAGTTCCCATGACAAAACCGAGTGGCTGATAACCGACATCGTCCAAAAGCGCAAATTCCGAGACGGATAGATCCGAAGTGAAGGTTTTTCCTCCGGGAGATCCCAAGGTATGGGATAGCCGGGTTTTTGCTGGTTGAATTGAGATTTGGTCCATTTTATCCTCCAAGGCGCACGGGGCTTGTGCAACTCAAAACCTATCACTTCTAATTGGCCTTCCAAGGCGCCGCCGGACTATTTTTTGACTGAGGCAAAACGCAAGTCTCTTCCATAAAGGTGCTTCAAGCCACCAGAGCTTGTAATGGCCTGTAGCCACGATTTCCAGATAGGCATGCGCTAGCCCCACTACCTCTAAGACCGGGGAAGGCCTGCTCCTCTTTATCTCGCTGATCCGGGCGTCGCTAAATTTGGAATCCCGTGTTAGAACAGCTACTGGATTCGAAGTCGCTCATGGAAGATTATCCATAACTTTCGAACCCGTGAGCTCGCCGAGGCTCGTTAAGAAACCTGGCTAAATGAATACCCTTGGTCGACAATTCAACTTCGGCCTTTAGGAGGACTTGGTCGAACCGGAGCGCAAGCCTCCTCTATAAGGGCGTGGTAACGACGTAGTTACGACTTAGACTCGCCACGACGGACCAAAGTCTCCAACCATCACAACAGAACCAAGCCAGTGCCAAGTTCTCGACACCAAAGAGTGATCCAGGGGAGTGAGCAGAGAAGACCACAGCCGATCTAGCCAGAGGCTAGGACTTGTGGGCCATAGGAGTTCTGAGATAAAGAACCTGACTCGCAACCGACAAATTACGAATGTAGGTCAAGAACCGGTCTTGGTCGCTCTACCTTTTGAGTGGGGAGGGTACGGCTCGGCGATCAGGCTAAGAGTACAACGGTATAGGGTCATATCCTCAACCTTGCAACCACCGGTCGGCGCGGCTAAGTAGCTTTTTAAATGT
>JABEUM010000192.1 GCA_013044475.1 Acidimicrobiaceae bacterium | reverse complement strand
CATTACCGTGTCCGCTCCGAAGTCGACGGCCATCCTCATCTTCGCTACTTCGGCCTCTATGTCCTGAGAGACCGAAGAGTTACCTATATTCGCATTTACTTTCACGAGGAACTTCTTGCCGATGATCATCGGCTCGGTTTCTGGGTGATTGATATTAGCTGGGATGATTGCTCTGCCAGAGGCGACCTCATCGATCACTACCTTTGGGTCTACCCCTTCTCGGATCGCTACGAAGCGCATTTCGTTGGTAAGTGTCCCTGAGAGGGCGTACTGATACTGCGTTGGTTTCGCTCCATTTCTTGCAACTCTCGGCTTTTCAGATGGCTCGGTGAGGTCCAACTGGGACGAAGCGATCTCGGTATCTCCTCGAGAATCAATCCATGGTTCACGGAGGCGGACGAGGCCAGCGTGATCGTTATCGAACTCTCCGGTGGTGTCGTAGAGGTCGATAGATACCTGATTTCCTTGAGGATCGATCTCATCTAGGATGATCCTCTTAAAAGGGACAGAAAGGTCCCCATCGGAACTTTCTTTGTAGACCTTAAATGGATGAGCTTGCATCTATGTCATCTCCCTCCGCCGGCATTACCCGGATCAGGTTGGGCGGTCGGTGCATAACTGCACCCTCTCAGCTGAAAAGCTCCCGCGTGTCACTCCAACTCTATTCGTACTGAGCAACTCCGCCGACCGTCATGTCAGACTTACAAAGGAGCGCTTCAGCTATTCCTTGGGGTGTCAAATTGTTTCCTTCGGATCCACGAGCACCTTGTGGGGCACTTCCATTATCCTTCCTAGTGTGGCGGGTCCAAGGAATGATGCTCCTTACCTATCGAGGACCAGCGATGTCGTTCGGACATCTAGCACCGACCGGCGAGCGGAGCTAATTCGATTTCCAGCTCCAAGGGGAGCTACTACGGTGCTAGGGGACGGAGAAGTTCTGCCGGTCTGAGGTCGATAAGGACATTTCTATTGAGCTATTGTGGGCCAATGGAAATTACGACTAGACAATGGATCGACAGGATCGCTTCGTCATTGGGTGTGACGTCTCCTAGCGACGATGAGGTCGAACAACTGCTGTCATTAGCAGCAGTTGCCGCTCACGCGTCCGATCGCACCGCTGCGCCCGTGACGTGCTGGATTGCGGCGCAGGCGAGCATGGATCTTAATGAAGTCCTGGTCATAGCTCAGCGCCAAGCACGCGAGCTAGAGGGCTGAGCGAATTAGTTTGACTTTTTAAGCCATTATTTGAGATCTTGCCAGTCGATAAAAGTTGAACCTATTGGTAGCGGATTGTGCTGTTTCTCGTTTTTGATCTAAGGTACGGGCTCTAAGTTGGGGTTTGAGGGTGCCTTATTGCTGAAACTTCCCTGTTAATTGGTCTTTTTAAAGCAGTTATTATAACGAGTTAGCTAATAGGCTTCCTTCGTGGTTCGAAAACGGCAGCTCTTTCGCTTGGGAGCGAGAAGGATTTTCACCGCTCCAAGCGCATTACTTCTAGATACCATTGTCTACTTCGGCTCTTTTGTTTTGGCTTTCGTGAATATCTTTGTGGCCGCAGGAGGGGACTACAAGCAGTGGGGTCTTTTGGCATTTTTCCCGTACCTCTTGGCCGCTATTGGGACCTTCCGGTTACACCAGATTGACCCCAATTCAAAGCGCACTATCACCTGGAGACGCTGGATAGTAGTTGGGCTCTTTTTTACCAGTCTCGTTGCACCACTAGCTGTTTCGGTTGCGCAGCGGACCTTGGCTACGCCAGGAGTTCACGCTCAGGCGGAAGTCGTCGTGATCGAACGATGTGGGGACAGGGTTGCGACGAACCAAGACTGCTATTTGTCCAACCCATCGACCGTGGGAGTAAGCGCGACAAACTATTCACCTAGACTCGACGCCAACGCCTTCGTCCCGTACCTACCCGGGATGGCGATCTTTGGGATTTCGAACTCTCTTCCGATACCGTCCCCTCTTCGAGACGCAAGAGTGGCGATGACCCTCTTTACCATTCTAGTTGTACTCATCGCCCTTGCAATTTCGGGACTTAGCTCAGAGGACCGATGGCGAATATTTCAGTTCGCTCTGGTCTTACCGGCTGGCGCCCTCCCGCTGGTGACCGGCGGAGACGACCTGCCGGTCATTGCTTTGCTCCTGCTCGCCGTAATATTATCCAGGAAGAGAAAGCCGATGGCAGCTGGGCTTGCCGCCGGGGCCGCTGTGATAATGAAGCTCACCGCTTGGCCGTTAGCACTGCTTCTGCTCTTTGTCCAAAGAGACGACGAAAATCACCAGGCCTGGCAGCCATACCTGATCAGTATCGCAAGTATCTTCGTCCCGGTACTTTCAATAGCCGCGGCTGTAAACCCTCAGGCCTTTATCGTGAACGAACTCCTCTTCCCGTTGGGGCTAACTAAGGTCAAATCTCCGGCCCAGAGTCCTCTATTGGGACAGGCGATCTTTAGTATGCTCCCAGGCTATCGGCTAGAGGTGGTAGCGTTTCTTGTTCTTATCGGTGCCCTGTTGTCGGTACTGGTCTATTTGAAGTGGCGCCCCAGGGGGCTTGGAGCAACCATAGGCTTCGGTGCATTTATCCTCACGCTGGCTACTATTTTGGCGCCCGCTACTCGCTTCGGGTACCTTCTCTACCCGTGCAACTTTGTGCTCTGGGCCTCGATCATCAGAAGTCCCGCCAAGGAATCCACCCAAGCCGACGCAGCCATAAGGAATACTTCTATTGAAGACGAGGCGTATTTGAGTTAGTGCTCTAATTTGGAGGACTTAGATAGGGTCTCCTCGGTGAATTACAGGCTTTGTGCCGGTGGGTTTTCCCGACGAATCTCGCCCAACTATCTATGGTCGCTTTGCTGACTCGTTGCAGAATTCTACGTATGAGGAGTTAGAGTTTTACTCGCCTTCCCTTCACTCAGGCCGTCCGACATCTACCTTCTTGTATACTTTCCGGGGAGCTCGAGTCATGGCGAGCCGATGCCGCCGGGAGCTACTCGCGTGAACGGATGGATGCTTACAGAATTCGAGGCTGAATATAGCTTTTCGAAACTTCGCCGTCAGTAATGATCTTTAGCCTTCTTCGCCGGTGGGCGTGCAGAGCTTACGAACTCGACTTTGAAACTGCGCAGGTGCTGGCGGGCCCATTTACTAGGCGTGAGCACTGAGCTACGTATGATTTCGTGAAAATTCTAGGGCTATCGCAGGACTTCAGCGATGTATCCTCGATGACGGATCTAATTCGATTGCCGCTGGAAGTTGATCGCGACATGTTTCTTCTGCCGCAGCGGCAATTACCGCTATCGACGAGGCCAAATTGCCATCGAGACCGTAAAGCGGTTCCCCCGAACGATCCGCATGGACGGCCAGTTTGGAATTGCCAAGGAACCCGCAGATGGGCATGCTGGGAAGGCGATCTTCGATGAACCGAAGGTCTGCGTCGCTATCTACCTTGTTCCCTACGAGAAGTAAGTTCGTTATCCCTATATCTGAAGCCAGCTTCGTAATCTGAGCAACTATTTGCAAGGAGCGCAAGGTAGGCTCCGCTACCACCAACATAACGTCTACCGAATCCGCTGTGGAGCGACCGAGATGTTCGACTCCAGCGTATAGGTCGAGCAGAATCACTTCATCTCTAGCAAGCATGATGTGACGAACTAGTTGTTGGAGCAGCGTGCTGGCTGGACAAAAACAACCGAGTCCACCTTGCTGGACCGCTCCGAGAAGCAATAGCCGCACGCCATTATGGATTTGCGAGAGCCTATCAGGCAGGTCGCCTACGCGCGGGTTGAGCTTGAAAAACCCGCCCGATTCGCCATCTTTGGCAGTTCCCGTACGCTCGGCGATGAGATCTTCCATTTCGCTTAGAGGCAAAAGTTTGTCTAGCTTCTGGTTGGGAAAGCCTAGGGCGGCGCCAAGGCACGGAGAAGGATCGGCATCGATAGCGAGCACGTCTCGTCCTTGCGCTGCGTAGTGCCCCGCCAATAGGCTGGTTACTGTCGTCTTACCTACGCCTCCTTTGCCGGCGATAGCGATCTTCAAAGCCCGGGGCTTGATCTCGGTAGTTCCTTCAAGGTGCTGGCCATATTGGACGCTCATCGTTAACCTCCACTATTGATCTGCCCTATAGGCGTTGGACGGCGCTTCCTCGTACGGGAATGGCCGCTGGCGGAAATCGTCATGCCGCTGAGACCCTTGGCCTAGGCGGCGCCGCAAGGAGCCGTGCCAGGCTGAAATGTGGCCTGAGCAGTGCGCCCTCCACCGCCGTGACGTCAACTTGCTTCCTCATCAATTCGAGGTAGATTCCACTTCCGGAAATGTCCCCAATAAACTGACCACCAACTATCCGGCCTTTATCGATGATGAGCCGACGAAGATAATCTTGATTCTGTTCGGTCAAGATTCGTTCCCCCTCGCGGACGCCGAACGACGATATCGCCTGATCGAAGATGCGTACCACGTTTACGCCCAGCAATCCTTGGAAGCGCCTGTCCTGGCCGATGATGTTCAGGCCGGCTATTCGCCCGGTCGTTACGGCGTTAGGCCATGTAGGGATGACATCGGATTCCCCGTTCCATTTGCTTGTCTCGATAATGTCGCCAGCGGCATAGATGTCGGGAAGATTAGTGTCCATACGATCACCCACCTCGACCCCGCGACCTATTTGCAGCCCGCTGCTCCCGAGCCACGCAACATCAGGGCGGACACCCGCGGCGGATACGACTAACTGGCACTCTACCTCTCGATCGGCAGTCCTCACAGAGGTGACGCCGCTACCCCCGCCCAATACCTCTTTTACTGGACTGTTCACCAGAACGGAAATGCCGAAGGATGTGAGTCTTGCTTCGACGCGGTCGGCGAACTCTCCGTCGAGCATTAGAGGTAGGACTTGGTTTTGGGCTTCGATTAGGGTGACCTTTACTCCTCGTCGAACGAGTGCTTGGGCCGACTCGAGGCCGATGAACCCCGAACCGATTACCACGGCCTGACGAACCTTGCCTAGCCGGTCGATGATCGCATCGGCGTCGGCGAGTGTCTTGAGAGTGAATACGCCAGGCACACTTGCTAGACCAGGTACGGGCGGAAGCACAGCTTTGGCGCCAGAGGCGATTAGCAGGCGGTCGTAGTGGATGTCAAATGCGAGGCCTTCGTGTACGACCTTGACCGCCCGAGAGGCCGGATCGAGAGAGACTGCCAAATGGCTCCGCAGCGAAGTGATATCTTGCTGGGAGTAAAAATTGTCGTCTCGTAAGAATAGATCTTCCCGAGCCACACTCTGTTCCACGTACTCGGCTAGCGGGCAAGGAGAGTAGAGCGGACTACTTTCCTTGCTTACTAGGGTAATGGAACTTTTAGTGTCGAACTCGCGAATTGCCTCCGCTGCGGCTACGGCCGCCGGGCCATTGCCGATTATGACTATTTTCATCTATTAGACACCCACCGCGTCCAGACCGAGGCCGGAGCGCTTACCAGCAATGTGGGCAATCATCCAATCTGCAGCTCCTTTGGCTTCGAGTTCGACACGAACTACAGCACCGGTTACATCGGCTAGATCCTGGGTTAAAAGTTGCGTTACCATTGGCCCACCGAGGATCCGTGGCGCTGGGGCGATGTGGCAAGAAACACCCAAGGCTAGGAATGATCCACCGATAGAGACCGCTTTTTCCTGCACAAGTTCGGGTGCTGAGCCCACTGCGGGTAGCTGTCCAACTTTGACGCCCAGCTTATCTGCTATGGCTGCAAGGAGGTCGACAACCCTCGAATTGTCGACACACGCCCCCATGTGCCATACCGGGGGAAGTGGTCCCCCGAGGCCGGCTGCTTCGCCTAGGGCCGTTAGTACAGCCTTTAGCCCGTCGCCACAATAGAGGTCTGTCGCCTCTCCCGTCAGGAACCCCGCCTGGCCGAGAATGTGCGCAGTGCAGCCAGTGGTTACGACCAACACATTTTGAGCGAGGAGGCGTTTTACCATCTCCTCGGTCATTGCCCCATCGCGGAATCTGATGCTTGAACAGCCGACTATTCCGGCGAAGCCGAAGATATTCCCGTTGACAACGTTGTCGATTACCGGCTTGATGGGGTCAGTCGGGTCGACCTTCGAGAGTATTTCAAGGATCGCCTCCACGGACAGCCCGACTACGGCGGTGCTTTTGTGCTGTGGGATATCAATTGGTTTGCCGCGGCGCTGCCCGAAGGCCTCGATGGCAGCGCGGACTATCTCCTGGGCGTGATCGTCGGCGTGCTGGGGCTCAAATGGGATATGT
>JABEUM010000038.1 GCA_013044475.1 Acidimicrobiaceae bacterium | reverse complement strand
GGGTACGGCTCGGCGATCAGGCTAAGAGTACAACGGTATAGGGTCATATCCTCAACCTTGCAACCACCGGTCGGCGCGGCTAAGTAGCTTTTTAAATGTCTGAGGAGTGCGCCTACCGAGAGAACCGCAAGAATCAATCGACTTTTTAACGCAAGTCATCCAGATTCCAGAGCAATCACCGATGAAGGTGCAGCCTACTGCGTTATTTAATACCCAGTACATTCCGCTTAAGTACTTGGAGGGACACCGCTAGCTGTTGCTGGCCAGAAGGTTGCTTGCGATCGTCAATCATGGATTGACAACGATCTACCGTCAAGCTAAGATTGACGCATGAACGAATTCCCTGTTTCTCTGGACACATTGATTACCTTCGTGAGGGCCATCCGCCCCTCTGGGGATGCCCTCGATGCGCTCTCTGATGCGATGCGGGTGTCTGGTCGCATCGAGGATCAAGCGGACGCACTGATCGGGTACTTCGTGGATCAGGCACGCCGTGCCGGCGCTTCGTGGAGCCAGATTGGGGAGAGCATGGGCGTCTCCAAGCAAGCAGCGCAACAGCGGCACGTCTCCCGATCGGGCGAGCTCACCGCTGGCGGCAGGCTGTTCGAGCGCTTCGCCACGCGGGCCCGCAACGCGCTGGTCGTCTCGCTCCGCCTGGCCGCCGACGACGATCAGGCGGCCGAGACCGAGCCGCGCCACATCGTCGGCGCTCTCCTCAGCGAACCGGACGGTGTCGCAGCCCGCGCCGTTCATGCCCTTGGCGTCAGCGATGAGGAGGTCTTCGATGCGCTACGCCTGCCGCCGATCATCCAGCTGGAAGCGGATACCAGCGCAGAGCAGGCCCGCTCGGCTCAGTTCGGCACCGACGCGAAGAAGCTCATCGCCCGCGCACTGGACATCTCCCTGCACTACGTCCACAACTACATCGGAACGGAGCACCTCATCCTCTCGGCCGCCACCGACGGCCCCGTGAAAGCCGAGCTGGAGGCGCTCGGCCTAAGCAGCGCACAGCTTCGTCCTGCGATCGAGAGCCAGCTCAGCGCTGCCCAGGCGGCCAAAGAGCCAAAGTCCGAGTGATGCCGACGCAGATGACTCATGCCAACGCGCCCCTGACTCCCGAGGGCCTTAAACGTCTCGTAGAACGCTGCCGCACTCGCCCGATCGCACACTTGGCAGCCGAGATGGGCATCTCACGAACTACCGCATCCAAGTGGGTCAACCGCCACTACCGGTTCGGGGACCTGGGTCTCCTCGACCGCTCATCCGCACCGGCCGTGCAGTCAACAGCAACGCCAATTAGGCTCGTGGAACAGATCGAGTCGATGCGGCGCGAGCAGACATGGTCGGCCTCCCGCATCGCTTTCGAACTCGACCACGAAGGAACCCCGGTCAGCCGGCGCACCATCACCCGGCTCCTCGCTCAGCTCGGCTTAAACCGACGGAAGTTCATCGACCCGAACGGCGAGACCAATCGGCAGCCACGGCGCTTCGCAGCCGAGCGGCACGGGCACACGCTCCACCTCGACGTGAAGAAAGTCGGACGCATCCCGACGGCGGAGGCTGGCGGGTGCTCGGCAAAGGAAGCGACGCGGCGAAAGCCGTTGCCCGCACCAAGACCGGCTACGTCTTCCTGCACTCAGCCATCGACAGATGCTCCCGCCTCGCCGACACTGAAGCACTCGACGATGAGAAAACCGCGACGGCCGCCGCGTTCCTCGGCCGTGCGCGAACCTGGTTCGCCAACCACGGCTTCACCAGGATCGAGCGAATCGTGACCGATAATTGCGCGTGCTACAGCGCCCACGCCTTTGAGGTCGCCGTCGGGGAAAGCCGACATCAACGCATCACGCCGTACACGCCCAGGTACAACAGGAAAGTCGAGAGGTACAACTGCATCCTGGCCTCCTACAGCTAGCCCATGAGCACGGCAATCCCTATGTAGCATCAATCGGTTGAAGCTTGCTCGTGGGTAATTGACCCTTTCAGGAAGCCTCGCCTGTAGCAGTGAGGAGGATGTCGCCGCGGACCTATACCTATTGCACGACTCCGTTGTGGAAAGCAGGAGCATTGAAGCAGCTATGGGCGGACGAAACCCTGAAGGCAGATGCCACCTCGGCTACGCTCGTCGCAGAAGCCGACTGCGGCCGAATCGGTTATCTGGATCATATGAGAGTGACCAAAAGTGCTATCTAGTGGTATGGCGGTGCGAACCGAATGGCCGCGCCGCTTCAGGTTGATGGCCAATTGGGGATTGGCGGTCGATTCGAGCCTTACACTGACCTTGCCCTTCTTCTCCCAGGTAGAAAATGTTTGAGTTTGTAATGGAGCCGGGGGCTCCAAAATGAACCTTGAAGCACTTATCGCAGCCTCCGGTTCCATATTCAGAATGAGCCGGTTTACAAGGAGCTGGAGTAGTATTTGCGGCTGGGCGTCTCCGCCCATCGTTCCGACAAGTAGGTCTAATTTGCCTCCGGGTTTTGTGGCAAGCACGGGGGTCAGAGTGTGCATGGGCCGCTTGTTTGGCCCGAACTCATTTGGAGAGTCGGGTTCTAGACTGAATCCCATTCCGCGATTGTGGAGAAATATCTGACTGGTAGGGGTCAGCAGTCGAGATCCAAAGCTACTCGCATTCGACTGGATCAGGCTAATTCCAAGCCCAGAAGAATCGACGGCGAGGAGCGCAATTGTGTCTCCGGACTCGGTATACGCATCTGGCAAAATGACCGATCTCTCCCGGTCGAATAGCGAAGCTCTTCTGCTCAACTCTGAAGTCGTGAAATGCGTATAGAATTCGGCCCCATCGCATAACCATTGGTTTCTGTCAAAACCCCCAAGACGGGCTGATTCAATCAAGACGTGCATTAGTTCGTCTTGCTGCAGTTCACCCGTGACTCCAATCTCATCGGCTATCGACGAAGCAGCTAGTAGTACAGCGCCTTGAGAATTGGGTGGGAGTGAATGGATCGTCCGACCAAACGCATCGACTGAGATCGGCTCGACCCATCGTGCGCAGCTCGATACGAAGTCGTTTTTGTCAAAATAACCCGCTGATATTTCTATCAGCTCCTGCCCAAATCCGCGGAGATAGAAATCGTCTCTCGAACCTCTCTGCAGGTTCTCGAGCACTCCTGCAATTCCGGGTCGTCTGACCAAAGTACCAGTTTCGTAATGTTTGTTAAAGGAACTTCGAAATTCGCTGGCTGCCTTGAGAGCGGAAATTTCCTCAGCATCCTCCGTGAAGGTTTCTGAAGCCGCAAAGCCATTCCGAGCCAGTTCGATAGCGCTATCGAAAAGTCGTGACCACGGAAGTTGGCCGTATCGAGCGTGGAGCTCACTCCATCCATCTACGCAGCCCGGTACCGTAACCGATTCGATCCTTCCTGACCGGGGCATAGCAGCTTTCCCCTCAGCTCTAAGCCTTGCGGCACTGGCACGTTTCGACGAAGTGCCGGAGGAGTTCAGGCCGACGACCCTTTTGTTTAGGTCAGCTTGAGATGGGTCGTAGACGATGGCGAGGAGATCTCCGCCAAGCCCGCACATGTGCTGGGCGGTGACGGAAAGAACTGCATTTGCCGCAATGGCGGCATCAACAGCGCTGCCCCCTGATCTAAGTACATCGATCCCAGCTTTGGTAGCCAGCGGGTCAGTGGTCGATAAAGTTCCTATCCAATTCCCACCGGGAGTCGGGGTTGATGTTTGGTCTGTCATGCTCAAAGGCTACCAAAACTGAATTTGCTCGCCCTGGTTTTGATAGATTGCTATTAGCTGGCAACTGTTAGTAAAGGAGTTTGCGGGAAAGGCTAAGTTTGCCAGAAAGCGCAGTCCTCGGGCAAAAATATTATGGTTTCAGCACATAAGTAGATAAGAAAGTGCGTTTTCCATAGGAAATTGCTTTGAGAATTGTCTACAGTATGTATGGTTCGTCAATGGAAACTTGGCGGATAGTTAATTGACCTGGTTTATGTCGACCAGTACCAAATCAAGGAGCTTTCATGGTTCGTAGTATCGGACTTCCAAAAGAGACAAAGGACGGCGAAAGGCGGGTGGCTCTCGAGCCAAGCGCCGTAGCGTCTGCCGTAGCAGCTGGATTTCAGGTGAGGGTGCAAGCCTCGGCTGGAGTTGGAGCTGGATTCAGCGATGATGAATACAAAAGGGTCGGGGCGGCGATCGTTTCTAGCGCTGAGGAGGTCTGGGCTTCAGATCTGGTTGTCAAGGTGAAAGAGCCCCAGGATGCCGAGTACAAGTTTTTCCGCGAAGGACTTATTCTGTTTGACTACTTGCACTTGGCTGCCGAACCAAAGCTGGCGACGGCGCTTCAGGAGAGTGGGGTTGAAGCATTCGCTTTCGAGACGTTAACTTATCCTCAAGGGCTCCCGTTGCTCGCTCCAATGAGCGAAATCGCGGGCAGGGCAGCAGCAATTGTTGGTGCATACTATCTGGCATCTGGTTCGGGGACCCTGCTCGGCGGCGCTGCCGGGGTACAGCCAGCGAGGGTAGTTGTAGTAGGGCTGGGAGTAGCTGGAACAATGGCTGCTCGCGGTGCTCGCGGTATGGACGCCGAAGTAACTGGAATCGATATAGACCTTCACCGTTTGTATCAGGCCCACATGGAAGGCACGGTTTCATCGACCCTGGCGTCTTCTGATAGTGCAATTGCAGATGCCGTTTCAGGTGCCGATCTAGTAGTGGGTGCAGCTTTGGTCACTGGCGCCAAGGCACCTCATCTGGTGAAGAGGGAGCATATTGCCTCTATGAGGCCTGGGTCAGTTGTGGTGGATCTGGCGATAGATCAGGGAGGCTGTATCGAGACGTCGAGGCCTACGTCGCTTTCGCACCCGACTTTCGTGGAATCCGGCGTTATCCACTACTGCGTGACTAACGTGCCTGGACAGTATCCGCGTACTGCGTCTAGGGCCTTAAGTGCAGCAGTAGCTCCTAGATTGCTTGATCTTGCGCGAGATGCAAGCTCCGCCCGGATTGAAGGTGCGCTAAATATCTCTCACGGCAAGATTGTCCATCCGGCCGTTGCAAAGGCATTAGCCGAGTAAAGCATTCACCACTGGCCCTGCCAACCATGGAATTCCCGGGTGGCAGGGCCAGTGGGTTGCAATTGAAGTGTTGTGCTGGTCGGCCGGATAAGTCAATTTCGCACATGGGAGACGATCAGTTTCGCTTTAGAAAAACGGGAGCGCAATCCCCAACTTCAAAGGTGGGTCTAGCGGCCAAAACGTGTCCTACTCTCTAGCTTGGCAGGCTCATTGTTCGTTCCGATAATTGTTTGTGGGGCCGATGACGAGTGGCCGCAAGGCTGATGTCTCGGTGGCTAGGAGGACAGTAGGAAGCTTCCGATGGTCGGTATCCAGAAAAGAGTGGCGAAAGTTTGCTCGGCAAGTTCGGATTGTCCTCATCTCGCACCGGTCCCTTGATCCAGCTTCTTCTGAAGAGGCCTACAACTTATGACGACACGCTTGCTCGTCGAGCATCTGATAATCCACCCCTTTTCGAGTTGGCGTTTTCAGCTATCAGCGGAGATTTAAAGCCAGCCTCAAAGGAGTAGCTGGTCTCGCATGAGTCCCTGCAGGGAGGCTTATCGGTAAGAAGCCGACCCTTCGGTCTGGGAAAGAGCACCATCAGGGAGATCGATGTGGGCCGTCAAAAGATTAAACGTCCGCAGGTATGCGGGTATTTCGACTCAAGTAGGATGGGTTGGCAAGAGGGACGCTAATGAGACGCTGGACCGTACGAACTAGTGCTGAAAGATTTGATCCACGACTTTTCCCGAGAGCGCTGAGACTCTTTGATGGTGATTGGCCTTTAGGGGACATGGGATTGCATCGCAGGTTGTTTCTGCGCTGTGCCCTGATGAGCAGCTTATTGTGGGATCCGCGATTCAAGTTTGGACCAATTTCTGACAAAAGAGGAGAAGCTAAGTCCTTGTGAAGAGAGAGATCTTTTACATTCGATTTTGGACTCCACTGTGGTTGGTTGGTCAGGTAGATAGGTAGGTAGGAAGGTAGTGCCTTATTGAGCGGGCACATTAGCGGGGTGGTTTTGAATGGAGGAGAAGATGGGTAGTAGGTCACATTTAGCGCCTGTTTGGTCAAAGGTTACTGATATTGAGGTAGTTTCTGGTTCCGGTGCCGTCGTCTATGCAAAAGACGGGTCAGAGTACTTGGACTTCACTAGTGGTATTGCCGTGGCCTCTACGGGACATTGTCATCCAAAGGTCGTGCAGGCCATTAAAGACCAGGCAGATCGGTTTATCCACGCACAGGTGAATTGCTATCAGCACGATCTGCTCGAACCCTTAGCAGAGAGACTTGATGGTATAACGCCAAACGGTATTGATACTTTTTTCTTTGCTAATTCGGGTGCGGAAGCGACTGAAGGTGCGGTCAAGCTAGCGAGGCAGTATACCAAAAAGCCAAACATCATCGTCTTTCAGGGAAGTTTTCATGGTAGGACGGCGCAAACTATGGCGATGACCACCTCAAAGACTTCTTATCGAGCAGGCCACATGCCGCTTCCATCAGGCGTATTCGTGTCTATGTTCCCGGACTACGCAGCGGCTGGAGAGACGGAACAGGAAGCTGTAGACAAGGCGTTAGCCTATCTTGACTATTTATTGGCAGCGCAAACTGCCCCATCGGAAACTGCTGCGATGGTTATTGAGCCGGTTCAAGGTGAGGGTGGATACCTTCCGGCCCCTAAGGCGTTTTTGGAAGGGGTTGCCAAGCGCTGCAAAGACAATGAGATCCTCTTCGTTGTTGATGAAGTTCAAGCTGGATTTGGCAGAACTGGCAGGATGTTTGCGATTGACCACTATGGACTGACTCCAGATATCATGATCATGGCCAAAGGTATTGCATCAGGTTTTCCAATTTCAGCAATTGGATCAAGCCAAGAGATTATGTCCAAGTGGCCGGTAGGGAGCCATGGTGGTACCTACGGTGGAAACCCGATAGGTTGCGCTGCTGCACTCGCAACGATCGACGTTCTGACCTCTGATGGATTCCTCGAGAACGTAAATGCTAGGGGAGAGCAGCTTCGCTCGGGACTGCAGGAGCTGAAGATGCAAGATCCTTCTATTGGCGATGTTCGCGGCCTTGGCGTGATGATTGGATCGACAATCGTGAGACCTGGAGGACGAGTTCCCGATGGAGCCCGAGTGTCCAGGATGCTCGCCCATGCAAGGGATCATGGCAAAGTGATATTTATGAACGCTGGGACTTGGGGCCATGTTTTAAGATGGATGCCGCCACTAGTTGTCTCTGAGGCTCAAATGGGACAAGGCTTGGCTGCATTTGAGGCTGCATTGAAGGCCACGGCCGAATAGCAATAACTTGTTAAATCGAACTACGGCAGTCTCGCGGTGTGTTGTTTTTCGGTGATTGCCGTATGTTCTGGAAGAGCTTGTTTCTGAACTGGTAGTTCGGCTTTGCGTAGGCGTCGTCGCAAAGCAGCCTGGCTCTGAGGTGTGCGATTCGTCTGCAACTCAACGTCGGGATTTTCGACCGGAATTAAGTCGGCTTCAGTGCCAGGGTAGATTGATTCGACCATATTATTGGAAGAGCATTGCGGGATACGCAGAGTCGGGGCGCGCTATTTCAGCCCGAAGTCGAGTTGGATAGGCGGAATGCCAACGGATGTTTGTGGAGTCGGGTTAATGCTCGCTCCGCCGAACTCTGGCGAAACCGGATACTTGACATTCTGAAGTATCCGAGCCTAGCTTTGCCTAGGAGCGTGGGTCAGAATCACTCAGAGTTGCATAAGTGTGCATAATTCAATTATCCATTCTGGATAAGGCCAGTTCGATTGCATAAGTATGTGACTAATAGCATTGTCTTGCAGGATTTTCGGGCTCTGACCTACGCTCTTAGGTTTCGATGATTGTCACCGCGACTTGAGATATTAGAGGCCATCGCTGGCCAAGTTGTAGGTGTGTGGCTTACATGGTGGCGAGATGCGTAGCCAATTCGTTTCTCCCGCTCATCACGCTTTATGGGTTGTTCGCAATGAATTGGTGGAGTACTGGGCCTTGAGAAATTAACTGGAGGTGGGGCCTGCCGTGATCGTC
>JABEUM010000037.1 GCA_013044475.1 Acidimicrobiaceae bacterium | reverse complement strand
TCCGTAGACGTCCGCGTCCAAAAGGCCAACTTCATAACCCATCTTCGCCAGGGAGACTGCGAGGTTCACGGTCACCGAAGACTTTCCGACCCCACCTTTGCCCGAAGAAATTCCGATGACCCTAGCCGGTGAGTCTCCCGCGCTAAATGAAGGCTTTCTCTCGAGTCTCGCAGCCGCTGCTGCGGTGCCTTCTATCGCGACTAGCGCCTCGGCTATCTCCTCCAAGGCGCTAGCGCTGCCCGGCTGAATTCTTACTTTGACATCTTTGTAGTCACCCTTTAGCGCATCCACCACGAGTCCCTCCAACTCCTTGGCGTACTCTGGCAGCGGAGCGAGGGTCGCCAGTTCGACCTGCGCTTTATTGCGCGAACTGCTCGCTTGGGTGATCATCTTCAGATCGACTATGCTCGCCCTGAAATCCGGCTCCATCACCCCCCTCAGCCGCTCGACTATCTGAGGATCCAACTCGGTTGCCAACTTGATTCTCCTAGCACTTAATTAGTTTGGGCTATAACTTCACACTTCTTTTAGGTAGACTAGTAACGATGTCCCAAAGCCAGATTGAGCGAAGCCACATACACCGGGTACTTGGCAAGAAAGAATCTCAAAATATCCCTCTCAACCAGGAGAAGGAGCTAACGGACGAAGAGTTTTCTTCCGCTGTTTCCGCTATCGTCTCAGCCTTCGGCGATCCGACCCGCAGGGAAATATACCTCTACGCCCGTGAAGGTGATGGGGTAAGTGCTTCAGACGTAGCGTTGAAGTTCGAGCTGCATCCAAATGTCGCACGTCACCATCTAGACAAACTCGCAGCTGGTGGCTACCTCGACGTCCACATCGATCGGAATTCCCTTGTCGGTGCCGGAAGGCCCTCCAAGAGGTATCGGGTCTCGACCAAAGAGACGACAATTCAGACCCCGACCAAGGGCCACGAACTTACTGCGATGCTCTTGAGCAGATCTCTCGAACTTATCCCAAACGAGATAGCTGAGAAGATGGCGGAGGAGGTCGGCGAATCATACGGCAAGATTCTCGCCGGACAGATGCAGCCAGGGGAGAGTCAGAGGTCTCTGCAGAGCGCTATGAAGGCTGTTGCCGACGCCCTTACCGCCCATGGATTTTCTGCACACACCTCAAACTCCGATTCAGCCTTTGGGCTGATCAACGAGCACTGTCCCTTTGGCAACCCGGCCCTTGTCCATCCGGTTCTTTGCGCTGTCGACCGGGGGTTGGTAAAGGGGATGCTCGGCTCGTTGTGCGGTACCTCCATCCCTGTGACAATCTCCTCCAGGGCACGAGGAGACATCTCCTGCTCGGCGATCGTCTAACGGATAGCTAAGCGACTAGCGACCCGGATCCGAGCCAGCATCGGGGGTCGCTCTAACCTCGGGCCTCAGTCGCCCCAGAATCTCTGCTCGCGCCACGGGTCACCGTAGTTGTGGTAGCCGTTACTCTCCCAAAATCCCGGCTTGTCAAGGGACATAAACTCAATCCCCCTGAGCCACTTAGCCGACTTCCAGAAGTAGAGGTGGGGAACGAAGAATCTCAGCGGATATCCGTGCTCTGGTTCCAACGGGGCGTTTCCAAACTCGTAGGCTAAAAGGGCTATCCTGTCCCCCGTTACGTCTTCAATCGGAAGATTCGCAGTGAAACCGAACTCACTATGGCACATTATGTGGGTAACGTCCTTGTTGGGCTTGGCGAGCCTTATCACTTCCTCGAAGGATATCCCCGTCCATTGGGTATCAAACTTGGACCACTTTGTCACGCAGTGAATATCTGTATTTACCGTCGTCTTTTTGAGATCCATCAGCTCGGAGTAGGAAAGGGTAACCTCGGACTCCACATTGCCGAATATCTTGAAGTCCCAGCTCGTCAGGTCTTTGTATATCGGCACATTCCCGGCGTGCAGCACCGGAAAACGGTCGGTAAAGTACTGCCCAGGAGGAAGCCGATCCGGATCAATTCCACGCTCGGCGAGCTCCTTACGATTCCTATCAAAAAATCCCACGACCCCAAGCCTATCCCGTCGCCAAAGATAGCTAAAACCGCCAACGCCCCACTTCGAACCTAGGGGACGGTCGTAGGCTTCGCTGACTGACCCGGGATTGCCGATAGCGCAGCCTTATACGCCGCACTCAGGTCGGTTCGGATCGTAGATGACGGCGAGTCCGCCAGGAACTCATTGAACTGCTTTTTTGCCTGTGTCGTCTCGTGGTAAATGTACAGATCGATCATCGAAAGAAAACCATGAGCGTCGGCGTAGTGCGGTTGGATCGCAATGGCTTCTAAGACGAGTTGCTCACCCTTTTGGACAAGGGTAGGAGCTTTGGTCTTCACGCCCGCCTGAAAAAGTAACCACCCCTGGTAGGCGAGTGCCTGTGGTTGGTAAGGGTCCTGGCGAAGCACCAAAGAGAGGAGTCTCAATGCAGAGACGTCCTGTCCGGAATAGGTATATCCAATGGCCTGTGAAAGTTCTCTTGACTCGAGGGACAAATTAGCCGCCTGAGATCTGCTCTGTTCGAAGCTATAGACGCCGAGTCCCACTCCAGCAATACAAAAGATCGCCCCAAATAGCGCCAGGTACCTCCTCTTTGTCGACGAAGTCGCTCGTCGCAGCGATCGGCTGAACGAACGGGAAATCGCCGGCCGATCGGGTCTCGTATCGGAGATGGCTCTCGTTTTGTTCGACGATATCGCATCACCAAGGGGGATCGATGACAGGTTCAGGTCGCCCGAAACGCCGAGAGCCGACAGATTTTCGTCTTCGCCCACCGCGTCTTCGAGATTACCGACGCCTCTAGCCAAGGCTGCGTCTTTTTGCGACAACATTGAGCGTAGGGAGAAAAATGCTAAAAGGAGAACAAGCCCGATGGGGAGTGCCCAGATGACGAGGTATGCGCCGGACTTAGGCGGCGTAAACAGGATAGAGTTTCCATAGCTAGCGACGAGCTGATCCTTGATCTGCGCGTCTGAAACTCCTTGTGCGACTTCGTTTTTGATAAAAGTCTTGATCGAGATCGAACTCGCAGCGCTCGACTCAGCAACCGATAGGTCGATACATGAAGGGCACTTAAACTCTCCCTCCAACCGCACAACCCGCTGCGCATCTGAACTAGCCGTAGTTGAACTCAGAACCAGGAAGATAAAACTTCCGAGTATCACTACCGCTATCGCCCCCCAGATGGCCATTAGCGCCCCGCCAGCAAGAAAGCGCTTCTTCTTGGTATCCACTTGGCTCACGCCTTCGGAGGTACTAGTAACCATTCGCCTTCGCCACCTGGACCAAGATCCTAAGTTCCTTCGCCGTAACTGGCCCGACGATCTTGGTCAGGACTACCCCGGATGGAGAGATCAGAAAAGACTCGGGGGGTGCAGAGACTCCCCATTTGATCGCTATCTGTCCATTCGGATCCGCCACAGCTGGCCAGCTGGCGCCGTAGCGGCTAAGAAACACCCTCGCCGGTCCATTTTCGTCTTGAAAATCCACCGCCAGAACCTTGCCAATTCCCGATTTGGAAAACCGAACTAGCTGGGGCTCCTCTATCGCACAGCTTGCACACCAAGAAGCAAAGAAGTTAACCAAGACAAACTTGCCCCGGTAACTTCTAAGAGCAAAACGTCCTCCGGCCACGGTTGGCCCGGAGATAGCCGGAGCAACATGCTCTACGATTGGACTCGCCTCGATAGCATTTGACGCCGGCGACCTAGTAGCAACGAATATCGAGAAAGCCAGCAAAACCGCGGCTATCGCTCCACCGAACCACTTGATTCCCGAGGACCCAGTCCTCGCATTAGCCATCGGGGCGCTCACCGTCGGAACCCTCCCGAGCCGGCAACTTCCGCATCAACGTCGCCCAAGGGGAATCCGCTAGGACCTTTATCCCTTTCGACCTCGTCGTCGTGAGGCAACCCATCTGGGAATCCGGCCCCTCCATCACGCAGTCTCTTCGTCTGAATCTTCCTGAACCCAAATATCGATAGAAATCCGCCTAAGGAGATCACCGATGCCCCGATCCACAGCCAGTCGATCATCGGCTGGATAATGATCCCGATCAGGACCGGCCCACCCACCCTCGTTGGCGGCTGATCCAAGGTCAGATAGACGTCTTTGGTCAACTCTGCAGAGACTGCGGGCGAACCAACCGGTTGGGTGTAGCTTCCGAACTGCGAAATCGCTGGTTGCATAAGTTCCCTGCCATTGAGGGTAACCAAAGCCACCAGTGAGGTCTGAGCGGGGGTGACGACCGTTTTAGTGCCGAGGTAGCTGATCTTCTCGCCAAAGAAGTCCCTGCTCTGGCCGGGGTTAAGTCTCAGCTGTCCCTTGTGGCCAAATGAAGTGGCGCTTGCCAGCGCCACCGCTACCATCACAACTCCTAAGTGTGACAAAAGTCCGCCATTTTTTCGTGCCAAAAGGGCTCTAAATGGGTTGATTCCGTGCCCGAAAGAACGCCTCACAAGCTGCTCGACCGTGGCGCTGGCGCTGAAGGCAGCCAGTACGAAGACACCGAATAGGCCGGGTCGAGCTAGACCCAAAGCGACAGATATCGCACCGACGACGCCCGCTACGACGCCGGCAAATGTGAGTCTTTCTAGCAGCGAGCGCCATGGTAGTCCCCGATAGGGAACAACTGGCGCTATGGCCATCAGCACGAGCAGAAGTGCGCCCAACGGTGCGACATATGAGTTAAAGTATGGTGCTCCAACGGTTATCACCTGTCCAAAGAGGGCGCTTGCAAAAAGTGGAAAGACGGTACCCAACAGGACTATCAAGACAATCGCCGCAAAGACGACATTGTTGATCTTGATTAAATTCGTCCTCGAAGACCAGCTCGAACCCGGCCGCCTCTGACTGAGTAAGGAAAAGTTCGAAACACCCAGATATATAGAGACCAGGCAGACTAGCAGAAAAAAGGAGATCAGGATATCGCCCAAAGTGGACGATGAGAAGGCATGGACGCTCTGGAGAACCCCCGAACGGGTGAAATAGGTACCAAGAATGGTAAACGCGAAGGCCGAAGTTATCGAAGCGTAGCTCCAGAGTTGACCCGACCCAGCCCTCTTTTCCGCGAAGGCCGAATGGAGGTAGGCCACCAGAAAAAGCCACGGCATGAGGGCCGCATTCTCAACCGGGTCCCAAGCCCAAAAGCCACCCCAACCTAAGACCTGATAGGACCACCACGCTCCCAAGGTAATGCCGAGGGTAAGGGAGCTGAAAGAGATAATCGCCCATCTCCTTGCGAGTTCTCGATAGAAGCCAGATCGATCCTTGGCGAGCAGAGCACCGATCCAGAGGGCGAAGGGGATAGTTATGCTCACAAATCCGAGGTAGAGAAGGGGCGGATGCACCGCCACCAAGGGATAGTTCTGCAGTAACGGGTTTGGTCCGAGGCCGTCTGGGGGGATCGTCCCCTGTGTCAAGGCAAAAGGATTAGCTGGTCCGAACATCATAGCGACGAAGAACGCCATCGTCACCGAAGTCACCAATAGTGCCCAGTTCGAGGCGGCCTCCAGCTTGCGAACCCTGGTCAAAAAGATCAGAGCAGCGAGATTGATCCCCAAGATAAGCGCCCAGAGGAGGATAGATCCTTGCAGCGCAGACCACATCCCGGAGATAGAGAAGAGCAGCGGGGTCTCTTTAGAGTTGTTCTGCGCCACAAAAGCGATCGAAAAGTCGTGACTGACCAGCGCTCGCTCAATTGCGAAGGTAGAGACGGTCACGCCAAAAACCGAAAGCAGGGCGAAAGATCGGGCGTGCCTAATCGCTCCGACCCTCTTTTTCAAGAGCGCCACCAGGAATAGCCCTACTGCGGCTAATGATGCCACCAATGAAATAAGTATGCCGATTCGGCCCAGTTCAGCATTCAACTAGGATCCGCCTCCGGCATTTTTTATCCTATTTGGATGAGCGGCGACGTAGTTAGCCGTGTGCTTAATCATGATCTGATTTGACCAGAAATAGTTTCCCTGAAAATGTCCAACCAAGACCACCGGAATTGTCGGTTGGAAAAGTTGAGGAGGAGACCCTATCTCGACCACCGGGACAACAGTATTTGCAAAGCGAACCTGAAAATCAACTCCGCTCTGAGTATCTTTTATCGACCCCGGTACGACAATCCCCTCTAACCTGAAGGTCTTCGAGCCTAACTGGCTCTTTTGTGCAACGGCCTGCTGGGCGGTGTAGAAATACTGAATTGCGTTGCTGATTCCTTTGTAGATCACAAAAGTCAGCGCCACCGCGATAACCAGCAATGCAATGATCGCCCTGGTGGCGGTTACCGGTCTAGAACGCAAAGACCGAACCGTCTTCCAATCGACACCGCTATCTGCGGGCGACTCAGCTCCTACTGCTATCTTTCCCCGCTCCGCCAACCCAGCATCTCCCGAAGATTCAGTCAATTCTCGCTTCGACCCTCGGTCCGCCTGCCGCTCGATTCGCGCACCAAAACCACGGCTCTTTTAAGTTTCCTGGACTTATTAGCGAGTTGCAACGAGTATCCACCCAGTACGCCTGTAACTACAAGATAACCGGCCTCAACATAACCGTTCATGAAATTGATCCTCCGTCTCTAGGGTCCGCATCTCGGGTCCCAGAAGATGTCTTTGAGTTGACTAATTCGTCAACCTCTTGAAGTCTCTCAGCAATTGCCGCTTCGACTTCGAGGTTGTCAAATTCATCTATATTCGTTTCGATCTGATAGCGCTTTATCGTCATCCAAAGATAGACCAGGGTAAAGCTAATAAAACTAACCAGCATGGTCCAGGCCATCTCGCCGTGCACCTTTGGGCTCAACGAGGCGTTAAAGACGGTTGCGCTCTGATGGAGGGTCTTCCACCAAACGACACTTTGATGGACGATTGGCACGTCGATGAAAGCAACTAGTCCTGCCACACTAGCCCGAACAGCAACCTTATCCCTCGGCGCCGGCACTTTCCTCAGTGCCAAGTAGCCGAGGTAGAGCAAGAAGAGCAGGGCAGTAGTCGTAAGCCGAGCGTCCCAAGTCCACCAGACATGCCAGGTGGGTCTCCCCCAAATCGATCCGGTAATCAGCGTCAGAGCGGTGAAAACTACCCCCACCTCGGCAGAAGCAGCGGCCAAACGATCCCACTTCAAAGAACGCGTCCTCTTCCAGAGGTAGAGAATCGATCCCACAGAGGTGACTCCATAAGCCAGATAGGCCACCCATGCGACTGACGGATGGATATAGAGGAGTCTCACTAGCTGGCCCTGTATAACATCAGGTGGAGTTACAAAGAGTCCCAACCAGTACGTCAGCGCGACGCCAATTAAGGCGACTACTGCCAACAGTCCTACCCAAAATTTACCGTTCTTCAATTTTCAGTCCTCCAGGACCGACCCGAAGCTCACCAGACCTATGGCGAGGTAGATCAAACCAAAAACCACCAACAACCCGAGCCACGGATCCCCGATCCCAATACGGCTCGATATACCATCTTCCCACGCTTTTGTAACTGCTAACAACACCGGAGCAGTGCTCGGCAGGACGAGAAGGGGCAATAGCGTCTCTCGTACCTTTGTCGCCGCAGCGAGCGCACCAAACAGCGTCCCGACAGAGGCCACTCCTAAAGTTGCAAACGCCGCCGACACAACTAGCAACGCCACGGAGTTGAGCCGCATTCCATAGACAAAGACAACGCCAAGCCCCAGGAAAACCTCTACCACTATGCATTCAAAGAAGATCGAGGCAACTTTGCCTAGAAATATTCCACCGGGCTCCAACCCGTAAGCCAAAAGGCCATCCTTAGCCTGATTTTCGGCTTCGATGGAGAACGACCTCTGTATCGCTAGGAGGGCAGACAGAAAGGCGATGACCCAGAATATCCCGGGAGAGATGTCGACAAGGGTTCGATTTTCCGTCCCGACCGCAAATCCAAAAAGTATCAATACCACGGCAACGAAGGGAAGTAGTTGATTCAAAAGTACCTTTGAACGGACTTCGATGAGCAGGTCCTTCTTGGCGATTTCCAGTGCATCACGGATCAAGGTGACAGCCCGTCAACTTCCCCAGCGCCACCTAGTTGCGGAGCCACCCGAGGAGCCCCCTTCGCCGGGTTGACCTCCGGTCCAATCAGAACTCCCCGATCACAGAGGTATCCGCGGTCTGAAGCAGCCTTTACCCGCTCCACCTCATGCGAAGCGACGATTACCGTCCGCCCCGAAGATGCATACCTTCTCATCAGCTGATCGACAAGATCCTTACCCTGTTCATCAAGCGCTGCATGGGGCTCGTCTAAAAGAAGGAGCTGGGGGTTTCTCATCGTTGCGATAGCCATTGACACCCTTTTTCGTTGACCGGCGGAAAGCTTATGGACCTTTAATCCCATCGTCTTTGGTGACAGGCCCAGGTCTTTGGCGATCTCCAGCGGATCGCCCTCCATCGACCTAGTCGCCCGCTGTGCAAAGCGAATATTTTCTTCGGCTGTGAGGTCATCATATAAGTGGGCTTGGTGCCCCAAATAGCCTACGTACTGGCGAATTGCGCGCCTGTCTGCTTTGGCGTCCAACCCAAAAACCATCGCTTGACCCTTCGCTGCACTGAGGTACCCAGCAATGAGCCTCAACAGCGTTGTCTTCCCCGATCCATTTGGGCCGTAAAGGTATACGACTTCGCCCTCGAATGCATCAAAGTTGACCGAAATCAGGACTGGATAGTGCCCGAGCATTACAACTGCGTCGCGCACCATAACGACCTGTCGCCCCACTTTATCACCCGGCCTAATGCTAGGCCATACCTCTCCTAACCGAGTCGATATCCGCTTCGACCATCATCTGGACGAGTTCAGGAAAGTCGACCTTTCGACTCCAGCCGAGAGCATCCTCGGCCTTCTTTGGCTCCCCAACCAACAGATCGACCTCTGCCGGGCGCACAAAACGTTGATCTAAGCGAACGTATTGCTGATAATCAAGTCCGGCTGCTGCGAAGGCAAGCTGGCAAAACTCTCTCACCGAATGAGTCTCTCCGGTCGCAACCACGTAATCCTCGGGCTGGTCCTGCTGGAGCATCAGCCACATAGCCCGAACGTAGTCGGCGGCAAATCCCCAGTCCCTCTGGGCGTCCAAGTTTCCCAGATCCAAATGATCTGCTAGCCCGGCGACGATCTTGGCCACTCCAAAGGAGATCTTCCGGGTGACGAACTCTAGGCCCCTTCGAGGCGATTCGTGATTGAAAAGGATCCCAGAACATGCGAAGAGGTCATAGCTCTCACGGTAGTTAACCGTTATCCAGTGCCCATACACTTTGGCGACGCCGTATGGGCTGCGGGGATAGAAAGGGGTGGCTTCGCTCTGAGGAACCTCTTGGACCTTGCCGAACATCTCCGACGACGAAGCCTGATAGAACCTGGCCTCCGGGGCGACTGCTCTAAGTGCGTCTAACAAACGAGTGACCCCCAAGGCCGTCGTCTCGCCGGTGAGTACGGGCTGACCCCACGAAGTCTGAACAAATGACTGAGCAGCCAAGTTGTACACTTCGTCTGGCCGATGATCCCTAAAAACAGTTAGCATCGAACCTTCGTCCAACAGATCACCAGGGACCAGAACGAGCTGATCTTGGATGTGGGCGATGCGTTCGAAGTTCAAAGTCGACGACCGCCTGACCATGCCCACGACGTTATACCCCTGCTCGAGGAGGAACTCTGCTAAATAAGATCCGTCTTGCCCGGTAATGCCAGTGATAAGTGCAGTCTTTGTCATCGTGAACAATCTAGTACCGTTGGAACTTTACCGAGATTAACTCGTCTTTATCTATCTTTCCAAGCTGGCGGACGCCTGTTTAGAAAGGCGTCGATACCCTCACGGGCGTCCTCGGTCTGATTTATCAGTCCTAGCATTGAGTGGAGGTAGCTCAACTCAAGCTGTGAACCGCCGGCTAGCAAGTTATAAAAGGAGCTCTTCCCTAGCGCCAAGGTCGCCAGAGAACGTGAAGCCAAATTGTCGGTCAACCTTCTAACCTCGTCCCTCAGGAATGGCCTCGGGTAAACAAAGTTGACGAATCCCTTTGCCAGCGCCTCGTTGGCGTCTATCCTCCTCCCGGTCATCATCATCTCGAGGACTAGCCGAGGGTTTGCGACGCGCAGAAGGGGGACCGAAATAATGAATGGCCAAACCCCCACTCCGACCTCAGGAAGGCCAAAGTGGGCCTCGTCTGAGGCGATAACGATATCACACGCCGAGGCGAGTCCAAACCCTCCGGCGAGCGCATACCCGTCCACCTCTGCGACAATCGGCCTCGGGCACTCCCACATCGCCCTGAATAGCCGAACCAAGCCACCCCTAGAGTTATGGGCGCCCAAAAAATCGTCACCCGTCGCCATATTGGAGAGGTCGACACCCGAGCAGAAACTCTCGCCAACGCCACCAGTAATGACGATGGTTCTTACTGAGTCGTCGTTGGACGCTTTCTCTATCGCCCCAATGATCCCAGAGAGCATCTCCCAGTTGAGGGCATTTTTCCGGTCTGGTCGCATAAGGGTAAGCCAGAGTATGCCTCCACTGAGTTCTTGGGAAAGCGAATCGCCGCTCGAGTATGTAAAGGAATTCGAATCACTCATCTAGGTAGGTTAACATCTGAGGAAGCTCCACATACTGCATTGCGACTTTAGATGTTGCTTGTTGCACCAAAGAGAGGTCGGCCAACTACAACCAAGGAATCCGCCTGCATCTAAAAAGTTCTGAATTCCTTTGCAGAAACCGTCATCAGCGAAATCCAAACTCGGATAACTGGCCCCACTTTCTAGCGTGCTTTCGCCGATCAAAATCTTGTGGCACGAGACCAGATCGGACTGCATAGCATCCTGTTCAGGAGGGCCGGAAACGCCCATTCTCGAAGAGGCTTGAAGGTAAACAGAAAGACTAAAGCGGCACGGCCCTATGGCACGGAACACGGGACCGCACGAGCAAGCCCGGAACAACTCGGACGGCACTCAGGAGGGGATCACCGACTTGATCCGATGGCGAAGGACGCTGTGGCGACCCTGCGACTCAACCGCTCCCCTGTTTCGTGCTCCCGCAGCCATCACGAGGTAACCTGAGCAAGGCCCGCCTGGCGGATGACCATCTTCAGTGGGAGAGCATCTGGATCCTGCGCCGTGAGCTAGCCGGATGCTTGAGGGCGGCGGAAGGAAGGGCCACCAATAACGGGTCTGTGGTCCTCATTGACGAGCTGAGCATGAAGTGCTCCCCGGTGGCGATGCGGCCCGGACACTCAGGTTGGACATAAAACGGCAGCATACAGGTACCTGGCAGTAGAAGGATTTCGACAATTCGACAGTCGTACATGAGTTTTCCACGGGATTTTGCGAGCCCGTGGAACCTCTATCGGACGTCGGTCTCTCGGGATACCCCCGAAGGTCTCGACGCCCGCTTGACGGGCTGGGAGTGGGTAGGGCTGTCGCCGCTGGTGGAGCGAAATACTTGCCTAAGGTCGCGATTCGAGTTGACAAGCAGCTCGACGTAGCCCATAATCAACTTATTAGTTGATTAACCTCTCGGATGAATACACATGGCAGACGATCCATTGAGTCTTACCTTTGCCGCTCTCGCCGATCCGACCCGGCGGGCCGTTCTGGCCCGGCTGGCGGAGGGCGAGGCGACGGTAAACGAGTTGGCAGAGCCGTTCGACATCAGTTTGCAAGCGGTTTCCAAGCACCTCAAGGTTCTTGAGGCAGCCGGTTTGATCTCACGGGGACGAGAGGCGCAGTACCGTCCTTGTCACTTTGAGCCGGCGCCATTAGAAGCGGCCACAGACTGGATCGCAGGGAACCAGCAGATATGGACGGAGCGATTCGACCAGCTTGATCAGCACCTGCGGCTATTGGCCAAGAAAAAAGCAAAGGAGAAAGAACCTTGAGCGACGCACAAAGTGAACTAGGTGAACTAACTATCACGAGGATCTTCGAGGCTCCGCCTGAAGTCGTCTTCGAGTGCATGACGACACCAGCACATCTCACCCACTTCTGGGGGCCGATCGGCATGAGCACCCCACTCGACGGGATCACGGTCGAACCCCTGGCCGGCGGACGTTTCGAGACAGTGATGGTCAATGACGAAACCGGTAATGAGTACCCCATGAACGCTGTATTCGTGGAATTCGACCCTCCCCACACTTTTTCCTTCACCGAAGCTGGCTTGGAAGGTGGGATGCTGACCAAGATTGTCTTCAACGACCTCGGGGGCGGGCGTACTGAAACGGTCACCCATCAGACCAATGTGCCGTCGATGTTGATGAGCCCCGAGGCCCGAGCCGGGCTAGAGACGAGCTTCGTCAAGTTCGACGCCTACCTGGCCTCATTGTAGATACTGTCTTCTTACGTATCTCATAACGCACCCCTCGCGGGAGTTTCTGGGCTAGCCAAATGTTGAGAATCTGAAGATTTTCAAAAGTATTTTCAAATAAGGCTCTGACCAGCGCGTTTGTGCTGGTCAGCGATTCGCGAAGTTTGTCAATATGTGATAGTACCTAACTACGGCATATTTGGTTGGCAAGAAGCAAGGCAACAAGACTTATTACTACCTCACAGAGTCAGCCCGCGTAGATGGAAAGCCCCGGATCGTCTCTCAGCGTTATCTCGGTAGTGCCGAGGAAGTCACTGCTGTAATCGAGGGTAGATCGGCTGGGGATCCTAAG
>JABEUM010000007.1 GCA_013044475.1 Acidimicrobiaceae bacterium | reverse complement strand
CAGGGATTGCAGTATCCAGGTGTCAGCAGGACGACCGTCCTCCAACGCCTTGACGAAAGGTTTGAGTCTCGCTGGGGTCTCAACCGCAACTACGCCAAACATCTACGCCTAGCGAAGGAGCGACGGAAAACCACGCCTTATCACAGTCGGGCTAACCTCTCTTCGGATCATCCGAGGACGGGAAACGAAATGAAATTGATGCCGCTCCGGGTGAGCGGATAAACATCAATGAAATTAGAGACTGTTCATCGTGTATCTGCTTCGGCCTGTATTCTTATTGCCGTGAGTGCGGAGTAAGAACGTGGAGAGGACGTATCTTGGCTGGCAAAGAAGGGGGCGATGATTTGGAGGCTGGCCTAGCGGTCTGCACTATTGTCGCCGCTAAGGATGTCTCTCGTGCTGAAATTCTCGCTGACTCCTTTCGCACCGTCTATCCTGACCGCCCCTTTTACGTTCTTGTCATAGACTCCGATTTTCCTCTTGTGGCGGAGCCGATTAGGCAGCTGGCCCTTAGGGATCTGCCGATGAAGCTGGAACGTTTGCATCTGATGGCGCTGATCTACAACGTAACTGAATTCGCAACTGCCCTCAAACCCCAGCTTCTGCTAGCGCTTCTTGAGCGGCACGACATGGTGGTCTATCTCGATCCTGACACTCGTTTATATGCTCCAATGGACGAACTTAGTTACCTCCGCGCCGACGCCGACGTCCTTTAGACTCCCCATAACACGCTCCCTTACCCCGAGGATTCTCTGCGGCCAGGTGCAACCGAAATGCTGGGGTCGGGTATCTATAACCTCGGCTTCATTGCGGTCAACCGGGCAGCGATTCCGCTTCTGCAGTGGTGGCGTGATCGACTGGTGTTCGATGCCACCAGTGAACCCTCCGAAGTTTTCTTCACCGATCAACGCTGGATGGACTTTGCTCCAGCGCTCGCCCGAGTGCGAATCGTTCGACACCCTGGGTATAACGTCGCCTACTGGAATCTTCATTCGAGGTTCCTCGAGCGCCGAGAGGTCGGCTACCGAGTCAACGGTCAGGAACTCGTTTTCATGCACTTCAGTGGCTACAACCCTGAAAAGCCCCATATCTTAAGTAGCAATCAAGGCGACTTTCCACGCGTGCTTTTCAGCGAACGTCAGGATGTGTTCGAACTCTTCAATGACTACAGGGAAGAGATCATCAAATATTCAGGCGGCCCCTCGGCACCGTATGGCTTTTCGTGCCTCAACTCGGGGATGCCCTTGGACAAGCTAACCCGAAGCATTGTCAGGCAGTTCTTCAAGTCGAGCGATCGAGCATTCGAAGTCCTTCCTTTTCACGCCGTAAGCGCCTTCTCCGCGGAGGGTGAGACGCTGCTCCTCGAATGGCTGACCTCTCCACCGACCGAGATCTCCGGGAAGTTTTCCTTCTCGCGATATGCCTACTCGATGTATCAAGCGCGTCCGGACGTGCGCTCTGCATTTCCCGATATAGAAAGCGTTGATCGCGAGCACTTCAGATCGTGGCTCCACCTACAAGGATTTCGGGAGTTCGACACGCCTGAGATTCTCCATGTCTTGCCGCCGGATCTTGACGCATCTGATTCGATCGAGACAGCGGCCGCTTTGACCGATGGGCCCTCGAGATATCAGGTACGTGTCGTAGGCTACCTAAGAGCTGCGCTTGGAATCGCAGAGGCAGCCCGCCGCATTGCTCAAACGGTCGAGGAAGCTGGATTATCTCTTTGTACTCTCCCCTATACAGCGACCCGAAGCGAGATGCTTTACGAGGAGGGGTACCCCGTAGACCCCAGCTCATCGGTTGACGTCAATATCATCTGCATCAACGCAGACATGCTCAAAGGGTTTGCGCGTCTACACCCCGACATCTTCGCTTCCGCCAAGCGCAACGTTGGCGTTTGGTTCTGGGAGCTCGAGAGCTTTCCGGACGACTTGGTGTCGAATGCATCTTATCTCGATGAGATTTGGGCAGGGAGTGAGTTTATCGCCGATGCTCTCCGTGCCAAAGTGGAGATTCCAATTCGGGTTGCACGGATACCTTTGGTGGGGCCGGGGAGCGAAAGTCCAAGGACCGAACAAAGGGCGGACCTTTCGAATCGATTCCAGTTTCTTTTCGCTTTCGACTACGCCAGCATCTTTGAACGCAAGAACCCACTTGGCGTCGTCGAGGCATACTGTAGGGCTTTTGGCGAAGGCGATGGAGTGGAGCTCGTTGTCAAGAGCATTAATGGCCGACACGATCTCTTGAATCGGGAGCGCCTTCGACTCGCAGTCCGCACCCGCTCCGATATAACGCTAATCGAGGAGTATTTAGGTCATGACGAGCAGGAGGAGCTCTGCGCCAACTGCGACTGTTACGTGTCGCTGCACCGCTCCGAGGGTCTCGGTTTGACTATGGCTCATGCAATGGCACTCGGCAAGGCGGTCATTGCTACTTCCTATGGTGGGAACTTGGACTTCATGGGGGATGGGACGGCCTTTTTAGTGCCCTATGAAATAGTGCCGGTCGGCCCGGGGAGTGCTCCTTACCTGCCCGAGGCATTCTGGGCTGAGCCGGACCTCGAAGTGGCTTCCGAATTGATGCGGGCAGTGGTGGGGGATCGCGACGCTTCAGCACGTGTCGGTCGACGAGCCAAAGAGAGCATCGAGGGGATGTTCGATCATCAAAGGTGTGCCGAGGAGCTCGGGACGTGGTATCAAACGACCTTTCAAGAGGAGGGGAATGCTGAGACACCTGAGCTGGAAGTGCGCTCCGCATCGGGCAAAGCCTTCCACAGAATTTCCTCGGAGGTCCTTAGGCGGAGGCGCTGAGACGTTTCTGGAGCGTTTCGATGCCACCACAGGTTTTCGGGGCCTCGGGCATCAGGAGCTCGGCCAAGATGACTGGGTTTTAAATGGCGTAGCGTCCACTTCGGGAAGCTTCGTCTAAGCGATGGAGCATCGAAGCCAGTTGGAGATATATTGCTTGTGGCCGTGAAAGGCCTTATAGACAGGGTTATTTCGGGCGAGTTCAATTTTCTCGCTTCTTGAGCACCTTGATTCGGCCATATACATCATCAATTCTTTCAAAACTCGCTGCCAACACCGTGGTAATCACCATGAAGACCAGCAGTGAACAGGGTAAACAGGCGGTAATCGAGATGGGGGTTGAACCTGGTAGCCGCCGGCTTGAAATGGCGAGTAGCGCACTTATTGAGCCTCTTTAAATCCAAACATCTCTTGGGGGAACGCTCTAGCGGCAAATGTGAACGGTAACCTAAGAAAGTATCGACGATATTTTCAATTGCCAACTACTTGGCTTCGGCTATTTCACAGAAGGGCCATGTTCGGTCCACGGACGTTGAGGAAATGGCTAGCATTAGGTGGCAATGGCTAACCGGTCCAAACGGCGTATCCGCACCATCGCCACTAATCCCACCTCTAGAAAAGATAGACCAGTTGTACGAAAATTGAGATCAGTCTCAACCAGATCAACCAAGAGCCCTCTCAAACTCTGGCGATTATTAGTTGGCCGACCTCTTCGAACATCTGAATCAGCAAAAGAGCGGATTAATCCGATTGAGGGTCTCTCGGCGCTTTCGCTCGATGCGCTGACATCGGTGGCCTACGGCCCAGAAGCTCTGCTGAGTGTCCTAGCGGTAGGCGGAGCGGTCGCGTTGAACGCCATGTTGCCGATCACGATTGTCATCGTAATTCTGCTTGCAATTTTGGTAACTTCTTACCGACAGGTTATTGAGGCATACCCGACGGGTGGAGGGGCGTACGCTGTTTCAAAAGCCAACCTGGGCAGAAACGTCAGTCTGCTTGCAGCAGCCTCGTTAGTGGTCGATTACACCCTCACCGTAGCTGTTTCGATTGCTGCCGGAGTGGGCGCTCTTACATCGGCGTTTCCGACTTTAGCACCTCAAACCGTTCCCCTGTGTCTGGCAGTTCTCGCAATACTTACGCTAATGAATCTGAGGGGACTTGGAGAGACGGCCAGAGTATTTTTGCTGCCGACGGCACTATTTATTCTCGGTATTTATGCCGTCATTGTGCTAGGACTGTTCCATCCACTAGCACTGTCCGCCAAGAACTCGACATTTCATATCCCATCGAAGACCTCACAGACCCTCGGCATTCTATTAATTCTCAAAGCGTTTTCCGCCGGGTGCAGTGCTCTGACTGGTGTCGAAGCGATAGCAAATGGTGTGCCCTTGTACAAGGAACCGCGAGTAATGAGAGCTAAAAAAACCGAAATGCTGCTTGGCCTGATATTGGGTAGCATGCTGATTGGCCTAGCTGCACTCGCGAGTCGATTTCACATATTCCCAAATTCTCACCAAACGGTGTTAAGCCAAATCATGGCCATAACGATTGGTCGAAATTTCGCATTTATAGCGCTTTCGATCATTGTTACTTTGGTCCTAGCGCTAGCTGCAAATACTTCATTCGGAGGACTACCGATATTGGCGAGTCTTTTGGCTCAGGATGACTTCTTGCCGCATAGATTTGCGCTGAGGGGAGACCGCCAAGTTTTCTCCGCTGGCATCTGGACTCTAGCTTTTTTCTCAGCACTGCTTCTTGTCGGGGTCAACGGCAACACAAATAACCTCATCCCTATGTTCGCGATTGGCGTCTTCACTGGCTTCACGCTTGCGCAGACAGGGCTAGTGGTCCATTGGAAGCGGACCAAGCCGAATCGGTGGAAATTCCGAGCCGCAATCAATGGCTTTGGTGCAATGGTAACCGGGATCTCCACCTTGATTTTCCTTTACACAAAGTTCCTACATGGCGCGTGGATCGTAGTCATCGCAGTTCCGTTGGTCATTCTGCTTTTTTTGCGTATAAACAATTACTACCAACGAGTTAATGTAGCCCTGCAATCAGACATAACGCCATCCAAACCAAAATCCCAAAAAACGACCGTGGTAATTCCTATTTCGCAAATCTCGAAACTAACCCAGTACGCGATAGGTGAAGCATTATCACTTGGGCAGGAAGCGATTGCAGTTTACGTCCACAACACCAGTCCAACATCAGATGAGTCTCAAAATTCAAATCTCTCCTCAAAGGATGATCTTGCTAAAGAGTGGATGAAGTGGAACCCCGGAGTCCACCTAGAGATACTTGAGAGTGACTACTCGTCCATCGTTACACCACTTGTTGACTATATTGATGAGATTCGCAATTCTATTGACCACCAGATCGTCGTACTCATCCCAGTAGTCATTCCCGATAGAGGCCGTTACCGGATCCTACACAACCATATTGATCTTCTTCTGTCCGCCGCATTGAGTGGACGAAGCGACCTGATAATAGCAAGAGCAAAATATCCGCTTGGCCAGTCGCAAACTTAGACAATCATTTGCAATGCGGTATAGCCCAACTAACCCTGCTCTTGTCGTACCTGCTATCTGCTGGCCTTAGCCGGTTTCGAGAAAGAGCTGCCAACGCTCGCTTGGCGTTGTCCTTTTGGCCGTTCCCCAAGTTCAATCGGAGAAAGTGTTCGTGATCCAGGTTTTCTCAACCCTGACCCCCATGGAAACCCAAGGCTAGTCACGAGTCATGACTCGTGCAACGAGCGATGTCGATGTCGAGGAACTCCTGTCCAGTCTGCGATTAGCGTTCGTCGCCATTCCCATCTGGCAGCCCATCTCTCGGTCGACTCCGAATCTCACGAAACCTTGCGGAGCTTCGGCATCTGGATGAGTGCGAGGAAGTGGAATATACCCGGCTGGTAGTGGCTCATATTCAGATTTAGTGGCGTGGTAGTTATGACAGACTATGGCTGGAGACCGAAGAGGACATTGCTGGCTGGCATGCAGGGCAGATGCCCCAATAGGTGACTTCTGCCTCGTCCAAGAGGTATCCATGGGCGTCAGACGGCGTAAGGCAGGGACGTTTGCCGATTGCGCAGTCGACGTCCTGGGCTGTACCGCATTTTCGACATACGACATGGTGGTGGTTGTCGGAAACCCGCAGTTCGTATAGTGCAACGCTGCCAGCGGGCTCGATACGACGTATCAACTCTGCCCCTACGAAAGCAGCTAGCACGTTATAAATAGCCTGTGGCGACACCGTGCCGAGTCTGCTATGTGCCCCGCGAATCACAGTGTCGGTATCCGCATGAGGGCTGTTCGACAAGGTCTCCAATACGGCTAGGCGGGTTGCGGTGATTCGCAGTCCTGCACTACGCAGCAGTTCCACAAAATCTTCACCGGACGGGTTCACATTACCAGCCCCCTTCAACGTCTACAATAGAATACCTCATTGATTAGAGTCAATCCATCCGCTACTGTAGAACTATTGCATTAGTGAGAGATGTCGAATGATCACCTTCGAGGTCGGAATCTCAAAGGAGAGTCGAACGAGAGTTGCTGGAGGTTTTCCACGTTCTCGGCTAACAGGCGGACCTTTGGATCCTGAAAGAAGAGGGCAGTAACTGACTCTCGACATTACTCCGGAAGATTCAAGGAGAACCCAAGTGTCTGACAGTGACGGTGACAACAAGTGCCCAGTAGTTCATACCGCGCTAGGTAGTAAGTCGAATCGAGACTGGTGGCCCAACCAACTGAATATCGATATCCTGCACCAGCACTCTCCCCTGTCTAATCCGTTAGGCAAGGACTTCGACTACAAGGAGCATTTCAGGACCCTTGATGTCGAGGAATTAAAGCGGGACTTGACCGAGCTTATGACGACATCGCAGGATTGGTGGCCTGCTGACTTCGGGCACTATGGGCCGCTCTTTATTCGTATGGCATGGCATAGTGCTGGCACATATAGGATCGCAGACGGCCGAGGTGGCGGAGGTACGGGAAATCAGCGCTTTGCCCCGATTAATAGCTGGCCTGATAATGCCAATCTAGACAAGGCACGCAGGTTGCTGTGGCCGATAAAGCAGAAGTATGGTCGGAAAATCTCATGGGCTGACCTCATCATCTTTGCCGGTAACGTTGCGCTTGAGTCGATGGGTTTCAAGACTTTTGGCTTTGGCTTCGGCCGGATTGATATCTGGGAGCCCGAGGAAGATGCCAACTGGGGACCTGAAGACACTTGGCTCGGTGACGAGCGCTATAGCGGAGACCGTGAGCTTGCCAAGCCATTCGGAGCGGTGCAGATGGGCCTGATCTACGTTAACCCTGAGGGGCCGAATGGTAATCCTGATCCACTGGCCGCGGCGAAAGACATCCGGGAGACCTTTGCCCGGATGGCCATGAACGACGAGGAGACTCTTGCGCTGATAGCCGGTGGGCACACCTTCGGCAAGTTTCACGGCGCAGTTGATCCAGACGATTACCTCGGACCTGAGCCCGAAGGTGCTCCACTTGAGGAGCAAGGACTCGGTTGGAAGAACACATTTGGCTCCGGGAATGGGGACGATACCTACACCAGCGGAGTTGAGGGTATATGGACCAACAACCCTGTGCAATGGGACAGCGGTTTCTTTGACAATCTCTTCAACTATGAGTGGGAGCTAACCACGAGCCCAGCAGGAGCGAAGCAGTGGACGCCAAAGGATTCTGCTGCACAGGGGACCGTTCCAGATGCTCATGATCCCTCGAAGCGGCATGCGCCGACCATGCTCACCACGGACATCGCACTGAAGGTTGATCCCATATATCGACCTATTGCGAAGCGCTTTCAGGAGAACCCAGAAGAGTTTGCTCAAGCGTTTGCAAAGGCTTGGTATAAGCTCATTCATCGCGACATGGGCCCGCTTTCACGTTACCTTGGTCCACTAGTACCCTCGGAGCCACAGTTGTGGCAGGATCCCGTGCCACAACGTGACCACGAACTTGTTGCCGAGGAGGATATCACCGCTCTCAAGAGCAAGATCCTGGTTTCAGGATTGACGATTCCAGAGCTGGTTTCGACCGCATGGGCTTCGGCGGCAACTTTTAGGGGTACCGATATGCGGGGAGGGGCCAATGGGGCAAGGATCCGGCTTGCACCTCAAAAGGATTGGGATGTCAACAACCCCAATGTCTTAGCGAAAGTACTACAGAAACTCGCTGCGATACAGGAGGAGTTCAACGGCTCACAGGCTGGTGGGAAGAAGGTATCGCTAGCCGATCTTATCGTACTTGGTGGGTGCGTCGCCATTGAACAAGCAGCCTCTGGTGCCGGACATGATGTCAGGGTGCCATTTAGTCCAGGTCGCACCGATGCTTCTCAAGAGCAAACTGATGTAGAGTCCTTTGCAGTGCTAGAACCGACTGCAGACGGATTCCGCAACTACGTTCGGGTCGGAGAGAAGTTACCGCCGGAGCACCTACTGCTAGATCGGGCTACCCTATTGACGTTGACCGCACCCGAGATGACAGCCCTCATCGGTGGCATGCGTTCCCTAAATGCCAACTACGACCAGTCACTAACTGGTGTTTTCACCGACCGCCCAGGGATTTTGACCAACGACTTCTTCGTGAATCTGCTCGATATGAGGACTGAGTGGAAGTTATCAACCCTCTCCAGCCAGCTATATGAAGGCCGTGACCGCGCAACGGGCGAACTCAAGTGGACCGGCAGTGCGGTTGACCTCGTATTCGGGTCTAACTCCCAACTCCGGGCGATTTCGGAAGTCTACGCGTGCGCCGATTCGAAAGAGATGTTTGTAAGTGATTTCGTGGTGGCGTGGACCAAGGTCATGAACCTTGATCGTTTTGACCTCGACTGAACGCCGTCTCCAGTCTGTTGATCATGATTGACTTCGATCGGAGTCCTGATCGGGGATGAGTTTGTTATTTTCGGGTGGCAGCTAGCGGGACTTTCCTGGCTAAGGGGAGCTGCCTCCCAATCACCCCTGCTCAGAATGGGTAGTTGGTACCTATTTGTGTAGTACCTAGGTTTAGGTAGTTCAGCGCTTGGGAGCGT
>JABEUM010000191.1 GCA_013044475.1 Acidimicrobiaceae bacterium | reverse complement strand
TCAGCCCGCTCGCGCAGCGAGGCAAATGATGGCGTCTCGACAAGTGGCGTCTCAAGCAGAGACCCGGTGAAGTCGGTCAATCGTGACATTTCGCTCCTTCGTGTGCCTGTACTTCGCTGGCCTGCCGTGTTAGATCATGTGATTGTGAAGATACGCCTTCTCGCCGCTCTCCGATTTGAGGGGGCATCCGTGGCAATTGGGACAGTTTTTGCTCGGTAGCTACGGGACTTTCATCTGAAAAAGCTGGTGGTTCCGCAAGAGCATCTGCGAGTTTTGTTCGGGCCGCTCCTAATGTCCGGGAAACTGTGCCGCGTGCAACGCCTAGCGCTGCTGCGATCTCGCTTTCGGTGAGATCCGCAACGTAGCGAAGCATTAATACCTCTCGTTGGCGTCGCGGAAGTTCGTTGACCAAAAGCCAAAGCTCTCCTGCCGGAGCTGGGACGTTGGGACGTTGGGGTTGGCGGCTCCAGAGGCGTCTTTCGAGGGCTCGCCGCCGCGCTCGGCGTCGAAAGACGTTGTAGGCGACCCGATAAGTCCATCCTTCGGGTCGTTCTGTCGCACCAATACGGGGCCAATGCAAAAGGGCGCGAGAGCAGGCTTCATCAGCAACCTCCTTCGCTTCATCGAGGTCACCAATCACGAGCAACATGGTGGCAAGGAGTTTTGGGTAGGCCTTCTCATACCATCGGGCGAATTCGATATCCTCGTCGACTCCCAGCTCATCTTCCTGGCCGGATAGCTTAAGTTGTCTTTGGCGCACGTGCCCCCGTTCGTGGCGTTGATCCAGCTTGTTCGGACTCACTACATAGTTAAGTCACGATCAAGGCCTTTTGCTGAGACACTTGGCCCTTTTTATCAGAATCTTCTTTAGCGAGGGAAACCCAGTCGGCCGTGATTTATCAACCGCTAGAGGTGACTTCGTAAACCGACGAACGTCAGGTCCAACATGAAACTCGATACAAGAACCATTTGAGCGGGATAGGCATCGACTCACGTTCGTTTTACGTCTGTTGCAGGGTTTCATGGCATGCATCGTCAGTCCAAGAAATATCGGGTGTTTCGGTCGATCCAGCAGAAACAGACGACAAGCAGGAAAGCCCAAGCCCTTTACCTCCGAGGAGAATGTGCATCCAAAGACACCTCATCGTCGGAACCGATCTCCAATTAATAACCGAAACCTAAATCTTGCCATTACTAAGGCTAGGTACGGGAATCAAAGAATTGAGCTAGTCTACTATTCAATTGATTACTTGAATTAAGGTGGGAATGAAGGGTCGCGAGTTCAAAGATACAATTTTCGAGCAGTTCGCTCGTGTGGCTTCCGCCCTAGCCAGCCCCAAGCGCGTGGAGATAATCGATCTACTCTCCCAGGGAGAACGGAGGGTCGATTCGATCGCCGAAGTGACTGGGATGTCGGTGGCAAATACATCGCGCCACCTACACATACTTCGAGATGCCGGGATGTTGACCTCTACTCGAAAGGGTCTGCAAATCACCTACCGAGTAGCCGACGAATCGGTTGTCGCTGGCTATGTGGCACTACGAACACTTGCAGAGTCTCGAATAGCGGAGGTAAATCGACTGGCAGAAGCATTCTTCTCCGAGATAGACGGGGCAGATCCGGTCGGATTGGAGGAGTTGCTAGATCGCTACGAGGCGGGAGTGATGGTAGTAGATGTCCGTCCAAGGCTGGAATACGAGGCAGGCCACCTACCCGGTGCCATATCAATCCCCCTCGAAGAACTCTCCGAACGCATCTCCGAGATGAATCCAGCTAGCTCAGTCGTCGCATACTGCCGAGGGCCTTACTGCGTACTAGCTGCCCAAGCCGTCGCAAAGTTTCGTTCTGCAGGCTTTCAAGCAGAGCGATTCGCCGGGGGCCCAGCAGATTGGCGGGCCGCCGGGCTAAGCCTAGCGATCGGCGACGAGGCGTAACGGCAATATAAGCACCAGATTGAAGCTGAAAATGGGAGAGGAGGAGGCGCTTTGTCAGGCTGAGCAAGCAATTTGATGTTTAGAGTTCAAATTTCGTCCCACGGTTAAGCACGAGCGATGACCAGCAACCACATCGATTGCCAAATGCTTCTATCAGCGGAGTAACGATAGAAGAATCAACCCGACGATTGAAATCTCGTACTCGTTTTTTGGTTTTTTACTACCAGATACGGGTATGGCACCAGGTTCCAGCCAGCTCCACCGACTGCCAAAGGGACAGCGCCTTTGGAGCATGAGCAAGCACCGCTTAAGAAACTGTCGGCGTGCGAGGCTCAAAATCTAATGACAGGTTAAAAATGTTGAGGACGAGGAAAGGTCGAAATGAAGGTTCTGATGATACTTAATGATCCCCCTTATGGAACGGAAAGGGTCTACAACGGACTCCGGCTAGCGATAAATCTGCTCACTAAGCATGAGCAAGTTGACCTTCAGATCTTCCTTATGGGAGACGCAGCTAGTGCAGCGAAGTCCGGACAGATTACGCCGAATGGATACTACAACGTAGAACGAATGCTCTCGAGCACTCTTCGCAAAGGAGGAGGGGTAAGCGTCTGCGGTACGTGTATGGATGCTAGAGGTCTTACTGAGGCCGACCTTTTGGACGGGGCCAAGCGATCCACAATGGACATTTTGGGTGAAATGACCGTAAACGCCGATAAAGTCCTGGTCTTTTAGTGGCGAGGCCGAAAGAGTCAGCGGCGAAGAGTGTCGTCATCCTCGGAGGAGGCATAGGCGGAATCGCCGCGGCCAATCGGCTACGGCGTCGACTCGGCAGTCAGCATCGCATCACCATAATAAACAGATACCCCGAATTCTCATTTGCTGCGTCCTATCTGTGGGTTATGTCCGGCCAGCGCAAACCGAGCCAGATAACGAGACCGCTCGCCGGTCTACAGCGCCGAGGAATAGAGCTAGTAATCGGGAGTATCGACGAGATCGACCCGATTAATCGCAAGGTTACCGTTCAAGGCACCGAGATAACCGGGGACCACCTGATTGTCTCCCTTGGGGCCGACTACAGCACCGCCTCAATTCCGGGGCTCGACCAGGCGGGAATGACATTCGCCACCCTCAAAGGAGCGGAGGCGCTCGGGTCCTCAATCGCTGGATTTGACCGGGGGAAACTGGTCATACTGACCGCAGCGCCACTCTACCGCTGCCCGGCAGCCCCTTATGAAGCCGCACTACTAATAGATGCCATGCTTCGACGAAAAGGAGTAAGGGGGCAGGTGGATATAGAGTTGCATGCTGCGGAGCCAGCTCCCCTCGCGTTAGCCGGGAGCAACGTGTCAGATGCGGTCAAGGAGATCTTACGCCAGCACTCGATCGATTACTACCCTTCGCACCAAGTAGCCTCAGCAGAAACTGGTCGTATATCTTTCACCGATGGAGAAACAGAAAAATTCGATCTGCTCGGATATATGCCGCCGATCAAACCCCCGAGCGCGCTGAGCACTTCAGCGCTCGCCGGATCGACAGGGTGGATCGACGTCGATCCGAATAGTCTTCTGACCCAGTTTCCAGGGGTTTATGCCATCGGAGACAATACAAATATTCCGCTAAAAATTGCCAAGCCACTGCCTCGGGCTGGCGTTTTCGCTCATTCACAGGCGCTAGTCGTGGCGGACAACATTGCGTCTACGATCAAGGGCAACTCCCCTACCGCGACCTTCGACGGGCACGGTGGGTGCTTTTTGGAGTCAGACTTTCACAGAGCTAGCTATGCTTCGGGCAACTTCTACGCAGATCCATCGCCTAAGGTGAAAACCAAGCCTCCTTCCCGTCGTTCTCACCTTGCAAAGGTGGTATTTGAATACAACGTCATGCGGAGGTGGCTATGAGCGATATCGAAGCTTCCAACCTGATCTACTTGGACCACAACTCAACAACTCCAGTAGCTGATGAAGTCCTAGACGCCATGCTTCCCTATCTCAAGGACTTCTACGGCAATCCATCGAGCGAACACGCACTAGGGTATCGCTCCCGCCAAGCGATCGAAAATGCCCGGGCCAACGTTGCATCGCTGATTGGATCTGAGCCAAAGGAGATTGTGTTCACTTCAGGTGGGACCGAATCCAACAACCTCGCCATCCGAGGAACTGCGATGAGCGCGTCCCCCTCCCGGCGTCGCATAGTTACCTCCATAGTGGAACATCCCGCTACCGCTGCTCCTTGTGCACTGCTAGAAAGCGAAGGTTGGACGGTGACCCGCCTGGGAGTCTCTGCTGCAGGAATCGTCGACCGAGAAGCTCTCATTGGCGCGCTGGGAGAAGACGTAGCACTTTTGACTCTCATGCTCGCCCAGAACGAGATTGGCTCAATAATGCCGGTAGAAGTGGCGACTCGAAAAGCAAGGCAACTCGGAGTGCTAACCCACACCGACGCCGCTCAAGCGATCGGCAAAATCCAAGTGGACGTCGATGCACTAGGCGTAGACCTGCTGTCGATCGCTGGTCACAAGGTCTACGCTCCAAAAGGCGTCGGGGCACTTTATGTGCGCAGCGGAACTGCGCTTAGCCCGCTACTTCTTGGTGCTGGCCAGGAGGGAGGAATGCGCCCGGGAACGGAAAATGTCGCCCAAATAGTTGGCCTCGGCGCCGCCTGCTTGCTTGCCAAAGATCGCCTTGGAGGTGAAGAGAAGCGGCTCAGAGGGCTGACCGATGAGTTGTGGAGACTGCTTTCACAACAGGTGACGGGACTGATCAGGCACTCCCCGAAGTCCGGTGGACTTCCCAATACCCTAATGGTGTCGTTCCCATCCGTCTCGGGGCGCGAACTTCTGACCCAAGCAGATGGCGTTGCAGCGTCGACCGGATCCGCTTGTCACGCTGGCCTAGACGTCCCATCAGCGACGCTGTTGTCGATGAGAGTGCCGCCGTCGGTAGCACAAGGAGCCGTGCGCCTTTCATTGGGACGCTCCACAACTTCGCGCGAGATATCTAAGGCCGCCGAAATAATCGTCAGTGCATACAGGAGCCTTCACGAAAATTAGCTTCGAAATTGCCGGCATAAAATGAAGGTCATTACGGCTCCGAGATTGACAACTTGTTCGAGATTGACGACTTGTCTGCGAAATCTGCTAAAACGACTTTTCCATTGCTTGTAGGTCGGCAACTTCAGGACCACGACAGCCGAGCGACCAGGATCAAAGTGTCGGTTGTAGCCCGGACATTGATCATCGCCCAGGAACATATCCTGGGGCTTTTGTCCTGGTGGGTAAAGCCCAACAAGATCCGCATTTAATTTGCAATCCCAAGAGTTCTTGCGGCGTCTTCTGCAAAGGCGCTGGATAGATACCTTCGCAGTTACTTTTACTTCTGAATTG
>JABEUM010000036.1 GCA_013044475.1 Acidimicrobiaceae bacterium | reverse complement strand
TTGGCATTAAGGCGGATGGATGAATATTTTGGTGACTGGTGGGGCTGGATTTATCGGTTCGAACTTTGTCCGATACTGGCTGGCTCACCATCCAAACGACAGCGTGGTGGTACTCGACGCACTGACCTATGCGGGTTATATCGAGTCTCTTGACGACGTTAGGGAGAAGATCGACTTCGTACACGCAGACATAGCCGACCTCGAGAAGGTGACAAATACCCTTTTGGAAAAGGAGACCGAGGTAGTAGTCAACTTTGCGGCCGAGTCTCATAACTCCTTGGCGGTGCTGGATCCACATCGATTTTTTCAGACCAACGTCATCGGAACCCAGCAGATCCTGGAGGCCTCGAGGAGGGCAAAGATAGATCGCTTTCATCACGTGTCTACTTGCGAGGTCTACGGCGATTTGGATCTAGATTCCACAGATGCATTCAGGGAGGACTCGCCTTACCTCCCAAGGACGCCATACAACGCATCTAAGGCGGGAGCGGATCACGCAGTTCGTGCCTACTACTACACCTACGATCTACCGATCACCATCACCAACTGCTCGAACAACTACGGTCCTTATCAGTTCCCCGAAAAGGTCATTCCGCTCTTTGTGACCAATGCGCTTGACGATAAGCCGCTACCGCTCTATGCATCCACGCAGAACAGAAGGGAGTGGCTGCACGTTCTGGATCATGCCAGCGCTATTGAAGCGGTGCTGGAGCGGGGTAGGGTAGGTGAGACCTACCACGTTGGCTCGGGGATTGAAAAATCCATCGAAGAGATCGCCGATGTGGTGCTTAGCGAATTGAATAAGCCATCTGAACTCAAGACGATCGTTCCAGATAGGCCATCTCACGACAGAAGATACCTTCTCGACTCTTCGAAGTTGAGAAATGAACTATCTTGGCGCCCCTCGTACGACTTTGAATCGGGGATCAAAGAGACCGTCAAGTGGTATTCCGACAACCGAGACTGGTGGGAGAGGCTCAAGGAACGTGCTCCGGTGAAGGAAGACGGTTGGCGGGTCGATAGATGATGATCAGCGTTTTGATAACTGGCGGTAAGGGGCAACTGGGCCTAGAGCTAGTCGAGGCATTCTCCAGGCGAGTAGTGGTCGAGAAGGTTCACTCCTTAGATATCGACGAGATGGATATCACGTCTCGCGAATCGGTCGGGGAGATTATCGGCTATCTCCAGCCAGACATAATCGTTCATGCTGCGGCGATGACTCAGGTGGATTCGTGTGAAGACGATCCGAATCTCGCCTATCAGATAAACGCTCTCGGGACCCGTTGGGTCTACGAAGCTTCGAGATCCGTCGGCGCCCGGATGTGTTATGTCTCGACCGACTACATCTTTGATGGCACTGCATCAAAGCCCTATACAGAGTGGGACATGCCAAATCCGGTGTCTGTCTACGGAAAGTCGAAGCTAGCTGGCGAACGGGAGGTGGGCAACCAAGCTTTGGTGACGAGGACCTCCTGGGTGGTTGGTCGATATGGACAGAATATGGTCAAGACTATCCTTCGCCTCGCAGCTCAGAAGGGTGATCTAAGCTTTGTCGACGACCAGTTTGGCTCGCCGACGGTCGCCCACGACCTGGCCGAAAAGATCGTGCAGCTCAGCCTTGACGGGCGAATCGGTGTCTACAACGTCACCAATACTGGTACTACAAGCTGGTATGAACTTGCTAAGTTCGTACTTGAGACTGCGGGGCACGACCCTTCGAGGGTCAAGCCCATATCTTCGGATATGCTCCCAAAGGAGCGCAAGGCACCCCGACCCGCCTATTCGGTGCTAGCACCTATGGCTCTCGAACTCTCTGGAGCTGGGTGTTTGCCACATTGGAAAGACTCGGTTGGCTCGCTCGTAAGGTATCTGATTGAGAAGGACTAGCCAACTTGGTCTCATTTGATGTAGCCGATAGGTCAACGACTGCGATAATTGTCGACTACTTTGCTGGCGAGTTTTTGTCTCGTGCGATTAACAGCCTTTTTGCCGACGGCGTCGCAAGGGTGGTGGTCGTAGATAACTCCGAAGAAATGGCGTCTTTAGGGTCGCCCTACTACCAAGACGAACGGGTGGATTTCATATTTGCCGAGAAAAACCTCGGATATGGGGCAGCGGTCAACCGGGCCCTCGTCAGAGTGGACACCCCCTTTGTAATTGTTTCTAATCCAGATATTGCCGTCGCTCCCGGAACTATAGCGAAGTTGATCGATTCGGCCCTCGACCCCAGCGTGGGAATCGTCGGACCCGAGGTTCTCGATAGCGACGGTGTCCGCTACCCCTCCTTCAGGAGGTTTCCGTCGTTTATCGATTCGATCGGACATGGAATGTTGGGACAGTTCCTTCCGAACAATCGGTTTTCGGCGCACTATAAGTTGGCTGGCTTGCACCCTATCGAAGCGGTCGAGGTGCCATGGGTCTCGGGGGCGTTTTTTCTCGCTCGCACAGAAGTCCTTAACTCGCTAGGCGGGTTTGATCCAGCGTACTTTATGTACTGCGAGGATATCGATCTCTGCTATCGAGCTAGCAGAAGGGGATTTGTGGTTGTCTACCAACCCGAAGCGACGGTTACTCACGCCCAAGGTGAGTCCTCGAAGCTCGTCGCTACCAGAAGTCTCTATCACCATCACCGCTCGATGTGGATCTACGCAGCGAGACACGAAAGGTCGACTGCGACCCAATGGTTTGGGTTTTTCGGCCTTATCCTGAGGTTTTTCATATTAATCAGCCGAAACAAGTTCCAAAGGATGCGTTTAAGTGCTAGCCAAGTCGACAAGTCCTACTAGGGTATTGCCGTCATGACTAGGGGTAGTGCTTCAAAGAAGGTCGCTAAGGCGGCCGCAGCGGGAAGAACGAGGAAGATAAGGGGAGAGGTCCCCATAGGCTTCTATTCCCTGCTTTCATTAGTCGTCATTGCCGGTGTATCGGTGGTCTGGTATTCGCGCTATGAGAGCCAGAACCCCAAGGTCATACCGACCATACAGCCTGCGGTAGGTACCACGTGGAATGCGGCGATCGGGTTTGACGTCTGCGGGAAGGCGCTACCAAACCTGCCCGCCCAGAGCGCTACCAGCAAGCTAGCGCTCTACACAACGGGTAACGGGGTGATTACCATAGCCCCGAAGACCAAGGCTCAGGCGGGCAATGCTGCGACACTCGGGGCGTTCGTCTCGGGATATAAAGGCCTTTCGATCTCAGGAAGCGGTTTTAGCTATCCGGGCAAGGGGAGCTACAGCTCCACCACGACCTGCGGTGGCAAGCCAGCGGTCTACGGGGTCTACAGCTGGTCGAGCCTGCTGGCGACTTCACCGACGAAGATCTTGGATCCGGCGACTCACAAGTTTTCAAACGACGAGCTGCTGAGCATAGCGGTGTTGCCCAAGGGGACAAAGCCGACTAAGCCGGCATCTGAAGTCGCTTTGATCAACCAGGCGGCGACCAACACGACGACTACCACTTCTGTGGGATCGGCAACTACGGTAGCCCCGACTACCTCGACGACCAAGGCTTCGACCGCAACTACCAAAGCCCCTACTAAGAGCTCATCTGCTGGGTAAAGGAGCTACCCAGAAGAGGCACCATTAGACTGGCGTGACGCTACTCGTGGGTCGAATTTAGCCCTCAGCTTCGACCGGATAGAGGAGGTTTGATGAAGGCTGTCGTATTGGTTGGAGGAGAAGGTTCGCGACTAAGGCCTCTCACCTTGGACACCCCAAAGCAGATGCTCTCGGTTGTCGGGATGACGATGCTCGAAAGGGTTCTTGACCACCTTTACGCCCACGGTATCGATGAGGTCGTTCTTTCCTTAGGATATCGACCCGACGTCTTCTTGAACGCTTACCCAGACGGCATTGCTAGGGGCGTGAAGCTGAAGTATGCGGTCGAATCCTCTCCATTGGATACTGCTGGAGCTATCAGATTTGCGGTCGACGAGGCGGGTTTCGACGAGACGATCGTCGTCGTCAATGGCGATGTATTGTCGGATATCAACATCACAGAGCTGGTCGAGTATCACCGCTCAAAATCCGCCGAAGCCACCATCTCCCTCGTCCCGGTCGATAACCCGAGCGCATTCGGTGTCGTACCTTGCGACCAAGATGGGCGCGTCATAGCCTTCATAGAGAAGCCACCCTTAGACCAGGCCCCGACAAACATGATCAACGCCGGGGTTTACGTGTTAGAACCCAGCGCTGTGGCCAGGGTCGCACTGGGAGAGCAGGTGTCCATTGAACGCTGGCTCTTCCCTAAATTAGTTGAGGCAAAGTCTCTCTATGCCAAGCCTTCCGACGCATACTGGATAGACGCTGGAACTCCAGAGAGCCTGCTCAAGGCTTCTATGGACATCCTCTATGGGAAGCGCATGGACAGTCAGCGCTCTGGGGCACTAGCAATGGCGAGTGCAAATGCGGATGAGGAATTTAATGACTCCTTGACAACGTGGTGCTTTATTGCCGAAGGCTCCGTCGTGTCTGGCTCCGCGGTGCTGAGGTCCACTGTGGTGGAGAGGGACGCGGTCATATATGACGACTGCATCATAAGTTCCTCGGTGATAATGGCCGGAGCACAGATCGGGGCAGGAAGTGTCATCGAGGACTCGATCATTGGACAGGACGTTTTTCTGCCCGAAGGGGCAATGGTTCTCGGGGGATCGGTGGTGGCTCGATTCGCAGAGCTCGAGCCAGGCTGTCGGATAGTGGGCGAGAGGGTGCCAGCGTGAAGCTAGCCAACCGGGTTGTGGTGACCGGCGGCGCAGGATTTATCGGATCTAACTTGGTAGATCGCCTTTTGGCCGAGGGTTATGCCGTCGATGTCGTCGACGACCTGTCGACCGGATCACTCCTCAACCTGCACGAAGCAAGAACCCAAGGGGAGGGGAAGTTCTCTTTTTTCCAAGCCTCGGTGGTCGGCGATGAGTTCCAAGAGATAATCTCGGTCAGGCAGCCAAAGTGTATCTTCCACCTCGCAGCGCAAGCCGACGTGAGAAAGTCCATGGCGGATCCGGTTTATGACGCCGAAGTCAATCTTTTGGGATCGATTCGTGTGCTTGACGCAGCTAGAACTAATTCGGTACAGAAGGTAATTTACGCTGCTTCCGGAGGAACACTCTATGGAGAACTCCCAACCCGCCTGGACTGTTTTGCCGAGAGCGATAGGGGCGAGTTGCCCGATTCATTCTACGGAATTTCTAAGGCGCTGGTTCTGGATTATCTAGACGGATACCGCAAGGCATTCGACTTGGAGTACAGCGCCTTGGCCCTGGGAAACGTATATGGCCCACGGCAAGATCCGAACGGTGAAGCCGGTGTGGTATCGATATTCTTCTCCAAGATGCGCCAAGGCCAGCCGACGACGATCTTTGGCGATGGAACTCAGACGAGGGACTTTGTCTTCGTAGATGACGTGGTGGACGCCTTCGTACGGGCATTAGATTCGGGCGGAGGGCTCGTGATGAATGTCGGGGCAAACGTGTCTACCTCGATTTTGGAACTTCACAAAGTGCAAAGCGAACTTTCTAACTACACTAAAGAGCCGACATTCGCCCCCGCTAGAAGCGGTGAGCTCATGCACTCTAGGTTGGACAACACTTTGGCTAGGGTACATCTCGGATGGCAACCCTGGACGTCACTTGAAGACGGGCTGACAAAGACCCTCGCCTACTTCAAGGCGACCCTCGGCTAAGTTACCGGAATAGGTCCTGCTCGGGACTCCGGATTATCTCCGAAGCGCGCCTTCCCTCGGTGATCCAGCTCGAATCGACCCCCCTAACCACGGCTACCGGGATAGAAGTCGCCTTCTTTTTGACGAGATCGGCGGCGTCCGTGATCTCGTCGGCGACACAGACCTCAGTAGCGACTAGCGCCCTTCCGCCAGCGTCCTTGGTTCCTTTGAGATTAACGATTACGTCGAGGCCAGCCGAGCCGATTGCGACATCGGTTACTCCGTTTCTCCACGCCCGCCCAAAGGTGTCTGAGACGATAACTGCGATGTCAACCCCGGTTAGCCCCTTCACCCTCCGCCTTATCCATTGAGCTGATCGGTCGGGATCTACCGGCAGGAGGGAGATCTCCCCTTGTTGGTTATTGGATCGATCGACTCCGGCGTTGGCGCAGATGAGACCGTGGTGGGTTTCGGTGATTAGAAGGGTTCCCCTTTGCCTGAGGATCCTTTTGGCCTCGGAAAGTACTGCCCTCTCATAGGCATCCTCGTCGTCTTCGCCAGCGGGAACTATCCGACCCTCGGCTTTGGACACGACCTTCTGGGTTACCACAGCTATATCGTCATTGCGAAAATCAAAGTTTTTGACCATCTCAGCTGCGACGTCGTCTCCGGGTCGAATCTCAGCAATCCCGGTGATCGGGAAGATCTCAATTTTTTGCATCTTGCACCCAAGCGTTTATGGGATAACCCGGGCATCGAGTTGGATGTCGAAGGCGGAGCTAGCTCGGAGTTCCCGTTGCCAAGGCCCTGGCGAACTCGACCGTCGCTTTCGCCAAGTTCTCCTCCTTGGCCCTAGTGGTCATCATGGTATCTGTCAGAAGTACTTTATAGCCCAGCTCTTCCAGTTCGCTAATGGCCTCGAAATCTCCTTTATCGACGACGACTCCCGAGGCGAAGTTCTCGTAGATGTGACACAGGGAAGTCAAAGACGAATCGCCGAGGAGGTCTTTTAGATTTGACTCAGCGGGACCCTTAATTGCTTTGCCACCGACAATCGGGGAGATGAATACCGTGGAGGACCGTCTTTTTGAGACCGCCTCGGCGATCTCGCCTATCGCCAGAATCGGTTTGATCGAAAGGATCGGGTTGGAGGGGGCGATTATGACGACTTCGGCTTCGAGGATGGAATCTAAAACCCGGGGTGCTGGGGAGGCCTCCTTCGCACCACGATAGCTAACCTCGACGACTCTTTCCTGGTGTTTACCTTTGACGAAGTACTCCTGAAAACTGACCTCACGGGTCGAAGCGTCGTGGGAAACTACGATACGAGTCTTGACGGGATCGTTCGACATTGGGAGGATCTCTATCCCCAAGTTTCGCTTGGAGGCTATCTCCGCTGTCACCTGGGCGAGCGTCGCATATTCGTTGAGTCTGTCGGTTCGGTAGAGATGGGTTCCAAGATCTCGATCACCGAGGGAAAACCAGCTGTCGCCGCCGAGAGCCGCTAGCTCCTCCATGGCTTTAAATGTCTCGTCTTTAACTCCCCAACCGAGGGAGTCGTTAGAAAGGCCGGCGAGCGTGTAGGTGACCGTGTCGATGTCGGGCGAAACCGCAAGTGCATGGAATCTGTCGTCGTCGCCGGTATTTACTATCGCGACTACATGTTGATCGGTCAGTGAGCCGCGTAGGCCCCTGAGAAACTTGGCGGCACCCACTCCGCCCGATAGTACGCATATCATCCTTAGAGATTAACTTAGTGCGGACAAATTAGGGCTGGTAGGATATCCTCTCCGCTTGGCAGACTTGGAGGAAGGGATGAAGGTAGCGCTCGAAGCGACGGCACTTCTTGGCGAGAAGAGTGGTGTCGGTCAATTTGTCGTAGGCGCGATCTCCGGTCTCAACGCAATGCCAGGAGTCGATCTATCGGCCTTCGCCGTCACTTGGCGCCGCCGGGGGCAGCTGGTCGAGAGACTACCAAATGGGGTCCGCTCGAGTGGTCTGCCGATGCCAGCACGACCTTTGAATCGACTATGGAGTTCAATTGATTTTCCTCCAGTGGAGCTATTTCTAGGGAAGGTCGACATAGTCCACGGGACAAACTTTGTCGTTCCTCCGACGATCTTTGCGAAGAGAGTTGTTACTGTCCACGACTTGACCCCGTTGAAGTTTCCCGAACTGTGTAGGGCTGAAGTGCTAGTCTTCCCCCGCCTCGTCAAGAGGGCTATCGATCGAGGGGCGATAGTGCATACCCCATCAGAGTTCGTTCGCGGCGAGGTTATAGACCTCTTGGGCGGAGATCCAGATCGGGTAGTTGCGGTAGCACACGGAGTGAGTGAGATCGCCAAAGACGCCGTTCGTGGGGCGCAGAGGGATACCTCGGATCGATATCTGCTCGCCGTTGGTACGATCGAGCCCAGAAAGGACTACGTCACCCTATTGAGGGCTTTCGATAGAGTCGCCGAGTCCCATCCAAATTTGCGCCTGGTGATAGCGGGGGGCCGGGGTTGGGGGTTCGAGGAGTTCAAGTCCGAACTCGCTAGGACGAAAAACCGTGGTAGGGTCGATTATGTTGGCTACGTGGATGACACCCGAAGGACCGAGCTACTGACCGGGGCTTCGGTCTTTGTCTACCCTTCTATCTATGAAGGCTTTGGTTTTCCCCCTTTGGAGGCGATGGCTTCGTCGGTTCCGGTCGTTGCGACCAAGGCGGGTGCGATAGAAGAGGTTGTTGGTGACGCAGCGCTACTAACGGAGGTTGGAGATGTTTTGGGACTTGCCGACACGATCGATGCGGTCTTGAATGATCCCGTACTTAGCTCTCGACTGGTCAGTAGCGGACAAACTAGGGTGAAGCAATTTACTTGGCAGAGGGCCGCTGAAGGTCTCGTGGCGATCTATCGTCTTTTTGGCGGCTAAATGGTGGACGAGTCAACTGTTTCTAGCGGGTACGCGTCGGTGAAGACTCTGCTAGTAGTCGAACAGCTCAGGAGAAAGATCCCGGGCGGAATTGGGACCTATGCCCGAGCGATTCTGGAATCTTTGGCGAAAGTCGACATCGGGGCGGGTGCTGAACTGGAACTCTTTGCATCGCGTTATGGGGAGGCTGGCCCTGATCCACTCACGGAGTATGGATTTCCGCTTAGAACATCGAAATTACCCCACCCTTTAGCCCAGCGAGCTTGGGACCGGGGACTAGACCTCCCGAAGCTGGCCATGGGCGAAGTAGTCCACTCATTTTCGATGGGGGGTCCACGTCTTCGGACAAAGTCGAATCGATCGATCTTCACCATCTACGACACCGCCTGGATAGAAGTCCCCGAGACCTTTCCTAAGAGGGGTCGAACTTGGCACGCCTCGGCGTTCGATCATATCCGCAAGAGTGGGTCACACGTGGTGACGATCTCGGAACGATCACATGCCTCACTCGTCCGAGCGGGCATAGAGCCCGATCGATTGACCTTGATACCTCCAGGTTCGGATCATCTCTCGGTGGCGGACAAAGGCGCCACAGAACGCCTTTTGAGCGAACTTGGGGTAGGGGCCTCCTTTATCTTGTCCGTCTCTACGCTGGAACCCCGCAAGAACCTCCAGAGACTGGTTGAGGGATTTAGGAGATTCAAGGCACTAAATGCGGAGCCTATCGATCTGGTGGTGGTAGGACCAAAAGGTTGGGACGACTCCCGGATTGACCCAATTGCCGATGTGCATATGGCGGGATTGGTATCCTCATCGGTATTGGCCGGCCTATTGACCAAGGCGGCGTCGCTCGTCTATGTCCCGCTTTATGAAGGTTTTGGTCTGCCGGTCTTGGAGGCAAACGTAAGTTGTGTTCCGGTGGTGGCTTCTGACATCCCGGCGTCTGAGGGTTGCGCCCTGATCGTTGACCCACTAGACCCAGATTCGATCGCGTACGGGATCGAGAGGTCAATTTTTGACACGCGTCTACGCTCTGACCTCGTGACATGCGGACTTATGCGGGCTAATGAGATGACCTGGAGTCGCTCCGCCAAAGGCCACCTGGACCTCTGGAAGCAGTTGGGTGCCGAATGAGGTTTTCAATCGACCTCTCAGCTGTCCCAGCTAAGCCAGCTGGAGCGGGTAGGTACGCCATCGCTCTCGCCTCGGGAATTTGTGGGGCAATGTCCGCATCGGATAGTGCCCTGTTGGTCGCCAATTCGAGGGTGGCGACTTTTTGGCAAGGCCTTGCTCCGTGTGCCGAGGTGGTAGCGAGTGTCCCAAGCAACAGGGTTTTGCGACTGATCTATGAGCAGACCCTCTTTGAGCGGCTTCTGAATAAGAAAAAGGTGGAGGTACACCACGGGATCCACTACACAATGCCGGAGGGTTTCAAGGGGGCGAAGGTGGTCACTGTCCACGATATGACCCTTTTGGAGCACCCGGAGTGGCACGAAAAGTCGAAGGCGATACTTTTTAAAAGGGCACTTGTCGTAGCGGCGAAGAGTGCGGACTTTTTAATCTGCCCTTCGAATTTCACCGCAGACAAGCTGCGAAATCTCTTGAACCCAAGGGGCGACGTCGTAGTAATTTATCACGGAGTAGACCAGAGGGGGATAGGCGGAGGCACTAGCTTTGCATCTAGGCTTCCCGATAAAATCGCCGGTGTCCCTTATATTCTCTTCGTCGGCACGATCGAGCCGAGAAAAGACCTGCCAACGCTTTTATCGGCCTTCGAACGAGTTGGCGAAAAAAACAAGGAGATGGCCCTCGTGATTGCGGGGCAGGTTGGTTGGAAATCAGCTGAAGTCATTGCTCGTATCGAAAGTAGCCGACTGAGGGAAAGGATATTCCGGCTCGATTACGTGCATGAGGCCACCTTGGGAGCCCTCTATACCATGGCTCGGGCTTTCGTGTACCCGTCTTTCGAGGAAGGTTTTGGCTTGCCGGTGCTGGAGGCGATGCGAAGCGGGGTTCCAGTAATAACGACAAAGGGGACGTCGATGGCCGAGGTGGCTAGGGGTAGCGCTTTGTTGTTTGAACCCGGGAACTATGAGGAACTTGCCGCAGCAATCCAGTCGGTAATCGATGGGACGGTTTCGAGTGAGAGGTTAGTCGCAAAAGGCCTCGAGGTTTCGTCCGATTACACCTGGGAGTCATCGGTAAAGGCACATTTGGCCGTCTATCGTCTGGCGGCGGAGAGAAATTAGCGGGTAGAGTCACAGGTCAGATGAAGGCGCTAATAACTGGTTTAAACGGATTCGTAGGTGGATGGCTTAGGGACCATCTCGTAGCCGAAGGGGATTCAGTCTTTGGTCTCCCAGATGGTCTCGATGTCTGTGATCGCAAAGGGATCATAGAATTCATGAACTCCGTGGAGGTCGATTGCCTATTTCACTTGGCCGCACTGACTCACGTCGGCCAGAGCTGGCATGATCCCGAAGCATTCTTTCGGGTGAATGTGCTCGGAACGCAGAACACGACTGAGGCACTAGCGGGATCAAATCCGAATGCCAAGCTGATCTATATCTCTTCGTCAGAGGTTTACGGCCAGAGCTTGGCCGGCAAAAGCGGCGACGAGTATCTCCCAATCAAGGAGACGGCGTCGATCCGCCCGGTCACTCCCTATGCGGCTAGCAAAGCCGCGGCAGAATATGCCTCTCTTCAAGGAGCTTTCGGGAGGGGATTAGATGTCGTTATCGCCCGTCCATTCAACCATGTGGGACCGGGACAGGGAGAGCAGTTCGTTGTTTCGGGTCTAGCAAAGCGGATTATCGCTGCTGAAATAGAGGGACTGGATTCGATCCCCGTTGGCAACTTGGATTCCGAGAGGGACTTTACCGACGTAAGGGATGTCGTTAGGGCCTACAGGTCCCTCGCCATCTCTGGCGATTCAGGGGAGGCTTACAACGTCTGTTCTGGGAGGGCGATTTCGATAGCTGAGATCGCACAGGATCTCATTCGCCTTGCGGGTGGGAGTGTCGCACTGAGGCAAGATCCTTCGCTGATGCGGGCAGTCGAGGTCAAGACGAGCATCGGAGACAGAAGTAAGATTACGTCTAAGACCGGCTGGTTGCCGACTATTTCGATTGATCAGACCCTAGCGGAAATCCTAAGATTTTGGCGAGATCGGCTAAAGGCGATATAGCGCCCTTAGTGCAGGCCTTGGTCGTCTTGTTGACAAAACCGAGACCGAGGACCACGCTACCGACCGCAATGTTTATCAGCTTGTCTAACTCGTCCGGGATCAAGTGGTTCGCTTTAGCCATGCTGTAGATACTAGTGCGCATATCGTCAGGTTTTGGCAAACCCAGCCAATGTCTAGAAGGAGATTATCGGCAATCCGCCCAGATCAGCGGGCATTTGTTCGATACGTGCTCCATCGTAGGTAATTCTACTAATCGATAAAGCTATCCGTCGTGGTAGCCTTTGTTACCTGATGCTTCAAGCTCCATTAGTTGTCACGGTTGTGGTGGCTCATGACCCAGGGGAGTGGTTCGACGAGTGCCTAGTCTCACTAGCGCACTCTAACTACCCGAATCTCGAATTCATAGTCGTGGACAATGCGAGTACGGTCCCATTGAACGGGAGGGTCGAAAGCTACCTACCTACCGCAAAATTGCTGAGAATAGAGAAAGACGAAGGCTTCGCTAGGGCCTGTAACAGCGCCGTGGCTGAAGTAAGCGGCGCTACGCACCTCATCTTTTGCCACGACGACATAGCGCTTGCCCCGGACGCCATTACCGAAATGATGGAAGTAGCCTACGCTGAGAACGCAGGGATAGTTACCCCGAAGATCGTGGTGTGGGATTCGCCGAGACAGATACTCCAGCTAGGTCTAGACCTGGATAAGACCGGAGCGGTTGCGGCGAGAGTAGACGTGGGCGACCTAGATCAGGCGCAGTACGACCAGGTGGAGGAGGTTTTTGTCGCCCCTGGGGGGTGCTTTCTCATCCGTAAAGACCTCTTCGATGCCTTGGAGGGCTTCGACGAGAAGATAAGGATCTTCTACGAGGACGTAGACCTATCGTGGAGGGCACACCTCCTCGGAGCTCGGGTCGTAACCGCTCCTTCCGCTAAGGTGCGACACCTTCTAGTAGCTTCGCATGCACCGCACTTGCCGAGGCGCAGACGCGCTGGGCGCTTTTCGAATGGACGCAGTGGCATGGTTCATTCCCAGAGGGTCTACTACGCCCGGAAAAATCAGCTCAGGGTGCTTTTAAAGGATGCCAACCCGAAACAGAGGAAGGGCCTCCTTTTTCGCTTCCTAGTTTTGTCTCTGGTAGAGGCGGTATTCTTCTTGCTAACTGGGAGGCCGAAGGTAGCAGCATCGGTCATTGCTGCGATTAGTTGGAATTATGGACTCCGGTCGGACATAAAGTCCAGGCGGAGCGAACTGACTTCAAAGAGCGTTTCTAGCGACCTCTATCAGGTGAATTTCATCTCTGGAAGTGCCAGGATAGCCGCCTATTTCACATCACGAAGGTCGATTAAGCGACTGGAGAAGTCGCTCCATATTAGGCCGCAGATTGCGCCGAGGAAGGCGGCTATACCGGAGCCTCATCTGATCCAGGAAGAGTCTGAGCGAGCCTACAGCAGGGCACTATCTAGGGTTGCTTCGATCTTTGTATGGGTTGTCGCCATAGCTTTTTTAGTTGGTACCCGCTCGCTGCTCTTTGGGCATGTTCCGCTGCTCGGGTCGATGGCACCCATACCATCCGCCGGATATCTATTTTCACACTACTTCTCGTCCAGCTACCCAACGCCGCTTTTTGGCCACCAGCCCGCCCCGACTAGCTGGTTGTTGTTGGGGATATTGGACCTGCTCGTGCTTGGCGATGGTTCACTGGGATTGCACCTGATCATCTTCTTGTCGCCTTGGATCGGCGCATTGGGGCTGTATAAGTTCGTTTCTGCTCGAAGGGGGCGCGATTCGGCCAAAATAGCTGCGGGGCTTTTCCTCGCACTTCCCCTGTTCCATCAGGCGCTTCTCAACTCTTCATTGACGAGTGTCGAAGCGTTGGCGATCACGCCGTGGGTATTTTTCATGTTGATTCGTGCCCGAAGCATGACCACTAATTCCCGACGCCAGATGAGGCGGGCCCATTTGGCCGCGGGCCTCATGCTCGGCGTAGCTGGTGCGATCTCTCCTTCGCTATGGCTCGTGATCGTGCTCTCGGTGTTGCTATTAGCGGCTCCGCTCCTGATGAGCAGGGGGAAGACCTATCTAATTGGGAGCTTACGGACCATAGGGATAGTCTCGCTGGTCTCCTTTCTGCTCAATATGCCTTGGTCGGTTGACCTACTCTTGCCTGGACACCCAGCAGCTTCGATCTTTGGAGACCTCCCGCCTGCAGACGTTGGGATCGCCCATATTCTTCGGTTCGCCGATGTCGGATCGAATGGGTCCTTTTTGGTAAGTGCCATGATCCTCTTCGCCGCTTTGACCCCGCTTATTTCGAAAGGCCGGAGGGCCACTGAAGCTTCGGTTATGTTGATGGAACTTTGCCTCGTGCTCCTTTTTGGACTCTTAAGCTCCATGGGCGTCTTCGGTGTAACTCCGATTTCGCTGTCCCTCATAGAGGTTGTAGCCGGAGTGATCCTGCTCGATCTGGTCGGTATAGGCATCCAGGCGACGGTGGTGGATCTAAGGGCTTATTCCTTAGGACTGCGCCAACCGCTTACTGCGGCGCTCATAGTGTCAATTATCGCAGGTGTAGTCTTTGTCGCTCCGGGAGTTCTTGGCGGATCTATGGGATTGGCATCTCGTGGGTACGCGACGAGCGTCTCATTTCTCCCGGAGCTTTCGACGAGTACCGACGTCTTGTGGCTCGGATCGCCGACGAATCTGCCGGTCGGATCATTTCGGCTCGCAACTGGCTTAGCGCTGACCGTCTTACCTTCGAGTGGGGTGGATCAGACGTCTCAGATAGTTCCACCGCGCGTCGGAGGCCTCTCGGCGATAGAGAGTGCGGTCGAGTTGGCGATATCTGGAGATGAGGTCAATCTTGGATCGATACTTGCAGCGAACGGCGTCGGTTATGTCGTGATCCCTCAAGGGATCGGTCGAGGCCAGTACTTCTTAGGCAGCGACCTCGATCTGGTGCTTGAACGACAACTGGACCTGAAACAGATGCTGGTCGACCCCGCTCTTGTCGCTTTCCAAGTAGTTCCAAAAGTCAAACACACTTCGGGATTAGGCAGCATATCGCCATTTCTGACCCTTATCTACTACTTTGGGATTCTGGGACAGATGCTTGTCCTAGGGCTCGTCTTGCTGGCCCTCCTTCGGAAGCGTGCATTTCTGCTCGATGCCAACGGCGAAGCGATGGCTAAGAGTGTTGTCCGGCATTTTGGTTTCAATAGGCCCAACGGTGGGGCCGACGGAGCTAAAGGTACTGATGCCTCAGGAACTTCCAACCCATCAGTAGGGCAAGACATGGACAGATCTTCTCAGGCGGTCCCAACCCCGCAGTCCGGAGAAGGCGAAGCTAATGAAGCGGAACTTTTGAGAAGCTCGAGAGACGCCGATGGTTAGTTCGCACATTAGAATCGGCCGTCCTGGACTAGGCGATTAGCGGTGGTAAAGCTGAAGAGTAAAAAGAACTCCCTAAGGAGCGAACGGACCACCTGGGTGTTGGTCATAGTGTCGGTGCTAATTATCGCGCTGGGCTTTGGCATCCAAAAGCTGGCGGTAAATAGGGTCAATTCTCAGCAAACCTTCTCGCTAGCTGGTTCTCCGCTCGGCCCGGCGGGCTTATCAATCCCTGCGCTAAATAAGGGTGGTTCGACTTCTAGCTGGTACTGCGTCTGGCCTACCCCTACTGCCCAGACGGCGGTTGGCCAGATCGAATTTATAAACTTTGCTCGTCAAAAGTCTGAACTTAAGCTGTTCTACAAGGGGGCTGCGAAGGCGATTTCTAAGCTCGCGGTTCCCGGCAATTCAATCGACAAAGTTAGCCTTAGCTCCTTTTCCAATGCAAACGCTGGCGGAGTTGGAGTAGTGGCAAATGGCGGCGAAGTGGCAGCGGCGGTTGAACTCTTCACCCCCCAAGGTACGGTAGCTGCGCCCTGCCAAGCAACCCCCGGTTTTTACTGGGTTTTACAAGATGGAGCGACCACTCAGGGTACCCACTTCAAAGTGGCGATCTTTAATCCACTGCAGACCACCGCAGTGCTCGACATCCGGCTTTTGTCCCCTTCTGGAATAACGGATCTTGGAACACTACAAGGAATTGTCGTTCGGCCAGGCGGGACATTCGGCGTCGATCTATCCAAGCGCTTCCCCGATCATCAAAATGTAGTAGTTGAAGTTCGAGCTAGGTCTGGAAGCATCGTCGTCTCGGGTCTCAGCCAGCTCCAAACCTCGACAAATGTCGGCGCTTCGTTACTACTCGGAGTAAACAGGCCCTCATCAAAGTGGTATATCCCGACCTTGACTAATTCTCCTGGAGTGTCGACGAAGTTGGTTATCTTTAATCCTTCCACCTCGGTCGTCAGTGCAAATGTAGCCGTACTCGGTTCCTTGGGAAAGGTTGGACTGATTTCAGGTACTGGCGTAGGCGGGAGCCATTTTTCCCAGACCATTCAGCCCCAGTCTTTCAGCGTCGTCAACTTGTCGTCCTCTACAGCCCTTCCCCAGGCCTCGGCTTACGGAGTTTCTGTGAGTGATTCGGGTGTCGGACTCGTCGTTTCGGCGGACGTTGTGGTTCCGGTCGCCGGTCAGCCTTCGGCAGGATACTCAGAACTTGGCTATTCGGTCCCGGCTAAAGTGTGGATCACCCTCCAGGCTGGACCACCGAGTGGTTCTGGACTCGCTATTCAAGATGCCTCTGGGGGTGAGAACGGGGGTAGCTACTCTCTAGTCCAAATAAGTGCCGTCAATACGCCGCCAGCGGCTGTTTTGCCATTGGAAACCAAGGCGAAGGTCGTGAGTGTGAATTCAACAAAGCAGGTAGTCCATGGGGGAATATCCCTATTGAAAGGACAGATCACTCTTTTGCCCTTAGCCGCTCAAGGGACTTTTGCGGTCAACGTGCGACTGAATAATCCGGCAATTGTGGTGCCGATTTCACAGGCGAGCATCGGTTCTCAGTTAGGCTCGATGACTTTTCCCGTTCGGGGGTGACCCAGAAGTGGCCGAATCTTTAGGCTAACATCTAGCTCATGGCGAGTTATGGGCTTACGATTCCATTGAATGAGATTCCTCTGGTGGAGCATAAAGAGTTTCTAAAAGAAGCGCAGAGTCTCGGTTATAGCGAGTTATGGTCGGCCGAAACTGCTGGTTATGACGCATTCTCTCCGCTCGTCTTGGCTTCGGATTGGGTACCAGAGATGAGGATAGGCACAGCTATTGTGCCAGCTTTTACCAGAGGGCCAGCGACGATAGCTATGTCGGCGGCTACTTTGGCCAATCTTGCGCCCGGTCGTTTCACTCTCGGTGTAGGTGCTTCGTCTAACGTCATCGTGAAGTCTTGGAACGGAATTGACTTTGAACGGCCCTACCAGAAGACTAGGGATCTTGTCAGGTTTCTCAAGCTGGCGATGGAGGGCGAGAAGGTGACCCAGTCCTTCGAGACCTTCGAGGTCGACGGGTTCCGATTAACTAATCCCCCAGCTAAAGCCCCAGAAATTCTGATAGCTGCACTTAGGGAGCAGATGCTCAAGATGGCCGGACGGGAAGCAGACGGGGCGATCATTAATTGGCTTTCTTCGTCCGATGCTAAAAGGGTAGTCCCCTTGGTTGGCGAAGGAAAGAAAGTGGTAGCGAGGGTCTTTGTCGCGCCGAGCGAGGACGACAAGACTGTGCGAAATGCCGCACGCTACGCAATAGCCGCCTATCTAAACGTTCCCGTTTACCGTGAGTTTCACAGATGGCTTGGAAGAGGGGAGTCCCTTGGAGCGATGTGGGAAGCATGGGAGGCGGGGGATAGAAAGGCAGCGGTCGCTGCGATACCCGATGAGGTGGTCGACGACCTAGTAGTACATGGAACACCCGACGATTGCCGGCGCAAGATCGAGGCTTACTTCGCTGCTGGTGTCGAGGTTGTAGCGGTAGCGGTGCTGCCCTATGGAATATCCGAGGTTGAAGGTGTCAGAGCTCTCTCTCCGAAAGACGGCGCTGATTTGTGATTCGATCTACAGCGCAGATCGGAACACTGCTCGAGGTGTCCCTTAAGTGCGTTATATCGACTAGCAGGGCGAGAGAGCGCCAGTTAGCTCGAAAGAGCCGCTAGGCGAGAGAGCGTGCGACCGTACTTCTTTCTGAAACCTCCACGCATAAACGATGCCGG
>JABEUM010000190.1 GCA_013044475.1 Acidimicrobiaceae bacterium | reverse complement strand
CTGTGACCAACACATTCGCGCTGGTCACAGCCTTATTTGAAAATACTTTTGAAACACCTCAGATTCTCGCTACTTCGTTAGCCCGGAAACTCCCGCTAGCGGTCATCGGCAAACTGATGAACTCAGTCCAGAAGAGCGTCCAGAAGATCCAGGGGAAGGCCCGATGTGAGGCCTGCAACTCCCGGCTCAAGGCGGTCAACGGGAAGTACGCTACGACGTGTCGGAAGTGCGGGATGAGGCAGAGCTGGGCGTGAATGCCCCACATCCGCACCACACCTCAAGATGTGGAATCTCACCTAGACTGTCATTTGAAAGAAGACAGACCTCCATGGAGTTTCGATTCGCCTTCCTCCCTGACGGGTCTCAAAAGGAGGCACAGGTGACCGATATAGCGAATCTCAATTTCTGGGTCCAGTTACGACCAGTAGTCGTCTTGGAGACCCCTCCCGTAGGCGCAACGGACTCCACGATCCGCGAATTCAATCTTCAGAATAGGGCCATTCGTGTTTACGGTCAGGGCGCTTCCGCGGCGGTCGGGGATAACAGAGCTGGCAGTCCTGTCGTTTTCCTTGAGGTGCCGTTTGACCGGTACGCGGTGAGAGACCAACAGGTACTCGATGAGGCGATTTGTGACGCTGTAAGGGAAGCTGCGTCCATTCGTGGCGAAGATTGGCAATGCCAAATACGTGAATCAACTCAATACGACAACTGCCTCGATGGATAGAATACGTCTTTCACTTTTTAGTGGCCATCGGTGACCAGACCACCTCGAGCGTTGGCCCGCCTAGAGTGAGGCAAATAGAAACCCAAGCATCTCAGATGCCTCGGAAATACCCGTTACCTTCACTTTACTGAGCCCTCGCGCAATAGCTTCATCACCAAGAGCCTTGAGCCAACCGTCCTCGGTAACCAAAATCTCGCAGCCATAATTAATCGCTGATGCCAAATACAGCAGATCGAAAGGACTTGGCTTTTTTCCACGCACGCCATTCCAAGTCGGAGTCGGCGTGTCGTCTAGCAGCTTACGCAACTTCAGAGCCATCAATCCGTCCTCAACCGTGGGAGCAAGCATGGTAAACTTCTGACGAAAGAGAGCAATCGACACAGGTACTTCCAATATTGACTTGGACATTTCGGCAATTATGAAGGTGGATGTAACCGCCTCCAAATTTTTGCCATCCAGCACTTGACGAACAAAAGACTCGGCTGAATGGCCAAGGAGATAGCCGTCACAGCATCTGTGCTCCATGAAAATCCGACGCTTATTCATCGTGTTGATCGTGGTCCGTTTGGGGGTAGAGGGCGTCGTATTCGGCTTGAGCCTCTACCTCGTCCACTAGATCTTTCAAAGCGCTCAACACTTCGCTCTCCGAAACCTGACCAACAACATCCATACGCGTAATATTTTCGACACGGACCGGGTCATTCGCCTTTGCCCTATAGAAGACGTCCCCAAAGACGACGACCCACTGCTTGAGCGCTCCAGCAAGTTGCATTTCAAAATCTGCATTGGCTAGACAACTCACCCATCTGTCAGCAGCTTGATAGATTCGGAAACGTTTAACTTCGCTATCATGCAGCGACACCTGCTCCAAGCGTCCTTCAACTGCCGTAACCAGAGTGGTGCCATAGATTTCAGCCTCGAGCTTTTTGTGCAACTCCTTGGTGACTTGATACCGGCGCTCTGAGAGTATGACTGTGGTAGCCACGTGGCGTCCCGTGCAGCGGCGCGTAAATGTCTCGGCTTTTCGAAGAACCTGCAAGGGTACGCGATCTAGATTTTCGCCACTTAACACCTCACTAAGTCCGGCAACCATGTTGGATACACGGACGGCGGAACCTTTCGAATGTCGAATTCCGAGCCCGACTTTCGCCGGACTATTCATAGATAACGTGGTGATCGCAATTCGGATCGCTGATTTCGATACAGCTTCTTCTGCACCCAGCTGGCGCATCAGTAGTCGGAAGTCGTCTAACACAGCAGACCAGTCATCCAATAGAAGGTCTCCGGCAGAATCAGAAGCCCCTTCTACCTCCAAGGTCAGTTCGTACTCGCCCTCATCTCCACTGGGTGTTAAAGCCATGAGTAATCCGACAGCCGATGGTGATCAATTCTGCAAGTCACTGCTCCATGCTAAGTCTTGTTGCGGGGATTATCAAGAATCGAATGCCACTTGTTGTCGAGGCGAAAGGTCCTTGTACTACAATTCGGATTAAGGTATTCATGGGCACACTCTTAGGCACAACAGGGTCTTTTCGCATCTGGAAGGATCTGCCGGACGGATGCTCCAATGCCCCTGAACAGGGCAGCGTCTGGGAGCGTCGGTAGAATTGGGTATCTAAAGTGGACTCTTAATCCGCAGGTTCAAGGTTCGAGCCTCAGGCGGCCCACCAGTTCATCGGCCTGGAACAGGAGCTGGAAGAGGTAGTAGGCTCAAGGTTAACGTCGGCTGATAAAACCAACCCCGAACCAAGTAGCCCAGTGGGGCGACACCGTACGCAAGGCGTTTTGTGGCACAGAAACAGTGGATCAGCTATTGGGGGGACCCCTCACGAACACCTCGCCTAGGAATTCGGCGCTGTGCTGGGTCTTTACCATGGATGACCGGATGATGTCCAGGTCAGGGGCCTCTGCGTCGTTCGGGCTACGCATGCTTGAGCATTCCATCAAATGGGTCCGGATGACGTAACGCAATATGGCTGCCCCCGGGCAGATTCAAACAGCGGATTGGTCGTCGCGCATTTTATGGCTACTTACGGTATCCGAGCTTGTCTTAGAACATCTTGATAGGGGCTGTCGCAGTTACATAAAGCCTTTGCTAAGCTTGAATGCCGCTACATCTGCCTTATCAAGCTTGAACCACTCGCCATTCATACGCTTGTCCTTGAACCGCTCATGCCAGTAGCGCTCGATTCCAGGTGCGTCATCAGTCTCAATTCGATGCACCTCCTCGACCTTGTGCGGGAGAGCCAGGTTCAGTTCATACTTGCGGCGCCCGATGTCATTGGTATGACCAATCTTGAAATAGTGCCCTGACTTCACTAGGTATACCCATCCAGTTGTAGGAGTACCCACATTAGGCTCGGGCACCGCTGTCGGTACTTCAAGCACACACATGGCAGCTACCTCTGCAAACCCTTCCCGATCCGAACAATATTCGCCGAGCTTTTGAACTTGTTCCCGCTTCGATCCCAACTTGCCGAAGGTATTGTGACTCGGGAACGCGAGATTGGTCTGCTTCTCGAATTTCAACTCCGCAACTGTCGGTAGGTGTCCCAACTTAAGTGTTATGACGGCGAGGTGACCGAGCAAGTAGTCAGCCTCGTAGCCAGCATTCATCGAGTTCGGCTCGTAGCCGGCATCGCAAACTAACTCGCTCCATCTAACCCAGTATTTGCCTGACCAATGTCTCTCGTAGATGCCTGTGCGCTTCTCGAAACGCTCTCGGCCTAGAGGCACGCCACCATTTTCTATGGCACAACGTTTGAACTCCGACAGAATCCTCTCTCTATCCATACACCAACAGTAACCGCCGATGACTCCCAGCGGAAAATAACCGCGGCGTCCGATGAAATCCAACTGGCGCAACCCATCACGCAACTAGTATGCGATTCAAGAACGGGCTTCATACGACGTTCGTAGGTTACGCCAAGGTAGGCATCATCGCATGACAACTCTCAACGGTCAAGGTGTGCTGAGCCCGCTAAACGATGTATCCATTCAGTTGGTCACTCCTTGACCAACTGAATGGATACCGCTGCCCACAATCGAAGCAATGCACCACGTTCCGACATCAACTTTTACCCGCTCGATTCCATATGGGCCGCGAGTAAGGGCCCGCCGCTGAACAAGTTGCGCTACTTCATATCAGGGGCCCCCAGAAAACTGAGCCACCTGGTCAACTTTCGGGGGCCCCTCATTCATGCCTCACTCTCGCATATGTATTGGCATGAGAACCGAACGAGAAGCAAAGCCCCACAAGGATGTCCGCCAGGACTTGGCCAACACCTTGATCACCCACATCGAGAACGGAACGGCTCCATGGCAAATGCCGTGGGACCCTGCACTTGGTGACGATACCCCAATCAACGCCGTGACCGGCAAAGCCTATCGAGGGATCAACCAGTTATGGCTCGGACTCAACCAGCCCGACTCCGACCCCAGATGGTGCACCTTCAACCAGGCTAGGGAGAGGAAGTGGCAGATTCGCAAGGGGTCACACGGCACATCCGTCGAGAAGTAGATGGTGGTCGAAAGGTCCAAGGCCCTTGAGACCGACAGTGATCCTGCAGCGCTGAATGAACAACGGCTGGTAGTCAGGCACTACACGGTCTTTCACGCCTCACAAATCGACGGAATCCCGGGTCTGGAGACTCCCGAGGCAACAGAAGCGTCTCGAGATCCCGATCCCCGAGTCACCGCTATCATCCAAAACCTGGGGGTCACTCTGGTCGTCGGCGGGTCTCAGGCGTACTTCCGCCCCACCAGAGACGAGATCCACATTCCGACGCTAGGTTCATTCGCCTCCGCAGCCGACTACGACACGGTACTGCTCCACGAGATAGGCCACAGTACCGGCCACGAGAAGCGGCTGAACCGACGGGGGATAATACCTTCGGCACCTCAGACTATGCCAAGGAAGAGCTGCGTGCCGAGATCTCTGCAGCGATGAATGCAAGGGTGCTGGGAATATCTTTTGATCCGGAAAAGGTGAACCAGGCGGAGCGATCTGGTATTGACAACTCCGCAGCATATCTCAAGAGCTGGCTATCGGCTCTTCCCGAAGCAGAGCGCAAACCAGAGTTGATGTCGGCGATCGGTTCGGCCCAGAAGATCAGCGACTACGTGCTGAGCTTTGCGATGAAACTAGAAGAGCAGCTCGACCAGCAAGATGACGAACGATCCGAGGCCCAACCCGAGCCCAGTGCGCTGGCATCTGCGAGATACAAGGTCAAGATCTAGTCCTGTGCCGTCCAGCAAGCCGGATGAAAGAGGATCTATACCGATCACGAACTTACCGGCACAACCGAGAGCGCTCTGGCTTGAGGGAAGCACAGGCGGCATGTCGTTCCGGTGCACGCTGGTAGTGACCAAGCTCGACCGCCTCGCCCGGACAGTGCGCGATGGCATAGCCGACGAATTGAGCGCTCACCGGATTCGATTGAATCTCGGCGGAACTATTCATGATCCCACCGATCCGGTTCACCTACTGCTGTGCAACGTCTTGGCGACAGTCCTGAGTTCGAGGCCGATTTTCACAGCACTAGAACCAAGAGAGGAACGGGGGGTAGTGAGGGCCAACGGTCGACTTCGATGCATGGCAGGTCTTTAGAGGCAACTTTTGAATCAATTCAATGAATCAGTGAGCTCCTTCACCAGTTCGTTGGTCCAAACGACGGACGGCGGCGCCTATGGTGTGGAGATTTTGTCTACGAACCGCTCGGGGTGTTCGGCGTAGGCGTCGAACAAGACGGTACCAAGTGGTGACTGCAACACTTTTGGTGGAGCTCCAATCCCGACTCTCTACAAATGCGCTGTGAGGCAAGGCACTCGCCTCGTATTGACGATGTTCTTCCGCTAGTCGGTACTGAATACCCGCCCCATTTCGAGCCGAGCCCAAAAGCATCCGATCGATGAGAGCCCCGTGCACCTCCCACACCCAGCCGTGGAGGAAGAACGTACCCCAATTATCAATGGGCGAACTCTAAATGGATATTATCAATACGCCTCAGGCAATATCGCGATATCCTCTACTGCTATGTCGTATGATGACGCATATATATACGGGAAGGGTGGGTCTCAGATGGTGTCGTGCCGAAATGGTCACCCGAATCTCAGCGAGCCCTGCCCGGTCTGTGCTAGCACATCTGCATCTCCAGTGAAACAAGTATCCGTTGCTCAAGGCCCAGTTCCTAATCGAAATCCAAACCCTGATCCCGACTGGACAACCTGCAGTCAATGTGGACGCTATCCAGCAATACCGATTAATATCCGACGAGCGAACTTTGCCCTGATTTATATGAGGCTGAATACTGCAAAGAAGGTTGCTCTTTGCAAAGAGTGTGGTCGAGAACTCATTAAGGGAATGCAGATCAAGAATGGAACCTCAATGTTGACCAACCCATTTTTTGGTACATTTGCGCTAGCCACCAATACTCGTTGGTACGCGAAACTAAGCAGACTTCCTGATCCTTATGAGGAGCTCCCCAACAACTAACCCACCCGATATGTGAGTTTTGCCTCCAGAATAGATATGGAGGAAAACAACCATGAAGTCCAAGCGACACACCCCAG
>JABEUM010000035.1 GCA_013044475.1 Acidimicrobiaceae bacterium | reverse complement strand
TGACAGAACCGCCTGATATCCGTCGTGGCAGACACGCTACTTGGGCGTGTCATGCCCACTTGGTGTTTGTGACTAAATGTCGGCGTGGGGTATTCACTGATGCCATGCTCACCACCTGTGAACAAACCATGCGGGAAACGTGTGACGACTTCGGGGTCATCCTGGTCGAGTTCAATGGTGAGGACGACCGCGTCCACCTGCTGATCGAATTCCCGCCCACGATCCAGCTCTCCCGGCTGGTCAACTCACTCAAGGGGGTGTCGTCCAGGCTGCTACGCCAGAAACACCCGGCCCAAGTGAAGAAGTACCTATGGGGCAATCATTTCTGGTCCCGCTCCTACTACGTCGGGACTGCCGGCGGAGCTCCGCTGAGCGTGATTCGTGAATATGTCGAAAGCCAGCGCCGTCCAACCAGATAAGCGATTTACCCTTCCCCTGAAGGGGTAGGCACTCTCGCCCAAAAACAAGGTAGACTTCGTGAACTAGTCGTCGACAACAACAGACATCGATGCTGACGCTTGGCTTTTCCCGAACAGGCGGGAAAAGGGACCTAACGATGAATAAGTTCGGAGAATCAAGTTGGTCGATCCCCGAGGGCAGCCCTTTCGGCTATCCGAAGAGATAACTTGTGTCGACTGCTTAGGTCGAGCTTTTTTGATGCCCCGAGCCTATCCCGATGAACCTCTCGCCCTCGGTGACGTTCTCTGCTATAGGTGCCAAGATTGTGGAGACAGGTGGGATCTCGTCGTCGAGGAGGCAGATCTGGATCTAGACTGACCGAAACCATTATTGCACCGATCGGATGACTGCAATCTGATTGCTTGGCAAGGCGCCTACGGTGGTAGGTGCTACTGCCCGAACAGCTAGGACTCAACTCCCGTCCCGACGCCGACTATTGCTACTTTGATCCGACTGGCCAGTGGAGCACACATCTCCAGCCCTTCAAGAACCGACTCAACTTCTGCTAGCGGAAGGGGATCGTTGCGAAGAGATTCTTCAATGTCCGAAAGGACTACGTACTTTTTTCTTTTGCGTGCCACATGGCCGTCGATTCTGGGCTGAACTAGCCGAATCCAACACCTAGCAAGCTCTGCAAAGTCTGGAATTACTTCGCCTTCTGATTCGCTAATTGGTCCTTTGAGGGCCAGGTGAATTCTCTTCCAGGAATCAGCGGAGTCAAATGCCCCAGATCTAGACGCCTGCATAGCCCAATGGTCAACCATCCTCAACATCTGTTGATAGGCCTTCTGCTGCCGCCTGGGTATTAGCTTGAACTCTTGTTTCTGAGCGACACGAATAGCGCTATCTAGCACTTCAGAAGCCCTTTCGTCGAGTTCTCCTCCGGCTTGAGCCGGGTCATGGTGGGTCAATTTACGACGAATACTCTCGCTTACGTCGCCCAAGGTATAGCTGACAAGGCTCCCGTCAGACAGTTCGATGAACATCCAGCGAGGGATTGCACTTTTTGCTCCTTCAATAGACAAAAAGGCCCAGTCAGAATCTGAGTCGACAACGGAAATAATGGTCCTGGCGACTGACGCGGACCTTGTGGCCTGGGCATAAGTCCGATCACTTATCAGGGGGTTTTCACCACCGACTAACCGCCTCACGGGGTCGAAGGCATCGGCAAGGTCCAACTCCTCTGAGTCGAAGACTTCTGACACGTCGAAATCGTCGGGGTTTACCGTTAGGTCTAACCCCTTTGCAAATGGAACTGGGATGTTGGATCCCAAAAGGTGATCGTTCTCAATAGCACGTATCGCAATTCGACGATCGTCTTTGGTCAAAAAGGCTTCGCCATCGGAAGGCCAATAGACATCTATCTCGTCGTAGGGAGAGTCAATCCGATCTACTCGCCCTACTCTTTGCTCGGCGACCCGAAGTGTGGTAGGTATATCCAGATGGACAACGGCGGAAGCCCCTTGAAGATTGAGTCCTTCGTTCAACGCATCTGAGCAGAGAGCAATGGCCTTTACCTTGGAATCCATGCCAAAGCTGACCTCAATCCGCTCTTTAGCCTTCTCGCCACCCTGGCCGGTAGCGAGGAGAAACTCCTCATTCTGCTCCGTCAGGATGCCGGCAAGATAGTGCAGGGTAATAGGTCTTTTATCGAATGCGATCACTCTGTCGTGTCGATCTTTGAGCTGAATCAAGACCTTTGCTTTGCCAAGTTCCCTGGCACTAGAGATCCGATTTGCTAGTTCCGCTATCTCTTGGTAGATAGCCATCTCGGATTGGCAGGCTATCGTCCATTTACTGCGAGATGCCAGCCACTCGGGGATCGTCGACGGGCTCGTCACTTGCGGAGGCCCGACTTGAATAGCCCGCAACAGTTTCTCGGTCATGCCAGCGTTAGCTTGAACCTTCTTCTGAAAGATGTCAAACATCGCCTCGGCTCGCCTGGTTCCTAAGATGTGTTCGACCAAGGCTGGTCTTGAAGAACGAAGGGTAGACAATATGTCATATGCCGCCAAACCTCGTGAGGCACTAAGTCTTCGCTCGAGCCAGGTTTTCTGAGACTGCTTCGACCAATCTGGCGGAGAGATCGCCTTTTCTTCGAGAAATGCGATACCTATTAGCTCAGATGTCAGTCGCACGATGTTCTGAGCTATTGCGATATCGCTATCAGTCTCTTCTGAGACGTAGCTTCGTAAGTTATGTATCGGATATCGGCAGGTCCGGCCGCCTATCCTCGTAGGGTAAAGCTCCGGTTCCCGGTCGACTAGAGCATTAAATTGCGCCTTTGTTCTTCTTACTGTGAAACGCTGAATTTCATTTCGAAGGATTGCCCTCGTTTCGACATCCATCCTCTCGACCGAAGAGGCCGCCAAGCGTTCCAATATCTGTAATGTTTCATCCTCGAAGTTGTCAGCGCCCAGAAGACCAACGAGGCTCAGTATGTCGGTGGCTCCTCGA
>JABEUM010000189.1 GCA_013044475.1 Acidimicrobiaceae bacterium | reverse complement strand
GTTACCCACTATCAGAGGATCTTGGACCTACTCAAGGTTGATACGGTGCACGTCATGGTAGATGGCAGGATCGTCGAATCGGCCGGTCCTGAATTAGCAGAGGTTCTCGAGGCAGAGGGTTACGCAAGGTGGACAGTTTGAGTGCGACTGAGATAGATCAGATGGACAGGGTCGGCAACAGGACAGTCGCCGAGATCAGAAAGGACTTCCCGATCTATCGAAGGGCACAGGACTCCGCCTTCGTCTTTTTAGATTCCGGTGCGTCTTCCCAAAAGCCGACTGCGGTCTTGGATGCAATGGATACCTACTACTCGACGACCCATGCGAATGTCCATCGCGGAGTATACGCTATCGCCGAGAGAGCCACGGAGCTCTACGAAAATGCGAGGGTAACGCTAGGAAGGTTCATTGGCGCCCCAAAACCCGCTCGTGAGATCGTCTTCACAAAAAATGCCACCGAAGCGATAAACCTCGCAGCGTACTCTTTAGCGCGGAACCTCCTGAGAAGTGAATCAGTCGTAGTCCTCACCGAAATGGAGCACCACGCCAACCTAGTTCCTTGGATGATCCTCAAAGAGCAGATCGGTTTCGAGATTCGTTACATACCATTTGATGCTGATGGATTCTTAGACCTATCGCACCTCGACGAGATACTCGATGGCTCATCAATTGTCGCAGCTACCATGGCTTCCAACGTCTTTGGAACCCTAACGCCAATCAAGGAGCTCGCCGAAGCGGCACACTCCAAGGGTGCAATCTTTTTGGCAGATGGTGCGCAGTACGTCCCGCACTACAAGATAGACGTCAAGGAACTAGGTATAGACCTCCTCGCAATGACCGGGCACAAGATGCTTGGACCAACTGGAATTGGCGCCCTTTGGGGTCGTGAGGAACTTCTTAAGAAGATGCCGCCATTCATGGGAGGTGGCGACATGATCGAGGACGTGCGCCTCGACGGTTTCACCCCCAATGAAGTCCCCTACAAGTTCGAAGCCGGGACCCCACCGATTGCAGAGGCGATCGGCCTCGCCGAAGCGGTCCGATACCTCGAAGCCATTGGGATGGATGAGATCAGGCTCCATGAAGAATCGCTCCTGGACTACGCGCTAAAGACGATCGGGGAGAATTTCGGGGACAGCGTCGTGGTCTATGGGCCGACCGACGCCACTAAAAAGGGTGGAGTCGTCTCATTCACCATGGAAGGTGTTCACCCGCACGATCTGAGTCAGATTCTCGACCAGTCCGGGGTGTGTGTTAGAGCCGGTCACCACTGTGCCAAACCAGTAATGAAGCGTTTGGGAGTTGGTGCGACAGCGCGAGCTTCGTTTTATATCTACAACGACAAGTCCGACGTCGACTCGCTTGTTGAAGCACTCGCAAAAGCGCAGGCGTTCTTCGCATAACGCGATAAAGTCAGAGATTCAGAGCCAATTGGAGAGCAGAAAGATGTCAGGACTTGAGGATCTCTATAGGGAGATCATTCTAGACCATTACAAGAATCCCAGAAACCAGGGCGAACTGCCAACACCTCCTGCGGTTGTGGAACAGGGTCACAACCCTTTATGCGGCGATGAGGTGTTTGTCTACATCGAGATGGATGGCGACACAATCGCAGACATCAAGATTGGCGGGCAGGGATGTTCGATTTCGCGGTCATCAGCTTCAATGATGTCCACTGCGGTGAAGGGGAAGAACTCCGAGGAGGTCCACGAGCTAATCCACAGGTTCAAGGCGATGATGAGCGTCGAAGAAGAGCGACCGGGCCACGAAGGCGAAGCCGACCTCAAGGAGTTCGGTGAACTTGCGGCATTACAAGGCGTGGTAAAGTTTCCAGTCCGAATTAAGTGCGCCACATTGGCTTGGAACACGCTAAACCAAGCCCTCGAAAGGGTTCAGCAGGCCGGCTAATTAGCACCCCAGCCCTCTCAAAGTCCCATTGCAGCGAGGACCTTGGTCGCCAGTAATCAAGATTGCGACTCTTCGGCGGCCCGCATCTGTCGCCCTATTGCTGGTACATCGACTATGCGCCAGCAAAGCTGCGACTTTTCTCTCGCTGCAGTACTACTAGCTGTAGCTGAGGGGAGCCGACCTCGCAAAAGCGCCTACAAAGTCCCTGGCAGTCCCCTCGAAGTATCGTTGCGGCGGTCTAAGCATGTTGTAGACCAACCTCGTTCCGACACTGGGTGTCGCGGCTGTTCCAGGGGTTTGATTGAAGTAGAAGTAGTTAACCCAGGTCGAATTGATGTCGAGCTCCATCGCCCTTACTGCCCCCGCTCGTTGCAATAGTTGCGAGAGAGATGCGACGGAAAGGCCGGGTCCAGCGGCGTAGACAAGTGCGCCATTGGCGGTTACGCCAATTCCTGACCTCCAGACCAAGACGGCGTTTCCAACGGTCTGGCCCCATGCCTGATAGTTCTGCGAATAGACCTCCGGGTTGACTTTCCCATTGTTCAGTATCAGATGGAGATTCTGTCGGACCACCGACACATTTGATGGAATATTCTGGCCACCGGTCCAATCGACGACTCCTGCGGTTCCATTCGAGTAGACCACAAAAGAAGCATCGCCATTGACCAAAGGCATAGCCATCTTCCCGTAGGCGTAATACCCGCCATGGGCATCTTGCATCCTAAATCCAGAGTTGAAGGCCGCTACGAGATTAGGCGCAAGATTCTGTGGAATAGGCGCCATATATTGCCAGGGGCCACCGGTCGGAGGCTGCTGTGCACCCGCAAACTGAATAAAGGAAAGCAGGTGTGGGTCCATCCAGGCTAACCCAGCAACTAATGATGTGTGTACAGCGTCCGGCCTCATCAAGGTAACGTACAGCCCATAATGGCCAGCGACGGCGACTCCCTCAGGAGTCCACTTACCTTCACCGGGCAAGGCGGGCGAAGCAAGCGGCGTTACCGACTTTGGTGCGGGAAGAAAGCTTGGATCGCTAGCCAAGGTCGTCGACGACGAATTGGAGCCGCGACCCTTGGAGGTTACTGGCGGCTTTAGCGCGCCGCTAGGTGGGAGGCCACCCTTTTTCGGAGCATTGATCGAATAGTAGACGTTCTCTGCCTCTCGGACAAGGCTGGCGCCTCCATGGCCGCGTATCCATTCCACGGTCCTAACCCCAAAGCTCGCCTGTCCAGAAGCGGTTAGTGCCGTCAGGTATGACCAGCCAGAAACCATCAAAAAAACGATAACCACAGCCAGGATGCCCATCCTAAGGATCGGGTTAGTTCCTTTTCTCCTGTGGTACCTCCGTCTAATCGCGCTCAATATTTCTCCGGATTTCTTCACTAATCAGCCAAGGGGCGATATGAATTTCTCAGCCTTATTTGCCTATTTGGGCCAGCTTCGACAAACAGCTTAGATGCCTTTTCTGGGTGGCAGCTAAGGAGTTATCTCGAGCGGCTGGCTGGTGAAGCTCGGATCCGCCGCCGGCAAAACCACTACGAACCTAGCACCCCTGCCGGTCTGATTATTCCCTTCCACCCAGATCCGGCCCAAATGCGCTTCCACGATGCTCTTGGTAATCGCTAAGCCCAATCCGGACCCGCCATCGCCTCGGCTGCGAGACTCGTCGAGTCGAACAAATCTGCGAAAGATCGTCTCTCGGTCAGCCTCGGGGACGCCGGGTCCGTCGTCAAGAACCTCGAAGACGACCGATGACCCCTCCTGCTTAAGCGCCACCGACACGGTTGACTCACAATGGCGAATAGCGTTCTCCATCAAGTTGCGCACGACACTTCGCAACTTTTCGGACTCACCTAAGACCCTTCCACCAGAGACCGAACTGAGTCTTATCTTCGACTCCGTCCTCGATCTTGCCCTTCGAGCCTCCTCGATCACTAGCTCGTCGAGGTCGACGGGTTCAAACTTCAACTTCAGCCGTCCGGCGTCGGCTTTCGCAAGGATCAGGAGATCCTCAACTAACGTCTGCATCCGATGAGCTTCCGTGAGACCGTCGAGCGCCACCTTTGGCCAATCTGCCTCTTTGGGTCGTAAAAGGGAGACCTCAAGCGACGTCTGGAGGGCGGAAATAGGACTTTTGAGCTCATGGGAGGCGTCGGCGACAAAGCGTCGTGATGACTCGGCGGACTCCTCTAGCCTCTCAAGCATCCTATTCATGGTGAGTGCCAAGCGGGATATTTCGTCGTCGCCCTCAGGCTCAAACACCCTTCGATGCAGCGAAGTACCGGTGATGTCCTTAGCGTCAGAGATCATCTGGTCAACTGGCCTAAAAGCGCGGCCGGTTAGATAGAAAGTCGCAAAGCCTACGATGACTAGGAGCATCAGACCGCCAATTGTCAGTGCCGGAATCAAGAACTTAATTGGCTGATCTACCGAAGCTAATGACGCAATCACCGCAACATACAGGTTTGGAGTATGGCCGTTCTCAAGCGGTACCGGGGTGACCTTTGATAGACCGGCACTCGATTGTGCGTTGACTAGCGAGGTATAGGTGGAATCGATATTGATATTCGCCTTGGAACCCCCTTGCACCTTGTGAATGATCAAAAGGGCTCCGTTGTCGGTGTCTCCAGCGGGTTGGATCGTCCAGTTGGAAATTGAGACGATCTCCTGGGTAAGCTTACTTTTTATAAACGATATCCCGACAAAGGGACCCTTGCCGGTCACGTTCGAAGTAGAAGCGAGAACCCTCCCCGAACCATCTAGGACCTGAGCTGCGAGATCCCCACTAGGAAGTGGTATCGGATTGGCGAGTTCGCCCGATCGGATCAGGTCGGCGGTGGAGGTCGCCTCATTTTTGGCGTTTGCAATCAAGTTCGCCTTGAGCTGGTCAGATAAGACCCCGATCAACACCATTGACGAAACCGCTAAGGCAACTCCTACCACGGCCGTGGCTGCGACGCTCGTTCTGACTCGGACCGAGCCTAAAAAGATCCTTTTCAGCTTTGAAACAAAACCGCTTTTAGAACTCGACCCCTTGCTAAACCTCGCCAGAGTCTCTAGCTCCATCCAGACCCCACAATGTGACTAGCAAATTGCATCTCAGCTAGCCTGAAATCGAATACTACCAGCTCGGAGCGGAGCCGACTAGACCTCGCAGCGAGTGACTCATAACTAGCTAGTTGCAACTCAATCAGCTACCGCCTCTGGGTCTCCTTCGCCTCCGTCTGCCTCCAGGAGATACCCGACTCCCCTAACCGTCCGGATCGCCTTCTTTTGGAACGGTGCGTCAATTTTCTTACGCAGGTAACCGATGTAGACCTCGACTATATTCGAGTCGCCTTCGAAGTCATAGTCCCAAACGTGCTCGATAATCTCCCTCTTGGTCAGGACGCGCCCCTTGTTCCGCATAAGCAGCTCGAGGAAGGAGAACTCCCGTGAGGTTAGGTCTACCCTGGTCTCACCCCTTCTGACGGTGTGGCTCGCCGGGTCTAAGGTGAGATCACCAGTAGCGAGGACCGAGGGCCTCGATTCTCCACCTCGCCGCAGCAGGGCCCTAATTCTCGCGAGTAAAACGGTAAAGGAGAAGGGCTTTTTCAAAAAGTCGTCCGCACCGGTATCCAGCGCCTCGGCCTCGTCGAGTTCGCCGTCTTTGGCGGTGAGCATCAAGATGGGGCACCAGATGTCTTCAGAGCGAATTGTTTCGGTCAGCTTAAAACCGTTCATCCCGGGAAGCATGATATCCAGGACCATCAGGTCGTAGGGGTTCTCACGAGCCATCTGCAGGCCATCTAGTCCGTTTCTAGCAACGTCTACGGCAAACCCCTCAGCATAAAGGCCGCGCTTGAGCGCCTCGCCAAGGTTCACCTCGTCTTCAACCACCAAAATCCGCAAAACGGCCCTACTTTCTGATCAAGTCGACCCGAGGATTTGAAAAATCGACAAATAAGGCCAAAATTCTCTCAGGTCCAGAACAATTCTTTCGACCAAGTATGAAACTTCGCTGAGCTTCTCCATTGAAATGGCTTACAACAGCTTACAAAGAATTCGAAAACTGTCAAAGACAGCCTAGGTTTCAGTTTTAGCAAAGCCCACTACACCGGCCTCAACGGTAGGCGACTCAAAAGTTAAATAACCAGAAGACAGTGTAGAAATTGGCTCGCTTCGAAAACCAGCCGAACAGCTAGGCCCTGCATTTAGCCCAAAAAAGGAAATTACAGTCCTTCCAGAGGACAGTGCTCTTTTTAGATCCGCCCACTGCTTGTCCTAATTTGTACCTGCGGTGCTCAAGTAATACGGTGAGTCAGTCTGCCAGAAATCGCCACTACCAAAGAGATAAAACTAGAAATAGCACATAAGCGATCCAATAACGGCAATCCATTGGATCACGCCTATCTTGGAGTAAGCGTAAAACCCACACCATCGGATAAAGAGAGCATGAATCGGCTTTTAATTTATAGCGTCCCTAGGTCTCTAATAGCGGCTATTGCCGCCTTTGGCCTATTGGCAGTTACAGGGTTGGGGTCACAGGTCTTCGCCGCTAGGACGACTCCTACCACCTCCCTTCTGAACTATAAACTCGCCAGCTTCGCCACGTCGAATCCTCCCGCGGATATAAATCCGAACCCAAACTTTCTCAACATCTGCAATCAAAGTGGGAACCTCGACAACTCGGCCTCTTGTCAAAGTGCTGCACTCCTGGCAATTGACAACGCTAGGGCCCAAGAAGGTGTCGGCCCTATGCATCTTCCCGCCAACTACGACAGCCTTAGCCTTGCCGAGCAGATGCTAGTAGTTGTAAATCTTGAGCGCCAAGACAGGGGTCTTGCGACCTTTACTGGCCTGACACAGACATTGGACTCGGCTGCCGCATTGGGAGCAGCGGCGAATTCGGACCCAATACTGAATTTTCAGGCATCCTACGCCTCCAACTGGGCGGGAGGACTCCCGTCGGTACTCGCTGCCGACTATGAATGGATGTACAACGACGGATACGGTTCTGCGAACATCGATTGCACCTCACCAAATTCCTCTGGATGTTGGGGACATAGGGAAAATATTCTGATTCAATTCCCAACCAACACCTCAGGGTCGGCAGATCTTTATTTCGGCGCTGCGGCGAACTTGACCTCATTCCAAGGTTCTCTCTCTTTAGCGATGGTCGAAGCCGAATACTTTCCTTCAAATCCAACGGTCTTTAATTGGTCGACCGCTGCAGTTCCACCGGTAGGTGCACTAGGGATCGGATACTACGGCTCTACTACCGGAGTGACGCTGAACAGGCCGATCGTCGGGATGGCCTCGACGCCAGATGGCAAGGGTTATTGGTTAGTCGCCTCCGACGGCGGAATCTTCTCCTTCGGTGACGCAGCGTATTACGGTTCGACCGGTGCGATGACGCTGAACAGGCCGATCGTCGGGATGGCCTCGACGCCAGATGGCAAGGGTTATTGGTTGGTCGCCTCCGACGGAGGAATCTTCTCCTTCGGTGACGCTAACTTCTAC
>JABEUM010000188.1 GCA_013044475.1 Acidimicrobiaceae bacterium | reverse complement strand
TAATTCCTCCCATCGAGCCATAAAAAGTTGCGTCTCCGAAGCTGAAGACTCCTCCATCGGAGGCGACAAGCCAGTATCCTTTGCCGTCGGGAGTAGCCGCCATCGATACGATGGGCGCGAGCAATCGAGAGGCTTCCACCGTCCCGAAATAACCCACGTCACCGAAGGTGAATATGCTGCCGTTTGAGCCGACCAACCAGTATCCCATGCCATCGGGCGAAGGGGTTAAAGAGACAATAGGGCTCCCTAGCAACGTCGCCCCTGTCGATCCAAAGAAGCCTGCGTCACCCTCAATCTTTGGTATCAACTGGGCTTCCTGGGTCCAAGTTAAGGTGTAAGTAGCCGATATATAAGAAGATTCCAAAATTGCATAGGACGCCACATTTGAGTTGAGTACGAAGTACCCAGCTCCCATTGAGGGTGAATCTGTCCCAAAGTCCTGCAAAATGTTATTTCTGTGTTGCCAACAACTTCCAGGTGTTTCGATCGAGCAGCTGAGGTTGGGTGATCCGGGTCCGTCTTCGTACATCCATCCGTAGACCATGGCTATTGCGTTGGGTAGACCATAGCCATAATTTGAAGCCCACGGAAACGCGTATTGATTCCAAGTGGGATCTTGTCCTTGAGTAGCCCCTTGCTGGGAGATCGCGTTCAAAGTTGGACTCATTCCGCTAAAGACGGCCAATCCGCGCGAACTGCGTTCAAGGTTCACTAAAACAAATAGCTGCTCAGGAGGAGAAAGGAGTGGGAAGTTGGTCGGGAGGTTGATCGGTGCGACCCCTTCGAGTTCCTGCGCTCGATTCAACGCTGATAAGGCTGCGGCGCTGCAAGTGGCCGATTCATTAGGTTGTATGCCACAAATAGTATTGAAGTCGGGCTGAGGAGACAGATTTGAAGTCGGATCCGACCCACGGTAGCTTCTGATACTCGCAACACTCTGCATCCTAGGCTGCCAATTGGAATATCCTGGCTTTACGTTCGCCGGAAGCGCACTAAGTGCCGTAATCAACATCAAGCTGCCATAGACGGTTGATGCGAGAAGGAACCATCTTCTTCGAACTCGGTGGATAACAACCAGCCCTTTCTTATGGCATTGGATTTAACCAATACTTCTAAAACTAACTCCCGGCAAGTGACCTCGCCACTAATTGCTACAAAATGTCATGGAAAAGTTGATCCAAGATGGAGCATTTTCCAAGGTAAGTGCGTAAAAGTGTTGAAGTGGCACAGATACTTGTAGTGGATGACGAGGAACACATAACAGAACTGCTGGAGATGGGTCTCCGTTACAACGGCTTTGAAACCCTTTCCGCCAACGATAGCAGGAAGGCCCTTGAGATCTTGACTACTGAAAGGCCCGACCTCCTCATAATAGATGTCATGCTTCCCGAGTTGGACGGTTTCGAAGTTGTCAAGCGAATTCGAAGCGCAGAGGGGCATCGTGCTCCTATGCCCATCATCTTTCTTACGGCTAAAGACGCCACAGGGGACAAAATTCAAGGTTTGAGCATCGGTGGTGACGACTACGTCACTAAGCCATTCTCGATTGAAGAGCTGATTGCACGTGTCAAAGCAGTACTAAGACGCTCGGAGTCTGCCTCGTCTTCAGAAGCCGTACTCAGCATCGGAGACCTAGAAATTAATGAAGAAACTCGGGAAGTTAGGCGTGCCGGGAGATCGGTGGATCTGACACCGACCGAATACAGATTGCTTCATTACTTGGTTTCAAATCAAAGGACTGTTATATCGAAAATCCAGTTGTTGGAACACATTTGGGACTACGACTTTGATGCAAATGCAAGTGTGCTCGAGACCTACATCAGCTATCTGAGGAAAAAAATTGATATTGAAGAGCCAAAATTGATCCACACCATTAGGGGGATAGGCTACTCCATCCGAATCCCTCAAGGGGCATAGGTGACCCTAAGACGGAGGCTCCTGATTGCCCTGTTGCTAACCCTGTTGATTGCGCTTACCGCCTCATCGACCATCGTTTTTCAACTCTACAAATCGGCACTTCTAACCAAGATCGACCAAGAACTCTCCGGCTCTCTTCCATTTCTGCATAGAAGACTCCTCCAAACCCAGCAAGTCAGCCCCCTAGGTACTGGACGGGCGACGGGATTTGGCGGGCCAGGGGGGCCGGCCCAACCTCCTCTATCGCTTCCAGTCGACTCAATTGCTGGGGTCATAGACCAGAACTCACTAGCGGTCCGAACGATATCTCTTTTCGGAGAGCAGAGCAAAATACCAACTCTGAAGATATCTCCGGGAAACATTCCACACCCGCTTGGTCAAAACTACTTTGATCAAATTGCCTCCGATGGGTCGAGTTACCGGGTCCTCCTTACGGAATTTGCCCCTAACCGTCCCCTTTACTTCATTGCCATTCCGCTAGCCCAAACCGATTCGCAACTCCAATTCCTGCTAATTACGGAAATTTTTACCGGCATCGCAATTGCCGGCGCACTCAGCATCGTCTTACTCCAGATCCTCAAAAGGGGCTTAGCCCCTCTCGAATCGATCGCCGACACGGCAGATCAGATCTCGTCGGGCGACCTTTCGCTTAGGGTCGCATCCGTCTCCGCTTACTCTGAAATGTTACGGGTCGGAGGGGCGATAAACTCAATGCTCGAAACGATAGAGAGCGCCTCCAAAGAACGCGATGCGACCGAGGAGAAGCTTCGCAAGTTTCTCGCCGACGCTTCACACGAGTTAAGAACCCCGCTCACTTCGATCATGGGCTATGCGGAACTTTTCAAACTTGGAGCTAAAAACTCACCTTCAGACCTGGAAACTCTGATGTCCCGAATCTCTAAAGAGTCTCAGAAGATGAAGGTTCTAGTTGAAGACCTACTGCTACTAGCTCGCCTCGACGAAAAGCGGGAAGTGACCAGGAAAGCAACTGAACTAGCGGTGGTTGCATCGGAAGTATGTGACGAGTTTGCCACTTTGAACAAGGATAGAAGGATCTCCTTCAGTGCCAGGGGATCTAGCCAAGTATCTGGCGACGAACTCTTGCTTCGCCAAGCTATCTCTAATCTGCTCACAAACGCGGTGAAATACACGCCAGCTGGATCAGCGATTGAAGTAGAAATCGACGAGATTAAATCAAATAACACTTGCAAGCTAACCGTTTCCGATCACGGACCCGGACTGAACCAAAAAGGTCTGGAGCACTCCTTCGACCGATTTTGGCAGGAAGACTCCTCAAGGTCGAATCAGGGTGTTGGTCTGGGATTGTCAATTGTCAAGGGCGTCGTAGAAGAACACAGTGGTAGCGTAGCGGTGCACAACTTATCGCGCGGTGGCGCCTGCTTTGAAATAGTGCTCCCCCTTTATCGTCCACCGGCAACCTAAGATGAGGCGAGCAGCCCGACTTAGCGGGTAACTGACTTGACAAATTCGGCCAATTCAACACTGTATCTGCTGCAATCCTCGGCGAAAACAGAGTGTCCACTCCCGGCATAGATGCTTAAGGACTTTGTAGAGGATCCGGGATCAACCAACTCCATTGCAGGAGAAACATCCATAACTGGATCTCTTTCTCCGATGCTCACTAGTAGCGGAAGCTGGAGGCCGCGATAGAAGTTCTCGACATCGACGTTTCTAGACAAGCTAGCGCGCCTCACCGCCAATGGTGTCAATGAAGCTCCCCCAACCAGAGCCAGCTTGAATAGCGGCAGATCCCGCCCACAGATAACCTCGGCGAAGTCAAGCAGCGTCTCAGGTCGCCCCGACCTATCTGAAGACAGCATCGACCGCAGCGACCTACTGAACGCTTCTCCCGCTCGCTCGATCGCCTTTTGGTTTCCAACGGCAAACGATGGCCCCACCAGATTGACGCCGCGTGAATCAACTTGCGAATCCTCTGTTAAAAACTCTGCAATTGGAATCGCACCAAGGGACCACCCCACCCACACCACTGGCCTCCCTTGGGGTAGGTTGGCAACTCCCTTGAGATGCTCCCCTCTAAAAAACCGGTCAGCACCCTGCCCTTCACCGCCATCCAAAGCGATTGATCCGCCATGACCTGGAAGATCAACCGCTATCAAATCAAAATCTTCCAGTGCCACAGAATCAAACAACACGTCGAACAGATCGCCAGAACCGCAAAATCCGTGGACAAAGATTACCGACGGACCGGTCGTCCTTCGCCTCAAATAGCGAACACCATCGACAAAGCCGACCTCTCGAGCGCGGCTAGTAGCAGTTGGTTGAGTCAACTCTCTTCGGCTTCCTATTTCGAGACCAGCAACCTGGCTAGGGACATTAGACCTCCAAGTAACGGCGTACCGCGATCATCGAGCCGCCCGCCCCCACGATAATCCCGACGGCCAAAACAAAGATCTCGGTAAAAATTACGTCAGAGCTGGTTACAACGAAACCGCTCAATAGCTTGACTCCAAAGTGATTAATTGCATAGTTAAAGAGCGACTGGAGTCCTAGCACGCCCGCAGCGGCAACCACCGCACCAACTAATCCTTGAGTCAGCCCTTCGAGCATGAAAGGTATCCTAATGAACCAGTTCGTGGCGCCAACGAGCTTCATTACCGAGACTTCTCGCCGTCGAGCAAAGATTCCAACTCTGATTACGTTAAATATAAGGACCGTCGCCGACAGAAGTAGAACCAGCGCAAGGGCAATGATCACGGCTTGAGCGATGGATGAAAGGTCCAACATTGTCTTGATCGCACCAAAATTATACTCTGTAGTTTTGACTCCCGGCTGTCCGGCAAAGATCTTGCCCAAGGCGGGGGCTTCTGCTGGGTCCTTAAGCACCACCCGATAAGAAGGGGGAATTTGCTTTTGCGTGACCGCATTCAATAGGTCCGGTTCGTTGGCCATAAGCCGCTTAAATTCCTTATACGACGCGGCTCTGTCGACATAAAAAAAACTCTTGACCTCAGCCATCTGTTTGAGCTGAACCGCCACCGAATGCTTCTCGCTCGTCGGGGCGTTTGGATTGAAGAAAATCAAAAGCTGGACACCACCTTGCCACTGTGAAGTAGCCGTCGAGACACCCTGCTTGATAAGCAAAGCTGCTCCGACCAGCGAAAGACTCACTGCTACTGTCAGCACCGCAGCCAAACTCATAAGCCGATTACGCCACAGGTTTCCAGCAGTCTCTTTCACAACATATTCAACGGAGATCGCCAAAACTATGACCCCTCAACTGTAGCGAAACCGTATTCCCAATTGCATTTGCCAAGATTAAGAAAACTCACCGAGCTAGACACCAATCCCATATATTCCCCTGCTCTGATCGCGTTGTATAGCCCCATGATCGAGCTCAATTACTCTACGTCTCATCGAATCCACTATCCCCACGTCGTGAGTTGCCATGACGACCGTAGTTCCGGTACGGTTGATCCTTTCAAGAAGCCGCATAACCCCCCAAGTAGTTTCGGGGTCGAGATTACCAGTCGGCTCATCCGCCAGAAGAACCAGCGGCCTGTTCACAAAGGCCCTAGCTATTGCGACCCTCTGCTGTTCGCCACCGGAGAGCTCAGACGGCAGCCTGCCCATCTTGTCAGAAAGTCCAACGAGATCGAGAATCTGAGGCACCTGGACCGAGATAGTCTTTTTAGACTTCCCGATCACTTCCAAGGCAAAAGCCACGTTCTCGAATGCCGTCCTATTTGGAAGGAGACGAAAGTCCTGAAAGATTACGCCGATATTCCTCCTGAAATATGGGACCTTCCAAGGCGCAAGTTGCCCTAGGTCCTTACCTGCTACCCAGATGCGACCCACGTCAGGCCGCTCTTCTCGCAAAAGCAAGCGAAGCAACGTGGACTTTCCGGAGCCGGAGGATCCAACTAGGAAGACAAACTCCCCTCGCTCAACATCGATGTTGATGTCATTTAGAGCCATAGGCCCCGCTTTGTATGACTTGCTCACACCCTCTAGCCGGATCATCGCACCGCACCTTCCGCTTGCATTATGACCGCACAGCTAAAACCGGCAGCCCTCAGTCGACAACACATTCTAATCCAAAACCATCATTTAAAGCACCACCAGAACTATTCGACCTGTGATCGCCTCCACATTAGAAAACTACTCACAAAACCCTCCAAATCGCCGGCGAGGACACCGATTACATTGCGATCCTCGTAATTTGACCTGTGGTCCTTCACCATCTGATAAGGAGCCAGCACATAAGAACGGATCTGGTTGCCCCATGCATTATCTACCGCTGGTCCTGAAATTGCACTTATCTGATCCTTGCGTTGCTGTCTCTGAAGGTCAGCGAGCTTGGCCGCTAGAATCTGCATTGCCTTTGCCCTATTTTGATGCTGCGAACGCTCATTTTGGCAGGACACCACTATTCCGCTAGGAATATGGGTAATTCGCACTGCGGAGTCAGTCTTGTTTACGTGCTGTCCACCAGCACCAGAGGAACGATAGGTATCAACTCGAAGCTCTTTTTCGTCGATATCCACTTCGGCAGTGAGGTCCTCGATAAAAGGTATAACTTCCAACCGGGCAAAACTAGTCTGGCGTCTTTTCTGGGAGTCAAACGGCGATATTCGAACCAGACGATGGACTCCCTTTTCGGCAGAAAAGACTCCGTAGGCATATCGACCCTTGACAATAAAGGTCGCAGAAAGTATCCCTGCCTCCTGGCCCTCAGTAACCTCATCAATTTCAACCTCGAAGCCACGCTCGCTTGCGAAGCGGGTATACATCCTGAGCATCATTTCAGCCCAGTCTTGTGCGTCAGTACCGCCCGCCCCAGCGTGAACTTCACAAACCGCGTCTCCTTCGTCAAATTCACCGTAAAGTAGCGAACGCGTCTCCAATGCCGAAAGATCCGAAGCAAGTCTTCTAACCCAGCCCTCTATCTCCTCTTCTAGCTCCTCCGACTCCTCTTCTGCAGCTAGCTCGACTCCGGCTTCGATATTATCCAGTTCAGCCTGGACCTTCAGGACAATTCCAAGGTCGTCGCTCACCTGGTTAAATCTCCTATTGACCACTTTTGCTCGATCTGGATTGCTCCAAAGCTCAGGGTCGGAGATCTCTTTTTCTAAATCGTCGCGCTCCTTCGATAGCGCATCGAAGCCTAGGTAGGCTTTAGCACTCTCAACGCGAACCAAAAGCTCCGCTATTTCAGATGAAAAATCCCTCAAAGTGATCCCTTGTGGCCGAATGTCGAAATGGAGCTCTAGCGTCCGTGACAGTTCTTGAACTTCAACCCACTGCCGCAATGGCAGGGATCGTTTCGGCCGATCTTCTCGCTGTCTGACTTTCGAATCGGCATTGAAGCCTTGTCGCCGAGTTGGACAATATTGTCGGGCATTGGAGATTCCTCAACGCTTGCCATATTGCCGGCAGGCACGTGATCGACAGCATAAAGCAATGAGATATCCCCGGGATCAGTAGCTCCATAGTAACTTGCCTGCGAAAGGTCTATCTGCACCGGTTCGGGTTCCACGACCTCTACCTGCATAACATACTGCAGGTACTCCTCGTCGATTCGGCCCATTAGATCACCGAACATCGCGTATGCTTCCCGCTGCCAAGCCACCAACGGATCCTGCTGGCCCATTGCCCTTAGGTTTATACCTTCACGCAGGTAGTCCATGTCAGCAAGATGCTCTCGCCACTTCTGATCTATCACCAAGAGCATTACTTCTCGTTCGATCTGCCGAGCCATGTCGGGTCCACCAGACAGACGAGTAACTTTCTCTTGATAATTTTCGAGTGCCTCCTGATGGATAGACTCGATTAACTGCTCTTTGGTTACCGCTTCGGAAAGGTCTTCAACCAAGAACTTCGTCGCCCAAAATCGTTTCATAGCGGACACCAGACCCTCGAGGTCCCAGTCCTCCACATACTCTCCGACACAGTATTCGTCGACCAATGAGTCGATGACACTTTCCAGTACTTCAAGTGTCTTTACGGAAAGATCCTCCCCCTCGATGACCTGAAGCCTTCTTTGGTAGATCACTTTGCGCTGCTCATCTAGAGCCTCGTCGTACTTGAGGACGTCTTTTCTGATCTCAGCATTTTTTGCCTCGACAGTTGTTTGTGCCTTTTCAATGGCCCTCGAGACCATCTTCGCTTCTATAGGCATGTCATCGGGAAAGGTCTTGTCCATTAACCACCCAACGGCGGCCCCGGAAAATAGCCTCATAAGGTCGTCTTCTAACGAAAGGTAAAAACGACTCTCACCAGGATCGCCCTGACGACCTGACCTACCCCGCAGCTGGTTATCGATTCTTCGACTCTCGTGACGCTCGGTCCCAAGGACATAAAGCCCGCCCAAGCTCCGAATTACTTCGGCGTCGTCAGCGCACTTAACTTTGATCTCGTCTGAGATCTTAGCTATCCGCTCTAGGCCTTCTTCTGTCGCTAAGTCGACTCCCTCTTCCACCGCACGGTTTGCGGCCAAGGATTCAGGATTTCCTCCTAAGAGAATGTCGACGCCTCGACCCGCCATGTTGGTAGCAACCGTGATGGCCCCTATCCTTCCGGCCTGCGCAACGATCTGTGCCTCCTGGGCGTGCAGCTTAGCGTTCAAGACGCTATGCGGAATTGACCTCTTGGCCAGGATCTGAGAGAGCTTCTCCGACTTGTGCACTGACGCAGTACCGACGAGAACTGGCTGGCCCTTTGAGTAACGCTGCTCGATATCCTCCGCAATCGCTTCGAACTTTGCGGCCTCGGTCTTGAAGATATAGTCGCCTAGGTCGGCCCTTCTTACGGGCAAGTTTGTGGGGATCGGTATTACTTGGAGGCCGTATGTAGATGCGAATTCTGCCGCTTCGGTTTCGGCGGTGCCGGTCATTCCGGACAGCTTCTCGTACATCCTGAAGTAGTTCTGGAGGGTGACGGTTGCCCAGGTGTGGTTTTCCTCTTTTATCCTCACCCTCTCTTTTGCCTCTACGGCCTGATGCAAGCCTTCAGACCATCGACGTCCTTCCAACGTCCTTCCAGTAAATTCATCAACAATTTTGACTTCACCCTTTTCCACGATGTAGTCGCGGTCCCGGTGATAGAGCTCCTTCGCTCGGAGTGCCTGATTGAGCTGGTGAAGCTGAATCATTGCCGAAATGTCGTAAAGATTATCAAGACCGATCAGTTGCTCTACCTTAGAGATGCCCTCTTCGGTCGGAATGACGGTCTTTTTCTCCTCATCCACCTCATAATGCAGATCCTTTTTCAACGATCTGACAATCCCAGCAAACTGGTAGTAGAGTTGTGCGCCTTCGTCTGATGGCCCAGAAATAATCAGAGGTGTTCGGGCTTCATCTATGAGAATAGAGTCAACCTCGTCGACTATCGCGTAGTAGTGAGACCGCTGGACCCTATCAGCAAGGGACGTTGCCATATTGTCCCTTAGGTAGTCGAATCCAAACTCGGTATTCGTCCCATAGGTGACGTCGCAGTTGTAAGCGGCCCGCTTTCCTTCCGGTGAAAGATCGTGCGCTCCTACCCTACCCACGCTTAGACCGAGCGCCCGATAGACCCTACCCATCCATTCTGAGTCACGCTGAGCAAGATAATCGTTCACCGTAACGACATGGACTCCTTCGCCCAAGAGAGCATTTAGGTAAACCGGCAAGGTCGAAACTAAGGTCTTTCCTTCGCCGGTCTTCATTTCGGCAATTCCACCGAAATGAAGCGCCATGCCACCCATCAGCTGCACGTCGTAGTGCCGTTGGCCGATAGTTCTCTTCGCTGCTTCGCGTACGACGGCGAACGCCTCAACGAGAAGATCGTCGAGGTCCTCGTCACCTTCCAGTCTTGCGCGAAACTGAACGGTTTTGCCCGCCAGTTCATCGTCAGACAAAACCGTCATCTCTTGCTCGAGCTCGTTTATAAGGGGAACAACTTCCGCGAGCCTTTTAAGCTTACGCCCCTCGCCGGCGCGCAGAACTTTAGTGAAAATACTCATTTGCCTTCCATCGTAGTCAGCGAAAAGCACGACTGCCGTAGTTAGGCTCCTTGGTAGTTGCGATTACTCAGCAACTGCAGCGTTAATCACGCCAGCGCTACCATCACCCCTCAGATACACTACCGCCGGTTCGCCAGTGACGCTATTTTTGAAAAAGTAAAAGCTATGGCCAAGCATCTCCATTTGGAACACCGCCTCATCTGTCGTCATGTGGGCGATTTTGAACTGCTTCGACTTTGTCACTGTAGCGCCCAGTGAGTCCGATAGCACCTGGGGATCGACCACCTTCGCCGTGCGATGGTGCGGATGGGTACGGCGCACCAACTTACCCTTTAGCTTCTCAAGCCTATGCTCAAGTCGCTCATAGGCCCTGTCGTATGCCCCAAGTAAGTCAGGTGCCGCCGCTTTCGCCCGAACAACATGACCATGGCCGAATAGCGTCGCCTCACAAATCTGGTTATCAGAAATGGAGGGATTAGGCTCAAGAGCGAAGGCAACCTCCGCCCTCTCTAGGCCATCGAGATACTTTCCTAACCGTTCGGTTCTCTCAATGACTATTTTGCGAGCCTCATCGCCGAGATCACATCCCTTGTTCCGGATCGAAACCTGCATAGCACCTCCCTGAATCACTCACCCAAAGCCCCATTAGGCCTCTGCTTTTAAAGATACCGCACAAACTTCTCCGGAGCATTGGGATAACGTAGTGTCGGCTGAGAAGGGCAGCTCACAAAGCCAAATCCACTTAGCGAGCTAGCACAACTAGGTCCCGACCGTCCATGAAGCCAGATATTCCTCTTGGGCTGCGCTCAAGACGTCAACCTTCACACCCATCGTCGCGAGTTTGAGGCGAGCTACGTCCTTGTCTATCTCGACTGGGACCTGATAAACCCTATTTTCGAGCTGCCCAATCTGTGCTACTAACCACTCGGCGCTCAGTGCTTGGTTTGCAAAGCTCATGTCCATTACCGCTGCCGGGTGACCCTCAGCAGCCCCTAGGTTAACTAGACGGCCCTCCGCTACAACCATGACCCGGTTCTTGGTGCCCGAAACATTGGTAACCAGATACTCGTCCACCAGCGGCCGAACCTTCCGGCTTGCCTCACCTGGAGCGAGCTCCCGCAGGGCATTGAGATCGATCTCGACGTCGAAGTGGCCCGAATTAGCGAGGATCGCACCGTCTTTCATCTTCACAAAATGCTCTTTTGTTAAAACATCGCGGTTGCCGGTGACCGTGATGAAAATGTCTCCCTGAGAAGCAGCTTCGGACATCGGCATAACCCTAAACCCGTCCATAGAAGCCTCGAGTGCCCTGGTCGGGTCGATCTCGGTAACAATAACGTTGGCGCCCATGCCCGAAGCCCTAGAGGAAACGCCCTTTCCGCAATACCCGTATCCGGCCACTACAACCGTCTTTCCAGCCAGCAGTACGTTTGTAGCCCTAATAATTCCATCGAGGGTAGATTGGCCAGTGCCGTAGCGGTTGTCGAACATGTGCTTGGTGTCGGCATCATTAACTGCTACAACCGGGTATCCGAGCGCGGAGTCCTTCTCCATCGCCCTGAGCCGTATCACCCCAGTGGTTGTCTCTTCGGTCCCGGCGACCATCTCTTTTAGCTGTTCTGGACGCTTGGAATGGAGCCGACTCACCAAATCACAGCCGTCATCCATGGTGATGTTAGGATGACGATCTAGAAGTTCATCGAGGTGACGATAGTAGGTGTCCTGATCCTCCGCCCTAATCGCGAATACGGGTATACCTTCATGCTTCACCAAGGAGGCCGCCACGTCGTCTTGGGTTGATAAGGGATTTGAGGCTGCTGCATAAACGGAGGCTCCGCCAGCTTTCAGCGCCCTGAGAAGGTTTGCGGTCTCGGTGGTAATGTGCAAACAAGCGGCAATGACCATCCCGTCTAGCGGCTTCTCCTTTAAAAACCGCTCCCTAATGCTCGTCAGAACCGGCATGTTGGCGTCCGCCCAGGCAATCCTCTGACGCCCCAGTTCCGCCAAGGACATGTCCGCAACTTCGAAATCCATCTAATCCCCTACCTATCTACTAACTTTTTACGCGCCAAACCCTACCAAGAGCCATTCGAAATGCTACCGTGCACCGAGTCGGAGGGCACCAGCCGACGATAATGAATCGGCCGTCAGGATATCGGTCAAATTTCTAGATAGACATACTGGCATCATTTCAAAGCAAGTGCACTACCGACCAATCCGGTGAAGTAGGAAACCAACCTTAGTTGTTCTGCCGCGCACTACATGTTCGAATCTCCCATGTCGCACGGCTCCTTCGCAGCGTGTTTGCGGCTGCTCAAAATCGAATAATCACGAGCCGCAGAAAGATGCTCCGAATAACTCTCGACTCTTCGAGCGGCGGGCCAACCCGCAACGGTTACTCACGGATAAAACACCTGTATCCACTAAGCAACCACAGTGATTACTGGACACTAGAAGGCATTCCTAGCTCGATTAAATCAAAGAAGCTCCGACCTACAGAACGAAGAGGAGATCAAAGCTCGCTTCTAAGCCGACCTTTTAAGTCAGCCAGAATTGGAACTGGACCCGGATCTACTCCAGCTAGCTCGGCAAGATGCAAGGAGAGAAAATCTCCGGTAATAATCAGGTCGAAAAGCTGGGCTAAATCGCCGTCACCTTCCGCCCTGAACTCTGAATATGAAGATACCTTCTCCGAAAGCAGCTTTCTTCCGATTTCCATCCGTCGGTAGACCTGGGGATGTTCTCCATCGTGGCGCAGCGAGACGATAGCCAGGCTCTCTTTGGTCACTGATAGCAGGCTCTCCCACCCAGTAATCTCGTTATGACAGTTCTCGGGATATACCGAGTAGAAGGCTGGTGACTTCACATTCTCGTTGATCTGAGCCTTCCAGCGCAGAGCACCTGCCGCACCAATGGAACCAGCCGAATGCATGACCGGGATTTTGCCAAATAGCTGCCCAGCGAGCACTTCTGCTGGATTGCCCGATAAGAGCAGCTGATCCCGCCTCCTGCGTAGCTGAGCAATAGCCAGGTCGATCCAATAAGTAGCACCGGGAAAAAGTCCGATATCCTCCAGTACCACGAGAGGAGGAATCGAAAGGGCGCCAATTGCACCCCTTGGCTGTGGGATATCAGATGGGACGCGAATCAATGGAATCGCCGATTCGTCGGCGAACTTCCCCAGTTCTCCTCCTGAAGTCACCACTACCAAATAGGCGCCTTGCTCATAAGCGAGTTGACTTGCCTCCAGAGTCTCCTCTGTGTCGCCTGAAAAAGACACTGCAAACACCAGTGTTCCCCGAGAAACAAACGCCGGAAGATTGTAACTCTTCACAACGGTCACCGGCACCGCCATAAAGGGCGCAGCCGCCGCTAGAAGTACGTCACCCGAGATGCCGCTTCCACCCATTCCCAAGACAACAATGTTCTCAATTTGATGCCTCAGGGGCAGACCAGCAAGGGCGTTTGCTTGAATGGCCGCTTGGGCCACTTGTTCTGGCAAGCCAGCTGATACATCCCACATGCCCTGGGTGTCAACTCTCGTACTCAAAAAAACCCCTCACATTGGATATACCTGTACGGCACAGAAACTCACCACAAACACCTTGAGACATGAAGAGTAACGCTAGCCAAAGCTACAAAGCTTGGCAATTATACAGGATAGATTTGTGCCAAAAACTTGAATTAATCTCTTGCTCCATCTGCGTGCTTTGCTTCGAGTTCAGAAGCTTCCGACTCATCGACAACTTCAGCCTCGTCTATCATCAGAATGCAAATTCCATCACGTATTGGATATTTTCTTCTAAGGCGCGGATTGTACAGAAAACCGTCTTCTTGGAAGTCCCAAAGCTCGCCTTTGTCCAACGGACAGGCAAGAATCTCTAAAAGTTGAGTTGAAATCATAAACGTACTCCTACCGATCGGCTTTTGAGATAACCGCCAAGACTTCCGACAGTCTGGAAGCTACCTCCTGTGGGTTTTTAGCCTCGAGATTCAATCTCAACAGTGGCTCCGTATTGGACGGCCTAACGTTGAACCACCACTCGCCTAAATCTACCGTAAGTCCATCGAGTCGATCCATAGTGCCCCGGTTACTATAAGCGTTTGCAATGAATTCCGTGACTTTCCCAGCATCCTTGACTTTAGTATTCACCTCACCAGAGGAAGCATAGGTCTCTAGCGGTATCCTTAGCTCCGAAAGCGACTCATCTGAATTGGACAACACCTGCAGGATCATCAACGCCGCGACTAGCCCGCTATCAGCTCGATAGTTATCTCTAAAATAGTAGTGCCCAGAGTGTTCGCCGCCAAAGACCGCTCCAGTCCTAGCCATCTCTGACTTTATAAAACTATGACCTACTCGAGTCCGAATTGGTACCCCACCCAGCTTTGAGATTAATTCAGGTACCGCCTTAGAGCAGATCAAATTATAGAGTATTGTCGCCCCGGAATGACTGGACAGAATGGCCTTTGCGACAATCGCGGTAGTCAGTGAACCCGATAAAGGAGCAGCCTTATCGTCTACCAAAAAGACCCTGTCTGCGTCTCCATCAAAAGCGAGACCTACATCAGCTTTACGAGCGATGACCTCGGACTTTAGATCAATAAGGTTTTCGGGCTGGATGGGATCGGCGGGGTGGTTTGGAAAAGTACCATCGAGTTCACGGTAAAGAAATGTGAGTCCTAGTCCCAATTGTTCTAACGCTGCCGGAACTACCAACCCGCCCATTCCATTTGCCGTATCACAAACGACTTTCAGTGGCTTCAGGGAGGAAATATCGATGAAGGAGTGGAGATGCTTGACGAAATCGTCAAGCATCTCTTCTTTTCGATTCTTGACCCCGGATCTTTCAACTGCGGGCAGTGCTCCAGAGAGGAATGCTAAGGTGAAATCCTTTATAGCATCCAGGCCGGAATCCGACGAGATCGGCGCTGCTCCGGAGCGACAAAGCTTGATTCCGTTGTATTGAGCGGGATTATGCGAAGCCGTGAACATCGCTCCAGGGGCGGCTAATCTTCCAGAAGCGAAATACAACATGTCCGTGGAACAAAGGCCGATAGAGACAACCGACGTACCTTGTGAATTAACGCCTTCGATAAAGGCTTCCGACAACTCGACGGAAGACGTCCTCATGTCGTATCCAACTACGATCTCGGCCGAGTCGCAAAACCTGGCGAAACCAGCGCCAATAGCTCGAGCCGACTCGGCATCTAACTCCGAAGGCACGACCCCTCTGACGTCATAGGCCTTAAAGATCGAAGTGTCCATCTTCTGTCAACCCTTCTGCTCCATATTCATGGAACACCGGCGAAACTCTCCACCAAATAAAGCGGCTAAACATAACCGCTGGGGCATTAAGCGCCCGAACTACCCTAGTGGCTGATTCGCATCAGCCTTGCTTGTCTTTGTCGACCTACCACGGCGAAACTTTCCGAAGATTCTTGAACCGTAAGCCGTTGACATCAGCGCCATCAGAGCAATGGCAGCTAGCGAAATAGCGTCCGACATCTTCTCGACAAGCGACACACCATAGTAGAGTTCGACATGTTTCTGCGTCGGAACAACCACCATCAAGTTAGGCGAGACACGGTATGGGCCACTGCCTCCCTTCACCTTCCAATCTGGAAAGTAGGAAATCTTCACGTAAACCGGTACACCAGGAGTAGTGACATTGAACGACAAATTCGAATTCCCTGCAACTATCGACGAGACGGCATCAGCCGGTAAGGGCTTCACCGGAGCCACTTTAGCCTTTGGAGACACCCGCGGCCAGTTACTCGGCCCAGAAGCGGCCCTGAGAACAGACCACTCAGACGGATTCATATACCAAGGCACCGATGAGTTCAGCCACTGAACCCTCCCGTTAGAGTTTGGGGTGATGACAGCCGGTAGATTCTGAAGGGGGGCCACAAGTGCGGCACCCTTTACAAGGTAGATATTCCAAGTCTCGGTATTGGACACCGTTTGGCTTTTTGGGTTAACCGCTGGAACTTGATCAATAAGCTCAAGGTTCGAGTTCTGGTTTGCCGCGGCAATGACCGACGGGCTGAAGGCCATAAAGTATCTGACCCCCATCATTTGAAGGTGGGCTATTCCAAGATTTACGTTCAGACCGGCGTAGGGAAGTCCCGACATCGCCTCAGATGGCGCTGCTGAAAGCTCGGATTGATTCAAAAAGTGATATGGAGTAGTTGCTGAGGACTCAAAGAATAGGCCCTCCTGGGTATTGATGCAATTGTTCGTCCAGTACGGAAGGAGCATAAGTGCCATTGGTGTACCGAAATCGTTTTCGGAAGAATTGTACTCCCACATGGCTCGCCCACAACCATAGCTTTGGGCTACCTTGCGCATCTTCAAAATGATCGATCGGTACTCTGGCCAGGCCGCTTTCGCCTCATATCCCGAGTAGTTCCAGCTCACCCAGGACGGCACAAAGGAACGAGGCGACTTAAAGACGCCCAGCCATGAGGGGGAACCGAAATAAGGGAAAAGTATTCCAACCAATAGAACAAGGCCCGCTAAGACACCGAGCACGCTGAGAAACGCTACCTGAGCAGATCCTGAATCGACCGCCCCGCCTACCTCAGCTGGCTCGTTTGCAATGTCATGCTTCGAGTCACTCAGCTCGCCATCTTCAGACAAAGGACCTTCATCTGCCGAAGAACTGAGCCGATCAAGGACCTCGATGTTGTCAAAAGAGTGGGCCGAGTTATCTTTTTCGTACTCGTTATCAGGGTCTTCTTCCGGTTTGGCACATTGCTCTTCGGCCAATGGCCCGCCTTCGGCCATTTCCTGATCATCGCTGAATGCCACCGGTGCAAATCCAGCTAGCTTGCCACCCTGAGCTCGCGGTCGCTCCTTTTGAGCAAAAAACTGATAAATATCAAATCCAATGCGAACGGCCCCCCAGACGCCAATTGCTGCTAGGGCATAGATGCAGAACGTCCAAAAAGGAAGGGCTCTTGCGTTATAGATGGCGCTCGGTGGCATGAAGGCGAAAGCCAGGGCACTTAAAATACCCGATACGAAAAGCGAGATTCCAAATCTCTCACGCTTATACAACGAGTAGATCGCTCCGATCAGAGCGAGAAGCAGCCAAGGCCTCAACGAAGATGGAGCGAGATTCGCCAAATATTCCGTGACCTTCTGCCATCCCATTGACGTTGAGTAAGGCAGAAAATACCCAAACGGGACGATCCAGAATGCGATAAATGCTAGACCAAGAATTCCGGTCGCCGCCAGAGCCAGAAGTCTCTTGAGCGAGAACTGGAGCAAAACGTAGACCAGAGCGACCACTGCGACAAAGATCGCCGGCAAGATATGTGCCATCGCACAAAGGCCGTAAAGGAAAGCCGCAAGCGCTATGCGCTTTGGGCCTTTCAAACCCTTGAGCACTAGGGCCAAGAAGAAGAGACCGATGGTCAGCGATAGAGAAAAAGAAAACTCGCCAGCCAACGTCGAGGCGATGTTTCCACCGTCGATGGTGTAGCTGGTATTGAGAAGATAGCCAAGAGAAAATACCGAGGCCAAAGCGGCCAACTCCTTTGGGAGTTTTGTGGCCCGGAAAAGCACGTAAGTCCCAATGGGGAAAAAGATAGAACCTAAAGCCGTGACCAGCTTAAAAGCGATACCGTAGGGAATAACTACGTTTATCAGAGAAACTAGCAGACTCGGAAGGGGAAAGTAGAAGGTGAGAATCGGGTAGCCGTCATACCACTGCGGGGACCAGCCAGTTATTCTGAAGTGGTTCAGAACATGGTGTTCCACGTAGTAGGGAAC
>JABEUM010000187.1 GCA_013044475.1 Acidimicrobiaceae bacterium | reverse complement strand
CTACCTTGATGATGTCGAGGACGATGCGACAGTACCCATTGCGAGAAAAGAAGTGGCGGATTTTTAGAACTCCCGTTCTGTCGAAGTAGCGACACACCTTGATCGAATGGGAGCACATGTCATCCCTGCTAAGGCGCACCTTAGCAACCAAATCACGCCAGGCCCGAAAAATGCGATGGAACTATGAGCACAAGCGAGCGTCCATAGCCCTCCCGGCCAAGGCTGGGAGTATCCCGTTCCGTAGCTTTCCTAGGAAACTGTGATGATGAGTGTTGTCATACGCGGAACATCAATGTGTCAGCTTTGTCTGAGTAGGTCAGATTGCGCTCCCGTTGGTTCAAGGGAAATAAAGCTAATGGCTCAGGCTTTTGAAACAACTTGCCGCCAGCAAGCAAGGCAACTCGCAAGACAAGTGGTGTGACCTATTCTTACTAAATTTTAGCCCCATATTTCCGAGATACTTGCCAGCAGCTTTTGCGAGTTCAACACCTTTTGAGCATCTGGCTATATTTCTTAGCCGCAGAGCATGTGCGGAAACAGCAATTTATGGTTAGGCTCGCACTACTGGGTAATGCCTTCAAGAGGTGACTGCGACGGCGCGCAGTATCGCTTGTCTCAAGTCCCAACCGATAGAGATGCTAAAAACGCAACTCTGCGTGATTGCGGCGAAGTCGAACGCATCGCCGCTTCTAGCTGGGTTCTCGGTGGGTTCTCGGTGAAAAAGCGCAGCTGAGCACCGACAAAAATCGTGAAACCGAGGTCGTGGTCTCGGAGATAATCCCGAGGCACATGTAGCCTCATCAGTTATGGCTCCGGACCCTCGACTACTTACCCATGGGAACCTTCCGCTAAGGATGTCGGCTCCCCGGAAGGATACCTGACCTGTCCTTTTCCTACGACCTATCTGATATCTCTGGCATCAGTCAAGGTCGCCATCGAAGAGACCACCATCAGAATTGATATCCACCGCATCAATAATTTCATAGGCGTATCCCTGCTCAGAGAGAAACCTTTGACGCTTTCTCGCAAACTCTTGGTCATTGGTATCTCTGGAGACAATCGTAAAGAAGTGGGCCTGGCGCCGGTCAGCCTTAGGTCTAAGAATCCGCCCGAGCCTTTGCGCCTCCTCCTGGCGGGAACCAAAACCACCTGAAATCTGAATCGCCACGGAGGCGTCTGGCAGGTCGATGGAAAAGTTGGCGACCTTGGACACGACTAGAAGCTCGACTTTGCCATCCCGAAAGGATTGGTAGAGTCGCTCGCGAACCACTCCGGTTGTGCTTCCAGTTATTAGCGGTGCGTCGAGCTCCTTGGCGATCTCCTCGAGCTGATCGAGGTAACTTCCGATGACCAGGATAGGTTCGCCTTGGGCACGGGCTTGGCGCACGATACTCTCTACCACCGCCACCTTTGACCTAGCGGTCGACCCGACCCGGTAACGCTGCTCCGGCTCGGCTAGGGCATAGGCCATCCGTTCTTCGTCTGTAAGTTCGACTCGAATCTCGACACAACGAGCCGGGGCGATCCAGCCCTGGTCTTCAACCTCTCGCCAGGGCATATCGAAACGCTTCGGTCCAATAAGGGTAAAGACATCTGACTCTCGGTTGTCTTCCCGAATAAGGGTGGCAGTGAGACCTAGTCGTCTGCGGCTCTGGATATCTGCGGTCATGCGAAAGACCGGCGCTGGCAGGAGGTGAACCTCGTCATAGATTATTAGCCCCCACTCCTCAGCCCCAAAGAGATCCATATGTGAGAACACGCCTTTACGTTTGGTCGCCAAGATCTGGTAGGTGGCGATGGTAATAGGACGGACTTCCTTGCGCTGGCCAGAGTATTCTCCTATCTCATCCTCGCCCACATAGGTTCTCTCGATTAGCTCTCGCCGCCACTGGTGACCAGAGGCGGCACTGGTTACCAAGATCAGGGTTCTAGATGCCGCCTGTGCCATAGCAGCGACTCCGACCAGAGTCTTTCCTGATCCACATGGCAGCACGATCACGCCATTGCCGACATCGGCAAACGCCTGCGCCGCTTGGACTTGATAGGGCCGCAGCTGGAAGGCGTCGGTCCTCAAAACGATGTCGTGAGCTGTCCCGTCCACGTAACCGGCTTCGTCTTCTGCTGGCCAGCCGAGCTTGATAAGCGCCTGCTTGAGTCGACCACGCTCTGAAGCTCGCACACCAACTGTCCACTCGTCGATTCGATTACCTAATAGTGGAATTACCGCCTTCGTTCGAAGGACTTCTTCAAATACCGCCCGGTCCGAGCCGACAAGGCAGAGACCGAAGGTCTCGTCCATCGTTATCCGAAGGCGCCCATACCGGGAGATAATCTCCTCGATTCCAAGGAGTAGTGACGGGGGAACCGGATATTTCGACCATTGCAACAAAGCCTTCACTACACCCTCAGCGTCGATACCTGAAGCACGGGCGTTCCAAAGGGCTAGTGGGGTGATTCGGTAGGTATGGACATGCTCTGGGGACTTTTCTAATTCCGAGAACGGAGAAATAGCGCTCCGGGCAGCCGCTGCTTCTGGGTGGTCTACCTCGAGCAACAGTGTCATATCCGACTGGACGATTACCGGCCCTACTGTCATCGGTGGCTCCCACTAATCAGGGGAAAAGTGCTCGATTTAGCCTTCGAATCCATCGAGATCCTTCCACAACCTTTCCAGTTCTTCCATCAATTCAGGGTCGTCGTCATCATCGTCGTCCTCGTCGTCAAAGATAGAGTAAGACCGACGGCCCCGAACCAGTAGCCCCCTAGCGGAAAAAGGTTTTTCAACCGCAGATAAAAACGGAGTTGGGTCGTCCAATCGGAGATGCGAGATGAATTCGCTGATCGATTCGGCATGGCTAGCTGGAATATCGACTGTTCGGCGACGGGGGTTTCGGTCGGTCCGTATCTTCTTCCTGATGTCCTTGAGGTTCTTGCCATCCTCCGACTCGGCGACCGGAAGATATCCCGCAGAACGGAGGTCGTCCATCACAGCACTTAAGTCAAATTGGGAAACTACTACGTTTGGACCAAGTGCCCGTAGTCGCAACCTAGCAAGTTTCTTATTGCGGAGGACTTCTGCGGCCAATGCCGGGTCGGCAATATTTAAGTAGCTACTTACCTCTCCTGCCCGAATGGAACCAAATCGGCGGGTGATGTCTTTGATGAGGTAAGCGAGAGTTTGAGGAAGACCTTTAGTCCCATAAGTTTCTAGAAACTTCGATATCTCTTCTCCATCGTGACCGGCGTCTAAGGCCCTGCGAATCGAAGCCTCCGAGAAACGATAGAGAGAGACGATACCCGTTGACTCCAGGTCGGCGATCTGTTCTAGAAATCTGTGAATATCAGCAGCTAAGTTTCCATCCACGACCGCCGTCAGGTCACTGCCTAACAAAAAAGAACTCGTGGGCTTTGGGAGGAACGAGGAAATCCGCTCAATAGCTAGTGCCATCTCTTGCGACAAAGCCAGGTGGCCAAAACTGCTAAGTGCACCATCGGCGACTACCCCCAACAATTCAGCGGCATTATAAAATAGGGCTGATGGACTGAGGAAAGCTTCTCCGCCCAGTAGCCGGGCTAGCGGAATTCGCCAGCAGAGGTAAGAATCCAACGAAGCTCTGTCAATCATCCTGTGTGGACCAATCTCGACGAGTCGTTCCGCACAAGCGCGAAAAGACAATTCAAGAGTCCCGCTGTAGTCGAGGTCAACGAGTGGGGGAATTGCCTTTCCGGCGGCGTCCGTCACGCCCACCAATCCGATCTCTGGACCGGATCCAAGCCAGGAACCGACGATTGCGGCCCACCGCTCCGAAGCCGAAGAATGCTCCCACGAATCGTATAAGTCCGTCGGGCAGAAAAGGTGGCCGTCTCCTGTCCTCCCCACAAGCCCGCCAAACCAGGCGACGCCGAGAAGGCGTGACGTATCGCTCTCAGTACGACCTATTAGCTTCGCCAACCGTCGCAGATCCTTTACTCTAATTCCGCCAGACTTGAGCGGCTCGAGTCGATCCGCTTCGATCGCTCGAAGAAGCAGTGCAACCTCGTTGACCAGCTGCTCAGCCACAGAAGCCGCTGAGGAATCGATCTTTGTCGACTCAACCGGAGAGGTAGCGACATGTGGCGGCTCTACGACTCCTTGGAGGTATGGCCGTCCGCCACGGAAGGCAAGGCCGATCTCCATCGGCAAAACGAGAAGATCTGAGTACTGGCCACTAGGTCCAATAATTCCGTGTACAGCAAGGTATCGAACAGCCGAAGTAGTATCGTCGGAAAAGTAGCGGCTAAAGTCCCTCACAGATGGATCCCCTTCCACCAGGAGTCGTTCGAAAAGGTTCATCGTGCCTGCTGGACCCCTTTCCACAATCTTCAGAACCGTCGCTGAGTTGGAAAGGCACAATTTAATGGATGAAATCGTCTCCGGCTTCGTGCCGGACTTAACCGTAAAGCCGGCCGATTTGAGCTTCGCGAGTATTCCATTGAGTTCTCTAGAAGTCTGAAGGGCCAAAAGATTCACAATTGGCGGCCCTAATCCTGCCGGGTAGGGGTTGCGCCAGAGGTCTCCGACGATGTACACCCTGTCCTCGACCACAAGTCCCAGGCCCAACTCCTCCATCCGCTCGATGGCATCTCGAAGGAGGCCGTCATCTACATTTCCTCCTACGCGGTACTGGACCTCGGAGATTGTCGGCGGCGATGGGGGAAGGCGGCAGACTTCGACAATTGCCCTTACCGAATCATCAGCACGATAGATTGCTCCAAGCGCATCTTTTGCTAAGACAAAGCGTTTAGCGAGGGTTTCCCAGGTAGGAAACGTCTCTGCATGGAGGTCTAACCTGTTCTCTAACAGGCGTTGAAGTCGTTCGTCTGGCCAAATTGAAAGTGTTTTCGCCACGGCCTTTGGAGAGAGGACTGCGCTTTCCGGTATCTGAACCAAGTCTCCGAGACTCCTCTATGACTTTGTTGCATCAGCAATCAGCACGATTCTTCATCGGTGAAGCCTAGCTCGAATATCGATAGCTTAAGGCGAATCCTAGTCTTAGGGATCTCACTTTAGCGAAATTTATGGTGGCTGCGCCGAGAGTTGTTCGAACAGCCTCCTCGAAACGACGAATGGCTAGCGAGTGCTCCCGCCGAGGCGCAGAGTTATCTCCCGAGACGCCGCCAGCAGTGGCTCAAGAATATTGTTAAGTAGTTTTTTTTTGGAGTATTCCGATGTCGGGACTGCGACGTTGATCGCCGCGACTATATCCTTCCCACCTTGGCGAATTGGAGCGGCAATCGAACTCAATCCGGGAATCGCCGACTCCTGCTGCAACAAGTATCCATCGCTGCGAGCGGTTGCGAGCTGCTCCCGCAGTTCATCCATGGTCCGCACCGCGTTTGGTCCCCACCGCCCCGCGAAAGAAGACTCCGAAATAGTTCGGTTCAACTCTTCCTCGTTCATGCCGGCCAGGATCACCTTACCAATCGAACTAAAAACCGCGGGCACAGTCGATCCGACCCTTATGGCATCGGATAGAACTCCATCCCGCCTTGGTATGCGTGCCACAAAGAGTACTTGATCGCTGTAGAGCACTCCAAGGTTGACCGTTTCAGAGGTCTTTGCGTGCAGGTCACGCATAGTCGGGTCCGACGTTTGCACTAGGTCCATGCCTTGCACCGCAGCGAACCCAAGTGCTAGCACGCTAGTCCCGGGTCGGACCTGGCCGTCTATCGTGCGTTCCAGATACCCTTCCTCTTCAAGGGTGGCAACGAGTCGAAAAGTGGTCGGCATTGGTATTCCGCTCAATTCCACCAGGTCCTTCACCCTAAGCACCGGTGTCTCGGCACTGAAGAAGGATAGGAGCCGCAACCCTTTCGCAAGTGCTTCTACGCGATACGAACGCGCTTGCGCCTTAGGGTCGTCATTTCTCGAATTGTCATGCTCTTCGGGTGTCGTTACGTTCTCCATTTGTGCGCTTTACTACTAGAGGAATCGAGACGGGATCTGGGCGAATGCGGATCGGGTTCAGCCTAGCCGGGTGCACAACTAGTCATCGATTTGGGCATCGATTGAAAATGACGCACTACCAGGTCCTGCTAGCTCCGGTCCAAAACTACCAGGCCCCAATCGTTTCGTTTGGTCTATTTCGAACCTGATACGTCTAGTGGCTATTCGATGGTACTTACGCGGTTCACCCACTCCCCTAAGATCATGGCTCTGAACTGCGACTCTACTAATTGGGCAATTCTCCACTGAAACGTCACCTATACCCGGAATACCCGGAGCTGAAGTGCGAGTGTCTGGTAGTAGCCGATGAGCGTCATTAGCTCGAAGATTGCAGACTCACCCAGATCCGACCTGCATCGAACAAAATCTAAATCATCTAGATCGCCGGTCCTCAGCAATAGCTCGGCGGCTTTAAATGCGACTCCTTCTGTCGCTGTTTCGCTCGAGGGCAACTCGCCTCTGGCGATCGCCGCAATCTCCTCCGCTTTGAGTCCGGCGTCGAGTGCCAGGGGTTCATGAGCGTGACGCTCGAACTCGCAGTTCCACTTGGCTGCGACCATCAGGATCACAGCCTCTCGAATCCTCGGGGACAGGCTGGTTGAATAGCGTATCGCTGCGCCTAACTGTTGTAGTGCGAATCCCAGCTTCGGGGCGAGGAGCATTGCGTTAAATGGCCCCTCCAAGGCCCCGTCTGGCCCGAGGAGTGAAAACCGTTGGGTCCCCTTTGACCTCTCGCCAAATGCAATCTCGTCAAAGAGCACTCTCTGGTCAACATCTAGTTCGTCACGCACAAACCTCTTCAGCCGGCGGTTCGCATCCTCAGACATCTCAACTCCCTTCGAAGCTAGGTGCTACGAATTCGGTAGTCATGCTCCCGAGGTCGCTTATCGAACTTACGAGTCTGTCACCGGGCTTTAGATACCTGGGCGGCTCCATACGGTTTCCGACCCCTGCGGGTGTGCCGGTGAATATCAGGTCACCGGCACGCAGCTCGCACACACTCGATAGCCGGGAGATCAACTCCGGCACGGACCAGATCATCTCGGAAGTTCTCGCCTTTTGCACAAGGGCTCCATTTAGTTCACATTCGAGGATGAGGTCGTCACGATTTGTGCAGTTGGATGTAGCCGTAATATACGGCCCTACCGGAGCGAAACGCTCGAACGATTTACCCAAGCTCCACTGTGGCGCAGAGCCGGCGAGTTGCACGTCCCTAGCCGAAAGATCCTGACCGACCATCAGCCCCGCTGTATGCGACCAAGCATCATCTTCTTTGATGTTCCTGGCGCTCTTAGCCATCACGACGACCAGTTCGATCTCCCAGTCGAGGCGAGGGCTATGAACTTGCACCTCGGTGTAAGGTCCAGCTAGCGAGCTGGGAAACTTGGTAAATACCTGAGGGAGACCACTGGTGTCGTAACCTGCCTCAGTGGCGTGGCTACGGTAGTTGAGGCCGATGGCAAATATCTGTCCAGGACGCGGCGTCGGTGGTCCAAATAGTACCTCGTCGGGCATAGCTGAATGTCGGGGTTGGACCCCGTCCGCCCAATCTTCGAAGGCCGCCCAATCTTCGAAAAGTTCCTGTGGATTTGGGCTGAAGCGCCCCCTGCTGAGGGTGGCAACATCACCGTAGCCATCATCCCAAATCAGCGTCGATCTGCCGGCGATGTTTGCTAATCTAGCTCCGTTACTCATCTCGAGTCAGGCCCCGATCATCGAATATCCGCCGTCACACATGATGAAATTGCCCGTCATATGGCTTGCGTCGTCGGTGGCTAGCCAAAGCGCCGCAGCGGCGAGTTCCTCGGGCGGTGGGATTCTGCCCATCGGAGTCTGCGACAGCACCCGCTCACGCCTTCCGTTGTTCCAATCCTCCCGAGCTAGTGTCGACTCGGTCTCCATGAAACCCGGTCCGAAAGCATTGACCCTGACCGTCGGAGCGAATGCCGCCGCATAGGACTTGGTCAGACCCAAAATTCCGTACTTTCCCGCTGCGTATTGGGGAGCCCTGGGACTTCCGCGCACCACCACCGTCGAGGCGATATTGACGATCGCCCCACGCCCCCGCTTGAGCATTCTCTCGCCATTTTCGTGAATCATCGCCAGCGTGCCCTTTATGTCTACCGCTAAAACCCGGTCGACCACCTCTTCGGTTATATCCCGCCACGACATCTGGTCAGTTGCAATATCTCCGACATTGTTTATCAGGACATCCAAGGCGCCGGTGAGATCCCAAACCTTGGCGCACATCTCACGAGTTTGATCCCAATGTTTGAGATCCGCCTGCACGATGATCGCCTTTCTCCCGAAAGACTCGACGATCTCTGCGGTCCGCTTCGCACCCGATTGCGAGGAGTTGTAGTGGATGACGACATCGGCCCCTTCGGCGGCCGCTCTTTGGGCTAGTGTCGATCCGAAACCGGTTCCCGCTCCGGTTACCATCACCCACTTTCCGCTAAAGCGCGGGTAGACGGGCTGGGGAAAACCTGGAGACTTCACCCCTTGGTCGTTAGTCATAAATACTCCCTTTTGGTTCTTGTTCCACTGCTAAATTCATCCGCTGTCCCGCTAACGATCCTCGTAGCAAGGAGAAAGCCGTTGGAGATTGTCGAAAGCTGTCAAACCAATGTCCGACCACCATCGACGTAAAGTACGTGCCCCGTGATAAATGACGCGTGTCGGGATGCCAAAAAGAGTGCCGGACCCGTTAGCTCCCAGGTAGTACCGAGTCGGCCAGCCGGGACCATCTTCTCAAGTTTCTGGCGGTTGTCGCCTCGGGAGAGGTAATTCTGGGTGAGGTCCGTTTCAATGTATCCCGGCGCAATGGCATTGACCGTGACGCCGTAGGAAGCCCATTCCCTCGCCATAACCCGCATCATCTGATTTATCGCTCCTTTGCTGGCGGCATAAGGTGCATGATCTGGGTGGGCGAGCAGACCGGATACCGAAGAGAGCAGGATGATCCGGCCGGATCGCCGCTCGATCATCGACTTCCCAGCCGCTTGACCGAGATAAAAAGCGCTATCAAGGTTGATCTTTTGGATTCGATTCCATTCGTCGTCGGTGAAGTCCAAGACCGGTTTCCTGAGGTTGATACCGACCGCATGGACGAGTACATCGATACCGTCAAGGGCCACCTCTGCCCGAGCGACGGCTTCGCGAGCGCCGCTTCCAGTCGAAAGATCGGCAGCAATGGTCAGTGCGTCGGGACCGAGCTCCTTCAAAACCACCTCGAGACGATTGGTATCCAGGTCAACCAAAGCCACCTTCGCCCCGGCGTTTACAAAGGCCTTGGCGCAAGCAGAACCGATACCGCCGGCCCCAGCGACCAGTACTCTGCTGCCAGTTAGTCCGAGCCAATTTGTTTGAGACTCCAACCCGACGTCGTCGCTCACCGAGGATCCTCTTTCGTCATTAGTTTCATTTAGTAAAAGTGACTTTCATTATTACATCCTAAATTGCCCTTGTCAACTAAAGCGGGCTTCGTTGTCGGCCAAGTTGGGTGCCGACTTCTCCAAGCGGTACTTCGCAAGTAGCAATTCCAATCTCTACCTGCATAGATGGAAGTATCGTCTTACAATTCAAAGAACTTCCGACGCCGATGTTGTCGAGGGGTTAGTTAGCAAATACCCCTTTTGCAAGTCGAAATCGGACTTCCCGCCGAGCCTTTGGTTTCCGAACTACTTGACAGTCAAAACCGGGACTGGTAATGTTTCCGTTAGTAAAAGTGACTTTCACTGTATAAAACTATAAGAAGAGGGGGGCGGGATGAAGCTAGTAACATTTGATGCCGGGAGAGTCGGGCGGATAGACGGAGACACAATCATCGAACTCGACTGTTCGACGATGCGCGAATACTTCGAGCGCGATGCTTCAGTCAAAGAGACCGGGGCTAGAGTCCGTCTTTCCGACTCTAAACTTCGTGCGCCGATAGTACCCAAGAAGTTTTTTCACACCGCCGGAAATTTCCGAGAGCACCATGAGGATCTGGCCCGTGTCAACTGGTCACACCCGGTAAACAAGGGGATCGTCTTTTTCCAAAATGTCGACGCGATCATCGGGACCGAAGAGCCCGTCGTCTACCCGAGCCAGCTGACGAATGAGCTCGATTATGAGTTAGAAATGGCGATCGTCATCGGCAAAGGTGGGAAGTTCTTCTCCGCTGAGCAAGCCGTAGAGCACATTGCGGGATATATGGTGTTCAACGACATCACGGCGAGGGACATTCAGCGCAGAGAGATGGCCTCAGGGGTATTCTCCTTCTCCAAAGCGATCGATACTTTCTGCCCTATCGGCCCGTGGATAGTTACCGCGGACGAAGTCGGTGATCCTCACGACCTAGACATGGAACTCCGGGTCAACGGACAGGTTAGGCAAAAGTCAAACACCAGCCGGATGTCGGTGTCGATTCCCCAACTAGTCGCATACCATTCTCCCCAGATCTACAGTCCAGGGGACCTGATCTCAACCGGCACCATAGCTGGGGTAGCAGCGAGTACCGACGACCCGTTTGCTAACTACCTCAAACCGGGAGACGTGGTCGAGGCCGAAATCGAAAAACTCGGCATCCTTCGCTCACCGATAGTCTCCTGGATAGACGCATATGGTGAAGAGCCGCCACCCGCCGACATATGGATGTAGCTCACTAAGGCGCTCAGAGTAAATGATGCGCCTGATGCAAATGGATTATTTAGCCAAAAGCCTTATTTGTTCGTCACTACCTATCAGAGTCAACTCGTAGAAATCAATCTGTAACAGTCAGACATAATAAACAGTCAGACATAATAAATTGGGGGATCTAGAAAATGGGAATATTCAGAAACAACCGCCGCCGCTTCGGCATGGCTTCGACACTCGTCTCTTTGGGGCTAATTACCGCGGCATGCGGGAGTTCAAATTCGGCAGCGACTACTACTACTAAAGCACCTACTACAACGGCCGCAACCCTAACCCCCGCTACCGTCAACGTCGGCGTGTTGCCGATTGCCGACGTGGCGCCTCTTTATCTTGGGATAAAAGAGGGCTTCTTCGCAAAGCAGAAGCTAACAGTGGTCGCACACGCTCTTCAAGGCGGCGCAGCTGTAGCCTCTGCGGTGGTCGGCGGCTCACTCCAATTTGGATACGGTGCAACGGCTAATTTAATACTCGCTAATGCGCACGGCATTCCGCTGAAATTTGTGGCTGCTGGTGACTTTGCGGCTTCAAACGCAGCCCAAGCATGGTCAGGAATCCTGGTGGGCGCAAATAGCGGTATCACTTCGATCGCGGGTCTAGCAGGCAAGACGATAGCGTCGAATGCCCTGCAGGGAGAGAACGAATTGGCTCTAGATAGCGTGCTACTCAAGAATGGCGTCAACCCCAGTTCTGTGCACGTAGTAGTTCTTTCTTTCCCCACAATGCCAGCTGCGCTGAGCGCTGGCCAGGTTCAGGCCGTGACCGAGGTCGAGCCCTTCGTGGCTGCGATTGCCGCCCATGGAGGAAAGCTCTTGTCGCCGCTGTTCGAGGGGGAGCAGCCGGGAATGCTGGTATCGGGCTACTTCACGGACTCGTCAGAGCTAGCTGCTAATCCGGGAATCGTAAAAAGATTTGTCACGGCGATAAATGAGTCGCTCAACTTTGCGGCTGCTAATCCGAGTGCGGCTCGTGCGATCATTCCTACCTACTCGAGTATCCCTGTCGCGGTTGCCAATAGCATGAAACTGCCGGTGTGGAGCGCAACGATCGGTTCGAATACCGTCCAAGGTCAAGAGCAGTTAATGAAGCAGCTCGGGTGGATTAGTTCTAACGTCCCAGTGGGCCAACTGATCTGGTCGGGCGCAAATAAGTGACCTTTGCGAAGCTCGGGATTTGGAGGGTGGTGTGACTCAGGTACGGTTGGCGGCTGGCCTTGGTGAAGACGTCAAGGAGATTCTCCGAAACCGCCACCGGCCACAGCGGCGCCGAAGGGCACGTCAACTGGGCGGGGTTATACTCGCACTGGCGCTCTGGGAGGTTCTAAGCTCGACCGGAGCGATCAACCGAGATGCCCTTCCAACCCCCGCAGCTACCTTGGCGGCGATGGCCTCCCATCTTGGAGCGCTTAGTTCCGCTTTAGCTTCGACCTTGGAGGCGTGGGCGCTAGGGATGTTAGCGGCGGGAGTCGGGGGAATTATCGTCGGCACTTTGGTCGGTCGTTCGAGAACGGCGGACGCTGCAACAGAGACAATCGTGAGAATGATGCGGCCTCTGCCCTCCCTGGCTTTGATTCCAATAGCGATCTTAATTGCAGGCCTGGGGATAAAGATGACCTCTGGTTTAGTATCGTTCGCCGTATTTTGGCCGGTGTTCATTAACACTCGGGTCGGTGTTCGCCAGGTGGACAACCTGGTCCTCGAGACCGCAAAGGTGCTAGGGCTTAAAAAGCTGAGGCTGCTCTATCGGGTTATCTTGCCATCCGCCTCTCCGATAATTGCAAGTGGGCTTCAAGTAGCGATCAGCCTTGCGCTGGTAGTCACCGTCTCTGTCGAACTCGTCGGGGGAACCGGCGGGCTAGGGCAGTTTATTCTCTTGGCCCAACAAGGAAATGAGCCAGCGACTATGTTCGCCGGGATCATCGTCGGAGGGATACTCGGTTGGGCACTTAGTACCGGATTCGCACGACTAGTAGATCGGCTCATTCCGTGGCGCACACAGGGAGCGGGAGGCAAGCGATGATCGGGGTCAGGCTAGATAGGCGGCGAAGTGGCGCTATTGTCCACGTCGGACTCGGATGGCTCGGGCTCGCGGTTCTGGCGGCATTTTGGCAACTCCTTGCACTTGAGCTACACACCCCGGTCTTCCCAACCTTCACCAGCTCATTAGTGGCCGCATGGCACGTAGTGACGAGTTCGACCCTCACTATCGACATCATTCCCTCGGTCGAACGTACCGCCCTCGGCTTTATCATCAGCGCAATTATCGGAGTAGCGGCGGGAATGGTGATCGGTCACTACGAGGTCGTGCGGGATTGGACCTCGGCCGTAGTGGACTTTATGAGGTCCCTACCCACTCCGCTCCTGGTGCCTATAGCCATCGTAATTTTCGGAATCAACGGTCGCATGGTAGTGGTCACGATCGTTTCAGCCGCCATCTGGCCGATCCTTATCAATACCGCCAACGGGACTTCGACGATCGAACCTACCATGATCGACACAGCTAAGACCTACGGATTCCGAGGTCGAAGCCTCTTTTTGAGAATTGTCCTTCCTGCGGCATCTCCGCAGATATTCGCTGGTCTCCGGGTTGCACTCAGCGTCTCTCTCGCGGTAATGGTGGTAGCCGAGATGCTCGGGGGTGGTTCGGGAATCGGATACTTCATCGCCAACGCTCAGCAGTCCTTCAATATCGACGGAAGCTACGGGGGAGTCATCGTACTCGGCTGCCTCGGTTGGATTTTTGACACCATGTTTTTATTGTTTGAGCGTCGACTGCTGGCCTGGCAGCGAGGCACGGTGGGAGGATTAATAGATGTCTGATTCGGTTCTTAGTATCAAGAACTTGCAGGTATCGATTCAGAGTCGCGATGGGTCGATAAACGAAATTACCCGGGATGTCAGCTTAGAACTCAAAGAACACGAGTTTGTCAGCATCGTCGGTCCATCGGGTAGCGGAAAGACAACCCTCCTTCGTGCGGCCTCTGGTCTACGCCCACCTTCGGGTGGTGAAGTCATATTTGATCAAAAGCCGATAACCGACGTCCCTAAAGGGCTGGCCATCGTCTTCCAGGAGTACAACAAGAGCCTCTTCCCTTGGCTTACTATCGGTAAAAACGTGGCGATGGGAGCACGTGACTATTCGAACCAGGAGCGTTCCGAGCGAGTAGAACTGGCCTTGGGCCAAGTTGGCTTGGCCGGTTTTGCCACGCGATACCCATGGGAACTCTCCGGAGGAATGCAGCAGCGTGCGGCCTTAGCTCGAGCAATGGTCTCGAATCCTCGAATCCTCATGATGGATGAGCCTTTTGCTTCCGTCGATGCCTTGACTAGAAATCACCTCGAAGACGTAGTCCAGCGGCTGTGGGACTCTTCGAACTTTTCAGCCCTCATGGTCACCCACGACGTCGGAGAAGCGGTCTATTTAAGCGACCGAGTGCTCGTCCTCTCCGCTAGGCCGTCAACGGTACTAGCGGAGATCAAGATCGACCTGGATCGTCCCCGTTCCCAGATCGAAACGAGAAGGACGAAGCGCTTTGTCGAGCTGGTTGCCGAAGTGCTCGAAAGGGTGGAACACGCTGGGCGCCAAGCGGTTGGAATCGAAGATCTTGAT
>JABEUM010000034.1 GCA_013044475.1 Acidimicrobiaceae bacterium | reverse complement strand
GTAATTCTCCGTCGGGATTTGCTTCTACGTCGACTGGGTCAAAGACCGCTGACTCAACTTACGGGAACAATGCCCTTTCGGCGCACTTCCCTAGCTCGAACTTCAACCCAACCACACTGATCTACCAGATGCCCAACTCGGTCTGGACGAACTCACACGAACTTTCTCAGCTCGCAGGACTGCAAAAAGAGTTGGCGAGCAACCGGGCCTTCACACATTTCGTAGGTCCGTTCGATCCACTTGGCCTGCCACTAAGTGTCTCCGAGGTCAGCTCGCTCTATGCCAACCTTGGCAATCCTCATCTGCTGCCAGTAACACCGCCGCCGAATTCCACGATCTCTAGTCAGCTTTATCAGAGCTACAGGTCTCTATCTCAATTTATAACTCCAGATGGAACCACTGTTCTATTCAATACTCTTTTGAGCGCCGGAGATCCAGCCAGCAACACAGCTATCGACGCGATACCTCACATTAGGTCCATAGCCACAACTGCGGGACAGCGCTTTGGAGCGATCAAAAGTGGTGTGGCGGGTGAAGCCCCTGCAGCGTATGACATCTCTAGCGCATCAAACAGCGACCTTTTCAAGATAGTTCCCATTGTCGTGGTGATCATCGGCCTTCTTCTGGCTATAGTTCTTCGAAGTGCGGTGGCGCCTTTCTATCTCGTCATCAGCGTTGTTTTGTCTTATCTAGCAGCCTTGGGCCTAGACGTTCTGGTTTTCATAAGGATTAAGCACGACCATGGTTTAACCTTTGTGTTGCCTTTCCTACTTTTCCTCTTCCTGTTGGCGCTTGGGGAGGACTACAACATTTTGGTTATGACCAGAATCCGTGAAGAAGCACATCACCATGGACTAAAAGAAGCGGTCAGGACTGCTATCGGAGCGACCGGGACGGTGGTGACGTCGGCGGGAATTGTATTAGCCGCTACCTTCTTTGTGCTTGGCACTGCCGGGTCAGGAGGCAGCTCCCAAGTCCAGGAAATCGGGCTCGGTCTGGCACTTGGAATTCTGATGGATACATTTCTGGTAAGGACACTTCTGGTTCCGTCTGCTGTAGTCCTTATTGGCAAGTTCAACTGGTGGCCGTCCAGGCTCTTTGGAGAACACGCTATAAGAGAGCGAGACACGTCAGACGACATAGACCTTCCACCTGCCGGTCTCGCAGTGGTTAGCTCGACACCATGACAATTGGAATGATCCAACACAGCATCACGCCGCTAGGAGTAGCGAATGTGGTTATCGATAATCCATCCAAAAAAAACGCGATGAGCTTCGATATGTGGAAACAGCTGCTTGACGTCGTGGGGCAACTGTCCGAGAACCAAGCGACCAGGATCATCGTTATTCAAGGTTATGGCGACGAAGCCTTCTGTTCCGGCGCCGACGTCTCACAATTCTCAGAGGTAAGAACCGAATCGAATTCAGCACATTTCGATGAATTAACCCGATTGACCACCCAGCAAATCTCAAAGAGCACTAAACCGACCATAGCTGCGATAAGGGGTTACTGCCTCGGAGGTGGGCTGAACCTGGCCCTTTCATGTGATATTCGAATAGCAGCTTCAGATGCAAAATTTTCTCTACCTCCCGCGAGGCTAGGAATCGCCTACCCGGGATATGCCCTTGCCAACTTGGTAAATACAGTTGGAGAACAGGCGGCCAAGTATCTGCTATTCACAGCGAGGAGGATCAACGCATCGAATGCCCTACAAATTGGCCTAGTCACAAGGGTCATCGATGCAGATTCCTTTGCGGCTGAAGTAGATGGCCTCGCTTACGACATCGCCGTCAATGCCCCCCTGTCGATCAAGGCAGCCAAGGTCGGATTGGGCTTGCTTAGAGTATCCAATGGCCCACTCGAAGACCCAGAGTTCGTCGGACTAGTCGAAGAATGCTACACCTCCGACGATTACAAAGAAGGAACCACTGCCTTTAAGGAAAAGAGAGGACCAATTTTTAAAGGGAGATAATTAGTGCTGCGGCTATCCAAGAACCGCCTTCAGATCCTTGTAAAGCGTCTTGCCCATTGAGTTCTTGGGAATCGAATCTAGAAATACTATCCTCTTGGGTAGCTTGTAGCCGACGAGTTGACTTGCACACGCGCTCATCAGCTCTTCTGGCGAAACACCCTCGGCAACCACGAAGGCGACTATCTCCTCTCCCCATTGCTGAGAAGGTTTTCCAACTACCGCCACGTCGGTAACTCCAGGATGCTTAGATAAAACTTCTTCGACCTCCCGCGGAAATACGTTAAATCCGCCAGTGATAATCAGGTCTTTCAGCCGGCCCGAGATAACGAGGTAACCAGAGTCGTCGATAAATCCTGAATCTCCCGTTCGAAAGCGACCAAAGGGATCGAAGCTCGCCTCGGTAGACCCAGGATCGCCAAGATATCCGTCGAAAAGATTCGGTCCTTTAACTAAGATCTCCGAACTCTCCGACTCAATATCTACGGCTATGCCCGGCAGAGCAGGCCCAACAGAGTTAGGAATTCTTATCCCATTGACCGGGTTGGAGGAAATCATCGCAGCTTCGCTCATTCCATAACGCTCGACAACGTAGTTCCCTAGGATCGCCTTAAGGCTCTGGTGAAGTTCGATTCCCATTGGTGCCGATCCCGATACCAACAGCCGGAGTCCTGCAAGTGAAGATACATCTCCGCTGGCCAAAAGCCTAGTGTACATTGTCGGTACCCCGAAGAACATCGATGCATCGTGAAACGATATCGCCGACGAAACCAAAGATGGTTCAAACTTAGAAAGTATCACTACCTTGGATCCCGAGGCCAAGGAGCCATTTATGCCTACGCCGAGCCCGTGCATATGAAAGAGTGGAAGGGAAAGAAGTAGCTCATCATTTTCCGTCCACTCCCAGATATCCTGGAGCGCCTTGAGGTTGGAGCCTAGGGATCCATGAGACATCAGTACACCTTTTGGCCTACCGGTAGTACCCGAGGTGAAAAACGCCAGTGCCGAATCAGTTCCCTGGCAAAAATCGAGTGGGACTTCCCCGTTAGCGCTCGGTGAGTCAGCGATGCGAAGCAACTTGCCTATTGAACTAGTCAAATGGGATCCCGGCCCAGCAAAGCCACCGAGGTGCATTCCGGCTTCTCCCAGTTCAAGCAGAAATGATGCTTTACTCTCAGACCGCGTCCAAAATGCCGTCGGCTTTGATAAAGCGACGAGATGAGCCAGTTCGGATTCGGTATATTCCGGATTGGCCATAACGGCCACTGCCCCTAGCCTAAGAGTCGCCAAGTAGACCCGTAGAAATTCAAATGATCTGTCCGGAAAGATTAAGACCCTGTCATTTGCCGATATTCCGCTGCGGTAAATGCCAACAGCTGCCTTCCTCGTCTCCTCTTCGACTCGACCACGCGACACCCAGCCGGTGTCCAGTGTAAAGATCTGATTGGTGCTTTGATCTACAGACCACTTATCCAGGATAAGAGATAGTAGGCAATGGGGCGATTCTTGCAACACTTAACTACCTTTTCAAATGGCGGCATTCCATAGCGATTGAACCCGAGGATATCGACGGTGCACTTGCCACCCTTCGTACAAAAATAGGGAGGGAACCAGTATTTTCCTGACACCCACCCTATTTCCAATATCTTCGAATAAAGCTAACGAGAGTCCTTTAAAGTTCGCCCCACGCCTCTTCGAACACCGTTCTCAAAATCGCAACTATCTCGTCGAACTGCTCAGTATCACAGATCAGCGGTGGCGCTAGCTGGACTACTGGGTCCCCTCGGTCATCAGCTCGGCAAATCAGGCCAAGTTCGAACAGGCGAGGCGTGAGAATGCCCCTTAGCAACCTCTCGGATTCCTCTTCGTTAAAGCTTTCCTTCGTATTCTTGTCCTTGACTAGCTCAATTCCATAGAAATAGCCAGCACCCCTGATTTCGCCGACGATTGGGAGGTCAGAGAGCGTATCCAACTTGGCCCTAAACTCTCCTTCCTTTGACTGGACATGCTCAATCAGATGCTCACTCTCGAAGATATCCAGATTTGCAATTGCTGCAGCTGCAGAAACTGGATGGCCACCAAAAGTAAATCCATGAAGAAATGTTGTGGAGCCCTTAGCAAATGGCTCCATGAGGCGATCTGAAGCTAACATCGCTCCAAGTGGAGAGTAGCCCGAGGTTAATCCTTTAGCGCAAGTTATGATGTCAGGCTGAAACTTATATCGAATGGAGCCAAACCATTCGCCTACTCTACCAAATCCGGTAATAGTTTCGTCGGCCACCAATAGCACGTCGTACTTATCACAGATTGCTCTAACTCGCTCAAAATATCCAGGGTCGGGGACAAAGCATCCGCCAGCGTTCTGCACCGGCTCCAAAAATACCGCCGCAACGGTATCGGGTCCTTCGTACTCGATCATTCTCTCTATGTCGTCTGCGCAGTGCAAATTACAGGCCGGCTCATTCGCACAATCGACGCAGCGATATCGATTTGTGTTAGCGACCTTAAATGCTCCCGGAACTAATGGCTCATAAGCGGCCTTAATGCCAGCGAGGCCGGTAATTGATAGGGCACCCAAGGTGGTTCCGTGGTACGAAATGTTTCTCGAAATCACCTTCGTCTTCGTCGGCTTTCCAGTGGCTTTAAAATACTGTCTAGCCAACTTCCATGCCGACTCAACTGCTTCGGCACCACCCGTAGTGTAAAAGACACGATTTATATCGCCAGGTGCAATGTTGGCTAGGCGTTCCGCCAACTCTATGCCGGGTGCATGGGCATAGCTCCAGAGAGGGAAATATGCAAGCTCCGATGCCTGCTTAGCGGCGGCTGACACAATCTCCTGGCGCCCATGTCCAACCTGAACCAGAAAAAGTCCAGAAAGTCCATCAAGATATCGTTTTCCATTTGAGTCCCAAACATATGGACCTTCGCCGCGAACAATAACGGGCACGTCCGCGCTATCGTAAGAGCTCATTCTGGTAAAGTGCATCCAGAGATGACGCTTAGCTATTTCTTGCAAGCGGCGTGCTTCAGCTGGGCTTACTGCAAAAGAATCTTTACTTGTCATCTGGTCCCCCACGTGTAGGTCTGCTTTTCCAACTGCAAATAAACAAAGGCCTCAATGGCAGTTACTCCTTCAATGGTCCTAATCTCATCGTTCAAGAGTTGCAGGAGATGTTCATCGTTTTCACAAACGACTTCGGCCAACAGGTCAAAGGATCCAGCACAAATGACCACGTAATCCACTTCTTCGAGAGAAGCGATGCGTGCGGATACTGTTCGCAGATCTCCGTTGGCTTTTATCCCGATCATCGCCTGTCGAGTGAAGCCGATCAACAAAGGATCGGTCACGGCCACGATCTGCATCATTCCCGTGTCGATTAGTCTTTGAACCCTTTGCCTAACGGCCGCTTCAGACAGGTTCACCGCCTTCGCTAATGCTGCGTAGGAACTTCTACCGTCGACTTGGAGGAGTTCAATGAGCTTCTTCGATTTCTCGTCGAGTGAAACAGGAACCTCTTTCAGCTTCATACCATTTTTCGAACCCCTACCCGAAGTCATTCCGCGAATTGGCTTGACTAAAAGAGCTTTTTCAACAGGCGCAGCATCCACGCTCAATACACTTCCTCCCCCAACGAAAACTCCAAACACTCGAAAGCTAGAGCCACGTTGCCAGAGCTACTTGGACCTTGTCAAGCGTGACGCCAGCCCTTCTGCGGCTCTATCTCCAATGTAAACAAGTTAGTTGAAGAATTCGAATGATTCACTTGTTTTCATAACAATTTTTGACAGAATCACTTGAATCTTAGTAATTTGATGTAGGTTTCTTAACTTATTAGCATGTGCGAGGGGGACTTGAGTGCTCAGAAACAGTGGGTACACATATCAAAACGGCGGGGGTGTCAAGCTTCAAGCTTCGATTTCGCACTCTCGCCACTTGAAGATTTCCCTAATATTAGCCGAAGACACGGCAGCAGCGAAAATACTCCATAAAAACGATAAGCCTGGCACCGGGCAAACCGACTGCCACCTCTTCTACCTAGCAAGACCTGGCAAAAAATGCCGGGCTCTTAACCCTGGGCTTTTTTGCGAAGCAAACCTGACGGGTCGCAGCGGAACAGATGTTGAATTGTCCCAAGCAACACTACCCCACTACGATGGGGTAAAATCGGTTGTCCTTGATCCGCTTGAGAACTTGCCGCCACCACAATGGGAAGCCCTTGCTACTAGTCATGATTCGACTCGGGCCCGATCTAGCATTCCGCCACAACACATTTTCGAAACATACGGCGAAGCCCTCCAGGTGTTCACTGAAACGTGAGAAAATCTTCTCGCCGTTGAGATAACTTAGGACATAAAGCATCGTCGAAAATACCAAAGAAATACCAGCAAACGATGGACGAAAGGTAAAACATGTCGCAAAGGCCACAACTGATAAAGAACTTCATAGGAGGAGAGGAGGTCGAAGCTAGGTCGTCAACCTTCCTTGACATTGTGGACCCCTCGACGGGAGAAGTTTATGCCACTTCTCCAAATTCAAACGAGCAAGACGTGAACTGGGCATTTTCCGAGGCCGAAAAGGCCTTCGAAAAGTGGGGATCTGCTACCCCATCAGAGCGCAGCCTAGCTATGTTCAGAATCGCCGACTCTATTGAAGCTCATGCCGAGCAGATTGTCGAAGTAGAAAGTAAGAATACCGGCAAGCCCATCGGCCTAACCACATCGGAAGAGATTCCGCCGATGGTGGATCAGATCAGATTCTTTGCAGCGGCTGCGCGAAACTTGGAGGGCCGGAGCGCAGGCGAGTACATGAAGGGGCACACGTCGATGATACGGCGCGAACCAATTGGAGTGTGCGCTGCGGTCACGCCATGGAACTATCCAATGATGATGGCCGTTTGGAAATGGGCACCCGCGATAGCTGCGGGAAACACAATTGTGATCAAGCCCTCTGACACCACTCCGGCGTCGACGGTATTTATTGCAAAGCTTATGAGTGAATTCCTTCCAGCTGGGGTAATCAACGTCGTATGTGGAGATCGAGACACAGGTAGACGACTAGTCGAGAACAGAATTCCGCAGATGGTCTCCATAACCGGGTCCGTCAGAGCCGGAATCGAAGTGGCTACTAGTGCAGCCAAGAGTTTGAAAAAAGTGCATCTTGAACTTGGCGGAAATGCTCCCGTAGTTGTCTTCGACGACGCTGACCTAGAAAAGGCCGCTGAAGGAATCGCAATCGCTGGATACTTCAATGCAGGTCAAGATTGTACGGCAGCAAGCAGAGTATTAGCTGGGTCAGGAATATATGACGACCTAGTTGCGGCCCTGGCAGAGCAAGCAAAGTCCGCAATTGTCGGCCCCCCATCCGTAGAGGACGCACTATTCGGTCCGCTCAATAATCCAAATCAACTCGATCGGGTTACTGGACTGGTCGATCGTCTCCCCAGTCACGCCGAAACAGTAGCTGGAGGAAGACGCGTGGGCAACAACGGCTACTTCTTCGAGCCTACTGTCATTGCAAACCTAAGGCAGGATGATGAGATCGTTCAGAATGAAGTGTTCGGGCCTGTAATTACGGTGCAGAAGTTCTCAGACGAACCCCAAGCGCTCAAGTGGGCAAATGATGTCGAGTATGGCTTAGCTTCTAGCGTCTGGACCAAAGACCATGGCAGAGCGATGCGAATGGCTAAAGGTCTGAACTTTGGAGCCGTCTGGATCAACACGCATATACCAATTGTCGCAGAGATGCCCCATGGCGGATTCAAGCATTCCGGCTATGGGAAAGATCTTTCGATGTACGGCTTTGAAGACTACACCCGGATTAAACACGTAATGAGCAACATCGAAGAGTAAAGCGGTCCGAAGTGCTGGCAAAATCAAGCCACACGGTGAATTAGAAAGATTTCAGATGACCAAAACGACCAGGAGATGTCTCTAATCCAGGTCGCCTCGTTAACTTAGTTGTTGTATCACAATGGAAACACCATTGTGATACGCCTAAGCACCCGCTGCTTTTCCTGGTCTTCTTATCGAAAAAGGAGACACGTGAACAGATTGGGTGACTAAGCCGTTGCGAAATAGTTACCACTTTCTAGAACACTGTTACTACGCATCCAGTTCTCGATGGCTTTGATAGATGTGGAGGCAACGTTGAGTTCGCTCAATCCTCTAAACATATGCCGAGCAAGTGGTGGAGGATGAGTTACCCACTTTGAGCAGCTTCAGTCTGCTTTAGAGGCCACTAGGTTGAGGGCAATGGCACTTAAGCGGTCGAGGAAGGTCCCTAGCGGAACTGCCTTGTCGCTTTCAATTCTCCTCTTGGTAGTGGCGGTCATCGTCTTAACCTTGGTTATCGTCACTACCAATCCGTCGTCAAAAGCGCAGAAGACCACGGCTACCATTGCTGCGAAAAAGAGCACGACTCAAAGCAGCAAAGGCACCACTTCAACCTCAGTCACTTCAACCAGTAGTAGCGCCAACACTAATCTGTCGGTGATCACGTTCCTCTCCCCCTCGTCATCGGTGGCCAAGTCGTTAACAACCTTCGTAGAAAACTTGTCTGCCACTGAGTCGAGCGCAGCAACTTTATCGAAGATCACTTATCACGGCTATATTTTGAGCCCCGCAGTACTAGAGGGTCGGATTCCGTTGGCATTAGCAGCTTTTTCCTACGACCCAAATTCTCTCAACGTCAAAGTCATGGCTTACCAACAAGGTGCTTGGGCTATAGTTGCCCAACTCGCTCGACCTTCTGACCTACCTGCGGCCGTAGATCCGAGCTTTCCGTGGATGGTAACTGGTTCATACTCACCTGGTGTCACCGTGGGCCACGTAACGGATAATCAAACACCCACCTTTATGATCCCACTTGACTTTGCCGACAATATTCCAGGAGCATTCGTAATACAAACCTTCGCTAGTTCTATTTCGAGTTGGCAATACGCTGACTTTTACCCATCGGGAAGCTCAGCTCCAACAAATGTCTTAGCTCGTACTCCAACCTTCGTTGGCGCCGAGATAAAGAGTCTTTACGACAATTGCAATCCTGACTGCGCCTCTGGCAATGTTACTCCTCAGTATTGGAAATTCGACGCAACCAAATTAGTTTTCACTCAGCTGAATCAATGATCAAGTAGAGGGTTGGCCGTGAAGGCGGACATGAAAAACTCCCTAACTTTGGCCCCTGAAACTTCCGCGCTCGAACACGAGAAATCCCTATGTATGGACACGAAAAATCCCTAAATACGTAAAGTTGGTCCAGCTCGGATAGAGCGAAGGTCTCTCGAAGAATTAAATGGCCGAGCGACTCAAGCTAAAACTCTGGTTTTGAAAGGACCTAAACTCAAACTAGCCAACCTGCCGGTCACCGTGCGCCAGCCAGCCCTGTAGCCATCATTTGTCAGCTGTGATGGCTACAGGCAAGGCCACAAAAGTCAAACAGCCTTACGAGGCTGATGCTTTGGCCGAACGACGCTTCTTGATGCTCGGAAGTAAAAGCATCATTCCAGACCCGCCTGCAAGACCAATTACGAGCCACCAGGTCGGGCTAGCCCATGGCTCCCCAGTAGCGCTGCTTGGAACTGCCAGTGTCTGCCCGCTAGTAACCGGCGCCCCCGAAGGATCGCTCACCGGAATACTGCTTCTCACAGTTGTGGTAGGACCACTTGCCGAAGACTGAACCAATGGCAAAATCGATGGTTGTCCAACGCTGCTTCCGGTGTTGCCGCTGCTTCCGGTGTTGCCGCTGCAACTAGCTTGGGTCAGGTCAGAAGACCCCGGTGGCTCAGCCTCATTTGCATCACCGGTAGAACTCTCGTGACACTCTTCTACCATGTTGTCTGGTCCATTCG
>JABEUM010000033.1 GCA_013044475.1 Acidimicrobiaceae bacterium | reverse complement strand
TGATTAGCTAGGGGTCGCAAATGATTAGCTAGGGGTCGCAAATGATTAGCTAGGGTGCAAAGAAAGCGAAAGCAGAGCGTTTATTGCCCTTGGAGGGCCATCGTCGCCCAAGGTGTGGAGTGCGGCTTCCTAGGCTGTAGAGTTGTCCAATTTGGCGTCTATGGATTGCATAGAGCTAGATAGTTGTTACTATCTAGGTAGGAGAAATTATCTACCCATGGCGAGAGACTTCCAGGACGGCATACGACCTTAAAGCTCTGGTTCAAATGAGGGGAATTGATGGATATGGCGGTTGATCTCGATTTTTCGAAGTACAAGCTGGGCTGGTCGGACGTGGAGGACTACGTCTTCAAGCCGACTAAGGGCTTGTCAGAAGACGTTGTGCGCCAGATTTCGATGATGAAGAAAGAGCCTGAATGGATGACGAACTTCAGGCTTAGGGCATATGGCAATTTTGTGAAAAAACCTATGCTTCCATGGTTTGCGGTCAACATGCCGGATCTTAATTTTGATGACATCTTCTACTACATCAAGCCCACCGAAAAGCAGGTTGACATGTGGGACCAGCTGCCTGATTCGGTCAAGTCAACCTATGAAAAACTCGGCATTCCAGAGGCCGAGCGCAAATACCTCGCCGGGGTGACCGCCCAATACGAATCTGAGGTCGTCTACCACAGAAATCGAATCGAACTCGAGCAGCAGGGGATACTCTTCTGCGACATGGATACCGCGCTCAGGGAGTATCCAGATATGGTAAAGCAGTACTTCGGAACGGTCATTCCTCCTAATGACAACAAGTTCGCTGCTTTGAATTCAGCGGTGTGGTCGGGTGGATCCTTCATCTACGTTCCACCGGGAGTTAAATTGGAGATGCCTTTGCAGGCATACTTCAGGATTAACGCAGAGAATATGGGTCAGTTTGAGAGGACTCTGATAATTGCGGACGAGGGAAGCTCGGTCCACTACATCGAGGGCTGCTCGGCTCCGGTGTATACGACGGACTCGTTGCACTCTGCGGTGGTGGAGCTTATCGCAAAGCCCGGGGCAAAGATCACCTACACGACCATCCAGAACTGGTCGAACAACGTATACAACCTCGTTACTAAGCGTGCTAGGGCGGAAGCTGAAGCAAGAGTTGAATGGATCGATGGAAATATCGGTTCGCGTTTGACTATGAAGTATCCGTCGGTCTATCTCGTTGGACCTAAGGCCTCGGGTGAAGTCCTTTCGGTCGCTTATGCCGGCGCCGGTCAGCACCAAGATGCCGGGGCAAAGATGGTGCATTTGGCCCCGGAGACCACCTCCACCATCATCTCGAAGTCGATTGCTAAAGATGGTGGAATCTCTACCTATAGGGGACTAGTAAAGGTTGAAGAGGGAGCAAAAGGAGCGAAGAGTTTTGTCCGCTGCGATGCGCTGATACTCGACAAAGATTCTATCTCTGAGACAAAGCCCTACATGGAGGTGGGCGAGCGCGACGCTAGGATCGGCCACGAAGCGACCGTCTCAAAGATCGGCGATGATCAGCTCTTCTACTTGATGTCCAGGGGACTATCTGAAGCTCAGGCGATGTCGATGATCGTAAACGGCTTTATTGAGCCGGTGACTAAGACCCTGCCGATGGAATATGCGGTTGAGTGGAGTCGATTGATCGAGCTGCAGATGGACGGGTCGGTCGGCTAGCGGGTTTCGATGGGAGACCGCTGGCTCTACAGGTCGGTACCTGTTGCGAGCACGAACTGCCAATCCCCCCAGCATCCACGTTTCCGAAGCCGCTCACTGAAGTGTAGATTATCTCGACCCACCAAGTTGGCTTGTTCTGGTTGTTGAACAACCCAACTCATGAATGATCTGTCTTTTGAGAGGCAACACTAGAGGAAGATTTCCGTTTCCATGATCGTGACGGCTCTCCCCCGAATCAGCACTCGGTCGCCTGCCACTTCGCACTCGAGATCTCCTCCGCGCTTTGAGACCTGTCGGGCGGCAAGGGGATTCTTGCCCAGTCTGCTTAGCCATAGTGGCGCTAATTCGCAGTGCGCAGAGCCGGTAACTGGATCTTCGAAAACGCCGAGTTTTGGAGCGAAGAAGCGACTGACAAAGTCTGTTTCGGATCCTGGTGCGGTGACAATCACCCCTCTCAGGTCGATCTGTGACAAGATCGTGAAGTCGGGCTCGATAGAGCGAACTTCCGCCTCATCTTTAAAGACGGCGACGTAATCGAAGGCACGAAGTAGCTCAATAGGGGAACGGCCGAGGCCAGCAGTGAGGACCTCCGATGCAGGGCACGGTTGTGGCATCTCAGTGGGGAAATCCATCTCCAATAGCTCCCCACGCCGCTTCACGCTTAGCATCCCACTTCGAGTTTCGAAATGGATTATCGGTTTTGGGTAGTTGAGGAAGTCGAAGATGATGTGAGAAGCAGCCAGGGTTGCGTGACCGCAGAGATCAACCTCGGAAGCTGGCGTGAACCACCGCAGCGCATAATTGCTGTCTGAGGCCACAAAAAAGGCCGTCTCTGAAAGGTTGTTCTCCTCGGCGATGGCTTGAAGCAGGTCATCGGATAGCCAACCATCCAGTGGACAGACGGCCGCTGGGTTGCCGGTAAATGGTGCTGAAGCGAAAGCGTCAACTTGATACTGCTTGAGATTCACCTAGCTGATGCTAGTGAACCTATCAGCTAGCAACTTCTTTCTCAATAGCCCTATTCACTGGGCAGGTAGATCGTCGTCCTCATGACCCACGCCAAGGCGAGCACCGGACGAAAGAGGAGGTCTTCAAGATGTCAAATCCGTGGGTTAACTAGATCCCTCGCAAGAAGGTTTCCCATGACGTGAGGGCTTCGGCCGATCCTAAAACTTCAAGCTCATCCCTTTTTACCCGGCCCCAGGTCCAAAGGAGAAGCAGCGAAGTGTCACCCCTAAGCGCGACGTCGGACTTCTGATGTCCGCTAGATATCGCCAAAGAGCCCTTGTCGTCAGTGATAATCCACTCGGCTCCTTCCCAATCGGAGCCGTGTAGGTGCAGCGAGTGCTTTGGCACGGCCCCCTTGGCTAATAGCCGACCCGCGAATACCTCAAAGTACTCCTCGATGCCATCCTTTGCTAGCTCAGGTGTTATCTGCGCCTTTTCAACGAGGGCGCTAACGTCTCCTTGGGGATCACTCGCGAGGAGAGCGTCAAAGAGGTGTATCGTGACCTCCTGCGCCTGGCGCCTCTTCATCCACCCTACGGTCTGATTTGATCCAGTCCAGTTCCAACACTCTGCTCCGTCGCCAGCTGACAGGAAGCCGGCGGTCAGCTCCTCTAGAGCTGAGGTAGATCTTGAAATGACCTCATCGAGACTGCTTGGTGGGGAGTCCTTTTGGGCTTCAACGTCTTTGGATCTTCCGATTCGCAAAGCAGCCCGCTTTTGCACCTTTGCTACGTGGTCCAGCAGATCCCAAAGGGACCAACCGGGGCAGGTAGGTACCTCCAGCTCCTTGGGAGTAACTTTGGCTAGCTCAACGAGACCTAACGTAGATTTGGTTATCTGGTCGACGTAATCGATGCTCAATCGGACTCCTTAGTAAGACTTTGGGTTTCGCTCGTTCAATTGCGGAATCGAACGTTCTAGGCGTTCCCACTATTTTTAAACTGCATCTTTCTTCTGCCCATTCCGCTTATTGCCTCGAGTATTACCCTGTGAGCGTTGTTGATAGTCATCTCGGCCCAGTCATAAGGGGGAGATACCTCGACGACGTCCATCCCGGAGATGTCGATCGAAGAGGTGATCTGACGCACCGCCTTCAACAGGTCGGCAGGCTGCATACCTCCGGGTTCCGGCGTTCCGGTTCCGGGAGCGAAGCCGGGGTCTAATACGTCTATATCAACGCTCAGGTAGATGGCGGTGCAGTTCTCCGAAGCCTCTCGAATAGCGTCTTCGATGACCGCCTTGGATCCCCTCTCCCACACTTCCTGCATCGTGTGCCAGCGCATCTCCTGCTCGCGCATCCAATCGAAAGTCTCTTTTGGTGGCCAGTAGCCCCGCAGTCCTACTTGGACAAAATTCTTCCCCTGTACCGCCCCTGAATCGATGAGTCTTCTCATCGGGGTTCCATGGCTCGCAAGGTTTCCGTCTATCTCGAGGGCGGTGTCAGCGTGGGCATCGAAGTGGATTACACCGAGCTTCCCCCATCCGTAGTGCTCAGCGACGGCTGAGGCGGAGGGGTAGGTGATCGAGTGATCGCCGCCGATGACTATTGGAACGATTCCTAAAGATGCGACTTCGCCAACCCTCTTCCTGATCGAAGCGTGGGACTCTTCGGTCATCCCGTGCTTCGTGATCGCATCGCCGTAGTCGACAACACTCAGGGCTTCAAAGATCTCGAACTCTAGATCAAGGTTGTAAGTTCCTGGGCCGTAGGCCAGTGCCCTTAGGGCCCTCGGTCCAAAGCGAGCTCCCGGCCTGTTGGTCGTTGAGTCGTCCCAAGGGGCACCGACGATCGCTGCGTCGGGGCGATACTTGTCGAGCTGGTCTCTTTCGGTCAGATAGGGTAGCTGCGCGAATGTGGCCAATCCTTGGTAGGAAGGGCCGCTTAGCTGTTCTGCCATCCCTGGGGACATCTCTCTATGGTTGTTCTGATCACTCACATTTGACAAGCTAGCCAACTTTGGAGGCCCTGTCGAGCACAAAGCGCCAAATCATTCCCCCCGCAGCTAGCACTTTTGGTCAATTGCGAATTACGATTGTGGCAATTCGGACCTATTGTCGCCAGTGGAGTGATCGTTAGATTCGACCTGGTGCACCTCTGGAGCGGGATCCTCGATCTTGCCGTGCTTCGATGGTTCAGCATCGGTTGGTTCGGTTGATTCTGTTTCTGGATGGAAGTATAAGTAGGCGGGAATATCTATTCCGAAGGTTGTGCCCTCGCCAAGGCCCTTTGAAGAAACCCAAGCCTGTCCATTGTGTGCTTCGGCGATGGCGGCAACCAGCGAAAGACCAAGTCCTGAACCCCCTTGGGTTCTTGACCTCGAAGTATCCGTC
>JABEUM010000186.1 GCA_013044475.1 Acidimicrobiaceae bacterium | reverse complement strand
GATCAGGAGGATCGCGATATTGGTGGCCTTGCGGTAGTCAGCGACCTGCGGGCGTTGCGGGTTTGAGTTCGAAATAGCCCAACAATCCGCCTGCCAGAACGCAAACTGCGTTGGTCAGATAATCTGTGCTGCAAAGTGCCAAAAGATAAGAAAGTAAGTGCCGGAGTATCGTGGTTCAAGTTGAAAACTAGGTCTTTTCCAGTTTTTACTAGAGCTTGGTCGAAGAGCTTTCGGGAGGCTGGTAGTGTCTGACTTCAGCTACGATCGACAATTCAGCCCTCTGCTGCTGAACCAAAAGATCCAAGTGAAACAGGGTTTCTGTGACGGCAAGCATCTGGTTGAAGGGATCGAGTGTGTCGAATCCCACTTGGCGTCGGGTCCAAGGAAGTCCAAGAGCGACTTCATGTGCTGTTGATCTGCCCAGCGAGAGAAGATTAGATGCTTGGGTAAGTCTTAGATCATGGTGGATTAGTAGTTCGTCTATTCGATTGTGCATCGATTCAACAACTGGTCCATGCGCAGGAAAGAGCCTACTCTCAGGAAGCAGGCGTACTTTCCTGAGGGAGGAAAGAAAGTCGCCTAAGGGCAAAGCCGCTCTCGTTGGTTCCAGGCCGATGGAAGGTGTTATATGGGGAAGTACATGGTCTCCGGCAAATAACAGTTTTGACTGGGGGTCATGAAAGACGACATGGCCTTGGGTGTGTCCCGGTGTGGCAATTACGTTGAGGGTCCGATTTGCTAGCTCAATGCCAGAGTCATCTTCTAACCATCTGTCGGGCATTTTGTAATAGCCTGCAATTTCGCCATCATCGCCTTCGAAGTTTCGCAATATATCTATTAGATACTTTGCGCCACATTCGATTAGCTGCGAGTAACGGTCGTGAACCATCGTGGGATCTTTAGCAGTGGCTCTTTCCCTTATTATCTCCATCGATGGCCGCTCTCGTGCTCCTAGAGCAATCCGCCCATTGAAGTCGTCACGTAGCAGGACCGCTTGGGTGTAGTGGTCCCGGTGGAGATGCGTGATAAGAAACTCAGAGATATCTCCTAAACCAATGCCGATTGCGTCTAGTGATTCTTTTAACCTTTTGCGAGCCTGGGGTACATACATACCCGAATCGATCAATATTGCGTGGTCGTCTTCAAGCAGGAGATAGACGTTGACCGCTCTGAGGGAGTCGCCCGGAAGGGGTAGCGGTATGCGGTAAACGTTAGGCGCCACTTCGAAAGCGCCTGGCTCCTCCCATTGCTGAGAGCTGCCGGATGAGTAGACTTTCAAAGCCAAGTTCCAATCTCCCCTGGGTCTAAGCAGTGGAATCTACATCTACGTCGGAGATGGTACTAGACAGCATATCCACGAGCTATAGCAACACATGGGGCGAAGTTCAAGTGCCTGCTTTACCGTTGCAGATGCTTTGCACATTGTCTAAGCGGAGAAGATCCTTCTTGGGTTATCGACCATCATTGTTTGGATATCCGAATCAGAAACGCCCCGCACTTTGAGAGCCGGGATGACGTCATTGGTGATATGGAGAAAGTGCCAGTTTGGAGTGACATTCTCCACTACTGCATCATCGAGCCAGTCGTTGTGGCAGGCATAGTCGTGTGAAAGGACCATCTTCTCTGCATATCCGAGTTCGCACATCTTTGCCACGGTGTCCACTCGCTGCTCGAAGGGGAGGAGTATGTCAATACCAAATCTATCCATGCCTATATAAGAACCTGCTTCGATCAACTTTTTGAGGTAGTCCAGGTCGGTCGTGTCTCCTGAGTGACCTATTACTACTTTGCTCAAGTCAACCCCTTCTTCTTTGAAGATCTTCTGCTGCAATAGGCCGACTTCGCCATGGGCAAAAGTGTGGGTAGATATCGGGACATCCGTGGCTAACTGTGCTTTTGCCACCGCTCGGAGTATCCTTTCGACACCAGGGGTAACTCCCGGCTCGTCTGTGGCACATTTGAGGACCGCTGCTTTTACTCCCGTTTCGTCGATGCCCACTTCGATATCATTTATAAACATCTCAATCATTTTCTCCTCGCCTCCGAGGAGGCGATTTGGTCCTCGAAAGTGAAAAAAAAGTGGAGGATCGTTATAGGTATATAGACCTGTAGCTGCGATGATGTTGATCTTTGTTCTCTCAGCTATCTTCTGAATTCGAGGTATGAAGCGACCTAGGCCCAGGACAGTGAGGTCGACAATCGTAGATATGCCTGCTTCGTAAAGTGAGTCAAGCCTCGCGACTGCTTGGTCGATCCGGGTCTGCTCGTCACCAAATTCTGTCTTGTAATTCTGCTGGACGTCTGGCGTAAGCACGAATACGTGCTCGTGCATAAGTGTCTGTCCCATTGAGTCGACCGAAATCGGCCCCTTTATGGTCTCAACCTGATTCATTTACTTTAACCTCCTTGGTGGAATGAATGGAATTACGATTACCTGAGTGGGTTACCCCAGTCTGTCCCGGACCTCAGCATTGGCTTGATTACTTTCCCTCCGGGGTTTCTGGGTAGCGGTTCGCTTTGAATCTTCAGGAATTGAGGCACCTTATAGGAAGCGAGCTTTGAAGAAGCGAACTCTATGAGCTCCTTAGTATCCAGATGAGTCCCGGGTATCGGAACAACTACCGCCCCTACTTTTTCACCCATCATCTCATCCGGTACCCCAACTATGGCCACCTCGAATACTCCTGGATATTCGATCAGCACGTTTTCCACTTCGACGCAGTAGACGTTCTCGCCCCCTCGATTGACCATGTCCTTCTTCCTGTCGACAATTTGGCAAAAACCAGAGTCATCAATCTTGGCCATATCTCCGCTGTGGAGCCAGCCATCTACGAATGAGGAGCTGGTGGCTTCGGGCTTATTCCAATACCCGGAGACAACGTTTGGACCTTTTATGAGTAGTTCCCCGACTCCAGTTTGTGGATCGACTTCATAGAGGTCAAGCTCCACTGGGGGTGCGGCGAACCCTACGGTCTCGGGCCTCGTCGCAGCGAAGGCGTGCGGCAGAAAAGTGGAGATAGATGCTGTCTCAGAGAGTCCAAAACCATTTCCTACCTCAGCGTTTCCAAAGGCAGCGATGATTCTTTTGACTAGCTCGGGAGGAGTCGGTGCTCCTCCATAGAGTACCCTCGTGACGGCGGAGGTATCTAGTTCGAGAAATTGAGGTTGGTTCATTGCGAGCCAGTAGATCGCCGGGACCGAAGTCAGAACGGTGATCTTCTCTTGGGCTATGGTCGATATAAAATTACCAACGTCGAAAGATGGCATCATTACAATGGTTCCACCGATGGAGAGTGTAGGTAATAACTGGCTGTTGCAGCCAGTCACGTGAAACAGTGGGACGGAAACTAGCGACCTTAGGTTTTCCGGCTCGAGCTTCGCTACCCTTATGGCAGTTTCTACATTGGAAATGAAGTTCTCCTGCGAAGTCATCGCTCCCTTGGGATGCCCTGTCGTCCCCGAGGTGTAAAAGATCGCAGCTAAGTCCTGATCGGAAGTGCTTTCGTGGACGAATGGACTTGCTTGGGGGAGTTGCTGCCCTGGCTCAAAGATAAACTTTGCTCCCGAATCTGTTGTTGCATAGTCCTTCTCGATCTTGCTTAGACGAGTATTGATAGGAACGATGACCCCGCCAGCGAGGAGGGTTCCAAAGAAGGCAACGACCCAGCTGACGCCATTCGGGAGATCGAGGCCAACCCGATCTCCGACGCCTATGCCAGCGGCCTTGAGTCCTCCTGCGACGGATGCGGACCTTTCCCAGAGCTGGGCGTAGCTGAGCCTTTCCCCTCCGAACTCTACGAGGGCTTCCGATTTGGGCCAAGTTCTTCGGGCTCGATCCAACATCGAGACTAACGTTGTGTCTACACCGAGATACCTAATGATTCCATCTGTGCCTCGATTTAGCCTTTCCATTTGGAAGGGTTGAATTGTGCCGACTAGGCCCTGCTTTTTAATCATGGATTCCAATACTCCTATAGCCTTGATTTTCTGACGCTAGATATTCTCGATTCCAACTAATCCAGGTACTTTCGAATCTCTCTTCGGGCTATGGTCATGCGATGTACCTCGTCCGGACCGTCTGCGAGTCGGAGGGTCCTTTGACCTGCATACATTTGAGCGAGAGGGGTATCTTCGGAGACTCCGGCCCCTCCGAATGTCTGAATGGCTCTGTCTATAACTCTTAGCGCGACGTTTGGAGCAACGACCTTAATCGCCGAAATCTCAGTTCGAGCGCCTTTGTTCCCCACCGTGTCCATCAGCCAGGCTGCGTAGAAAGTTAGTAACCTTGCCTGGTCAATCTCAATCCGTGAGTCAGCTATCCAGGTTTGTACAATTCCCTGTTCAGCAAGTGTCTTCTTGAAAGCAACTCTTGTTGTTGCCCTCTTGCACATGAGCTCAAGCGCTTTTTCCGCCGCCCCAATAGAGCGCATGCAGTGATGTATTCTTCCTGGACCAAGCCTCGACTGAGCAATTGCGAATCCGCTTCCTTCGCTTCCTAAGAGATTCGATGCCGGTACTCGAACATTGTCGTACTCTATTTCCCCGTGGCCCTCTCGGCTCGAGTAGCCGAATACCTTGAGATCTCTCACAATCTTGACACCAGGCGTGTCTAGAGGCACGAGGACCATGGATTGCTGGGTGTAGGAGGATGCATTTGGGTCGGTTTTACCCATAACGATTGCGACTTTGCATAACGGTGACCCAGCGCCTGACGACCACCATTTACGGCCATTGATGACATAGTCATCTCCGTCTTTATTTATCGAACATTCGATGTTGGATGCATCGGACGAAGCAACCCTGGGTTCGGTCATCGAAAAGCAGGATCGGATCTCGCCCATCAAAAGTGGTCTTAGCCAACGCTCCTTCTGTTCGTCGGTGCCGAACATGGTTAAGATTTCCATGTTTCCGGTGTCAGGAGCGGAGCAGTTGAGGGCCTCGGGGGCGAGATGGCTCATGCCGGTTATCTCCGCCAACGGAGCGTAGTCCAGGTTTGACAGTCCATCAGTCCATTCGGTCTTGTGGGGCAGAAAAAGGTTCCATAGTCCTTGAGACTTCGCTTCGGACTTGAGGTCTTCGAGAATTGGTGGGTGAAAATGTGGGTCGCCAGCCGCCCTCATCTGTTCCGCATACTGATCTTCAGCCGGATAGACGTATTCATCCATGAAAAGCTTGAGCTTCCCTTGGAGTTCCTTGGCTTTTGGGCTGAGCTCGAAGTCCATCTAAAACCTCACTTGACTGATTGATCATTGACTGCTGCGAAGCTTACAGCTAACACAACTTGGAGTGTGGTCACCTTTCCAACAAGCCGAGAGCTTCGAGTTGCCTAACTGGTGTGAGTGATAGTCCAAAGAGGCGAAGGATGAGAAGCCAGAGAGAAGTGATCGATTGCATTTGTTCGCGACTAAAGCGAGGGCAGGACCTGGATTTCATTGGCTACGGCGAGGCCTGTGGTCATTGCGAGTTTAAATGTCGAGGGTTTGTGCACCTCTACCAACCTGCCAGCTAACAGCCTGGGAACTTCCGTTGCTAAAAACACCTGCCGTTCGATTGCGCAAGGTCCAACTCGAATTGCTTACTATCGGACGAAAAAATAGGAGTCGGCTTTTCGGGAAGGCCGAACTGCTTTCTGGGAGTGGTGCGTCATAGATGATCCCTAGGATAAAGTCCAAAGGTAACTGGAGGTCGCCATGGCGGATGAAAGCAGAACAATGGACGCTTCCAACAGGAGTGTCTTGGTGGGGGAGTTCATGACCAAGGACGTGATTAGCCTTTCTCCTGATGAGGAGCTACAGACTGCAGTAAATACCCTGATGGCAAAGCATATCAAAGGGGCCCCAGTGGTTAATACCGAAGGCGAGCTTCTTGGAATCCTGACGGATGATGATCTACTTGTTGGGAATTCCAGACTGCATATTCCGACAATGATCTCTATTCTTGGTGAAATGACGGCTTGGCCACCTTCAATACTGAAGTTTAATCATGAAATGAAAAAGGCGGCTTCAAGCACCGTCGGCGGGGCGATGTCTAAAGACGTAGAAGTATTGTCTACGAGCGATACTTTGGAAGACGCCGCAACCAAACTCCACGAAAAAGGCATATCGGTGCTCCCTGTGGTGGAGAACAAGAGAGTGGTAGGCATCGTAACCCGGTCAGATATCCTTCGATGCCTTTCCGGAAATTGAAAGTTTTTGGGTCTATTTAGCTTTTCGACTTAGAATCTATGCCCTGATTATTTGTAGGCGTCGCTCCATAAAACTTGTCCGCAATCTCTTTTACACCAGATATCAGACCGGTTAATTCGAGCGGCAGGATGATCTTCGTTGATGGCGAATTAGCCAACTGCTTCAGTGCATCTAGGTATTGCAAAAGCATCGTCGCATTGTCTGCGGACCGGGCAGACGCTGTTATCGTCTCAAGGGCAGAGGCTAGCCCTTGAGCTTTGGACAGCGCTGCGGTCCGCTCGCCTTCCGCTGCTAGTATTGCGGACTGCTTCTGTGCTTCTGCTTGCAAAACAACCGCCTGCTTTTGACCTTCGGCAACGGTAATTGCGGCTTGCTTTTGACCTTCGGATTCTGTAACAACTGCCCTTCTGGTACGTTCGGCCGACATTTGTCTGGTCATAGCTTCGAGTACTCCAGGCGGAGGATTTATCTCCCGCACCTCGACGTTAGTTACCTTCACGCCCCATCGCTCGGTGACCTCATCAAGTCTGACCCTTAGGGCTGCATTCATGTCTTCGCGCTTTGACAAGACGTCGTCCAGCGACATGTCGCCTACCACGCTTCGCAGGGTAGTGGCTGCTATGTTAAGTGCAGCGCCAGAGAAGTTTGATACTTGAACTATTGACATAACCGGATCAAAGACTTTATAGAACATGATGAAGTCGATTGATATCGAGGCATTGTCCTTGGTGATAGCGGTCTGGTGGGGTATCTCGAAAAACTGTTCTCGAAGATCCACCCAGCTGATCCGGTCGATAATCGGATTTACCAAAGTCAGACCGGGCCCTTTTACGCCGGAGGCTCGTCCGAGCCTGAAGAGAACGATCCTCTGGTATTCCCGCACGACCCGAAGAGACTTGCTAAGTGCCGTCACCAAACCCGCCAATATTAATATCGCTACCCCAAGTAGAATTTCGCTCACAGCTATTGCTCCTTCGGGCTTCCTGCTTCGACCCCTGATGTTGCTTCCGGTATCACCTTGAGGCGAAGGCCATCTATGTCTGTGACGAAGACCTTCGATCCCGTCGTTATTCGCCCTGTCTGCGATTCAGCAGTCCAGGACTCGCCGGCGATTAAAACAGTGCCGACCGGATTGAGGTCGGCAGTAACTACGCCTTGCGAATCATAGATTTTGGAGAGTCGATTAGTAACTGAAGGTAATGACTTCGTGTGCCTCACCAAGTAAATCCCAGCAACCCATGCGGTAATAGAAACCACGAGAGCAAAGCCAATCAGGAGCCAGAGCAGGGTGGGAACCTGCTGCTGGGAACTGGAGACGACTAATGCAATACTGCCTAGAGCGAGTAAAGTTCCTATAACCCCTCCGACAATCGAGCCATGGGGGCCAAGGTGCAGTCCGACGGCTATCACGGTTACCGTCGCAATCAGTAGCACCACGTCTAGAACGAGCATGGCACCTCCTTTGTCTCTTGACTCTAAGCATAGTTCGGACCAAATTTATTCAGATATAGGGGACGAGGCTGATCTTCAGGTCCAAGTTGCATGAAGACCGCAGGTTAAGTGTAATTAAGTGTCATTTGAGGTTAACTACTTATTCTCGGCGGAGGGCAGGTCGAATGTGTGTGATTGTGAACCTTTCCGCCCACAGGGGCGGGGCATCTGGCCTCACCGTTTGATTGAGGTCACCTGGCAACGCTTCCGACACGCCGCTTTGACCAGCTTTTCTGGTAACAACGAATAGCTGCTGGTGGATGAGGTCTGTAGAATTCGCCTTTACAGGTGGGGATTGCCCTCCTATTTGTTCAAGGCAGCGAAGGAGTTACAAAAATCTACGAGCATCTTGGGCTGCATACTTAGCGACACCGGAGTCGACTTTGCTCGTGGATTCAAGCTCCTCAACTACTCTCTCCAAGCGTTCAATAGGAATGGCACAGGTCATTTCGTTGGCGGACATTCCGGTTCTGGATCGACTTAAAGCGCATCCGACACTTGCGGCTACTTTGCCGTACTCTTTTGCCATGGCAATAATATGACACTGCGGCTTTCCTTCGATTTGAAGATCAGCGACGGCATCATTTAGTACCATTAGCTGGCGCCCATTTATCCGGATTAACACTACGTCAGGCAGGAATAATGCCTCGTGGAGCGGACCGTAATTGATGCTTGCCGGCTTTTCAGATATCACGGGGATTAAAGGCACCATTTCGGCCGTGACCCAACCCGACGATAATAATTCTGATATATCGCCGTTTGATGCGACTTCGTCGAAGTTGACGATGCCGTGAGTCAGACTTCCGACTGAGCAGTTTCGGTGGTCAGAAGGGTCGGTAGTGAATGAGGAGGTGGTAGCTCTCATCCAAAAGACACAGCCTGCTGAGACTTTGCCCGTCCTACCATCTAAACTCTCTTCCGGCATCGATGCCGGATATGGTTCGAGGCGTGATTCAATGACGCTCGAGAATTCAATTCCTATGGCTGGCGAGCTGAGGTGCAGAGCCTTTTCCAACCGAGCGGCTAATTCCTTGATCTGGTCCAGGTTCGTCAATCTCTACTCCGTCGATAGGCGACCGCAGGGTCATAATAACTTTGATCGCCAACCTAGTCGACAATGTTTGTGGCACTCTTTGGTTTTTGAGAAAGATTTGTAAGTTTGATGCTTTGAGTTCGTGCCATTGATCCAGGTGACAGTGAGTGGCTGGCTACTGGATCTAGTTATGGCGATGAGCCTGATGTGAAATATTGTCTAGGCGAAGAGATGAGCTTAGATAAAGCCAGAATAGAAGTGCAATTCGGTTGGAGATTTTCTATTACTTTCAAGTTGTCGGCAATTGAAATTCCTGCGCTACCAACTTGGACACAGCGCACTCCTCAGTTCCATTTCTTGCTAATCCACTTGGCCGCAAGGGATAGTTCAGTTCGGTTGGACCCCTGCGGCAGAGCCAAAGTCCAGTAAAATAAATGTTTGGATAAAGTTTTAGGCTGTTTGGCTCGTTGGTTTGAGGCGTGACGATGCTGTTTCGACTGCGATAGCTTTCGGAAGCGTCACGAAGGCGCGTCTAATGTGATGCCACCCACGCAAGATGCGAGGCTGAGGTAGCTAGTTCGGCTTGGAGCATTAGTTCCTATCGGAAACATGCGGCACGCATCGCTTTTCGAAAGACGGAACTTGCAACTTAGGCTCAACGTTCTTTGTCTATTTGACTGGGACTCCAGCTGGCATATGAGGATGGATTGGCGAAGGAAAGATCCATTAGTGGAGACGACCCCGAGGGGTCCTTGGAGGTTGGTTAGGGTCGGCTCGTGCCAGCTCACCAGAAGTCAAGTGAGGGGGAGCAGGAAGTTTTAGATCGCAGTGAGGCGCACGGCCACGAGCCGATCAATGTATTACAAGAAACAGCGTGTTTTGCGGTGCTGCTATAGCAAGGACCTTCGATGAGCGGTCACGGCAGGAACTCTTGAATTCATTTACATCCAATAACCGTGACCTAATGCCCTATTCAATCCAGCGATCTTCCCCGACAACTTAACGGCTCTTCGCTGTTTCTCAGCTTCCCTTTGTCCCTACCTAGAAGCGCGAACAATATCGGATTATTGCAAGTGCCGATCGAGTCCTGTTTGAGAAAGCACGAAGGTCGGTATCCATTGGGGAGTATGTCTTAGGAGGACAAAGAAATGAAGAGCTTTTCATTAAAGGGGCGTGCCAATAAAGCGGTACTCGCCGGGCTTGCGATTGGCGCAGGTGGATTTGTTTTGGCCGCCTGTGGAGGTTCGGGTTCCACTGCGAGTGCTACTACGGCAACCACTGCTGCTCCGGCTCCAACGGTGGTTCACGAGTATTTGACGATCCTGACGGGTGGAATGATTAAAAGTCCAGGTAACCCCATCTATTCACCGGGAAATCTTACGGTTCCTAAGAACTCGATAGTCGATCTAACCATAACTTCCTATGATGACGGCACGGCTCCTTTGGCCACTGGCTATACGCAATATGCGAATGCACAAGGTCTGGTAGGTGGGACTGAAACTATTGGTGGAACACCAGCCGCTTCAGTGCCCAATGCAAATATTGCTCATACCTTTACGATTCCACAATTGGGCGTCAATATGCCAATTCCCGCAGCCACTGCCGATGTATCCGGCCAGCCAAAAAATACAGTTGTAGTAGAGGCACAGTTCAAGGCCACCAAGGCCGGTACCTACGTGTGGCATTGCTTTGCACCATGTGGATCGGGATCTGACGGTATGAGCGGTGTTATGGCGACATCCGGGCAGATGATGGGCAACCTAGTCGTTCAATAAACCTGGTTGAGTTGAGCCGCAGTTGGCAATTCGCACAAATTGCGCGCCGTGATCCCAGATAGAGAGTTTATAAGGCAGGGTGACGGTTCTAATGAACCTTCACCCTTGTCCTTTTGTAACCGATCTCTCCGCAAGTCCAGGTGGTAGAAGGAGTGGATACGACTTTCCCGGGTTCCCTCGACTCTTTTGACTGGGTTCCGTCACTAAATTCTCCTCTGCCTTCGGCTGAGCGGGGCTAAATCTATCAAAAAAGAGCGCCTCAGTGTTGGCACCGCGACATTGTTGGACAGCGACGGCCTAGTTCTAGCGGCAGTACTCGTCGTATATCTCAAATCGGCAGGTGTTTGCCATTGGTTAGAGGAGGCCGGAACGTTGTCGGACCTGATCGGGCCATATGGTACAACACAGGCTCAAAAAGTATTGCCGCTTTTTTTCTAATAGGCAGCCGGCTGAGGGCCAGTAGTGGAGCTTCGACTTTAACATTCGTTGCAGACGGTGCCTAGGAACTCATTCGGAGTTTTATCAACCTTCCTCCCTTGAACTTGCGTGCTTTCACAGGGTGCTTCGTTTGGACGAACCGGCGCGAAGTTGTGCGGCCGGGCGTCGCCTCGCTGGCCACAGGCTGCCCTTCGTTCTGAATGGCAGCCTAGTCAAGGAGTTCGCCTGGCGGTTAGCTAGCCGACCTCAAAGCACCAGCATGCATCGGGTTTCGGGCCTTATTTGGGTATAGATCCAACGGGGTGACCCCTCTGCAAGAGTGACGAAAGCAGGTATTCGATGCAAGAAGATCACTCTGCTTCCGTTTCGACAGACCGCTAGAGCCTGCAGTCCTTAACAGCGTTTTCCTGATGGGGTAGGTTGAACAGCAGAAATCAGGGCGATAAGGAGCCGCAGTTGTGCCTATCTAGTTCTGCGGCGCCAAGCTTGGAGCTTTTCGAGTTGTCTATAGACGGGTGTGTCGAAGCGATTGAGGGCCCTATGATTTGAGCGAAGTTTCTCAGGCGAGAGCGTCGGTAGACGTTATGGATTCGTTGCCGATCCTCGGATGAGCTACCCTAAATCATGCACCAGCCGTGGCTTGCTACTATCGATTGCCCGGTTAAGGCAGCGCTTGGGAAGGCACTTAAAAATAGCGCAAGGTTGGCAATGTCTTCGGTGGTAGTGAACTCCCCGTCGACGGTGTCTTTGAGCATCACGTTTCGCACTACCTCCTCTTCGGTAATGCCTAGTTCCTTGGCTTGCTCTGGTATCTGCTTCTCGACTAGCGGCGTCCGAACGAAGCCCGGACAAATTACGTGGGAACGGACACCATGAGCTGCACCTTCCTTAGCAACAACCCTGGCGAGACCTAGTAGGCCATGTTTTGCAGTTACATAAGCACTTTTCAATGGCGACGCTTCGTGTGAATGTACAGAGCCCATGTAAATGATGACGCCACCGCGATTGTCCTTGTACATCGAACTTACCGCGGCCTTGGTGGTTAGAAATGCTCCATCAAGATGGATCGCTAGCATCTTCTTCCAGTCAGAAAAGGCATAGTCTTCGATTGGATTGACTATCTGGATTCCGGCGTTTGAAATCAGAATATCGACGGCTCCGAATCTATCCACCACTTGCTGAGTCGCAGCATTTACGGCGTCCTCGCTTGTTACATCCATTGTGACACCTAGAGCTGAACCACCATTAGCGACTATTGATGCTGCTACAGCTTGGGTTCCGTCGCTGTTCAGATCTGCAATAGCGACGTTTGCCCCGGCCCTGGCGAAGGTTTCAGCAATCTCTTTCCCTATTCCGCTCGCAGCTCCAGTTACTATTGCCGTTTTGCCCTTGAGGGTCAGTTCCATATTCATGTGCATCTCCCTGGTGGTGCGTGTACCGATCCCAAGTTAGCGCATAACTTGCAACTTCCTTCGCTCGGCACTTATCAAAAAATGTGATTGATATAGCGTTGATTGCCTTCTTGACGGAGACTTTGAGCCCTAGAGGTCTTATCTGCCTAGGCGCAACTAGAGGCCAGCTGGGCAATTACCGTCAACCTTTTGGCAAGCTAACCCGGTTTACGCAACAGTCAGCGGTGGCTTCCTGTCGTGCCTTCGAGGTCCATCGCGTGGAATCGGCGACTCTAATCGGAAAGTAGAGATGAACTTGATAACATTAACTTTGGCGATGGAGCTCGCCGATATGCGCCGGAAGGCTGATGGCTCCTCTTAGTTGGCTTCAACTAAAAGGGGGGAAGCATTGAGTTCGATCGGTAAGTCCATTATCGGCGGAAGACGGAAGTGCTCGTTTCGAGGATCAGTTTGGTCTGATTCCCTCGCGTGTCCGAGCACGGAGTTATTCCGTTTCCCGACTCGAAGACTTAAATGAGTACCCAGGGGGTCGCGTTGCGGGACAACCCTTGGGCAGAACGCGAAAAAAGCTCCTATGGGAGCATCCTATTTCCATTTTCCCCTCAATCAAAAGCGATCCCGGTTGATACGATCACGGACCTTAACCTTGACCAGGTTATTCGTTCGACGCTTAGCAATCTGAGTGGCTTCAAGCTGGAGCATTACTTCTACGAACTTCCATGCGATGTCGACACCATTGCATACAGGCAAGCTGTTTTTTTAGACTTAGCGGACTGTGATACATTTCAGTGTTTTGAAGCCTTCTCACAGAAGTTAGGGGCAATCGTAGATGGAATTGCTGCGGTTCTAAGATCGAGCTTCCCGTTGCATGTCGAACTTCGCCTTTTGGATTACGCAGATCGGTACGTAAGCCTGTTGGCGGAGGCGAGCAATAACTTATTCGATCTCCACACCCAATCTGCTGCACTGTTGGGTATTGGGGGATATATCCGGTCGATCTGCGGCGGTTCCGAATTCGTCGAATTTGCCAAGCAGACAAGGGAACTCAAGTCGAGGCTTGACCAAATTGAATACACCTTATTGATCCGGGAAGGTACGGTTAAGGTAGAAAGGTACCAAGGAGAAGGGGACTACTTCAAGGAAGTTCTCGACCTATTTAGTCGCTTCAGTGAATCTGCGGCTGTGGTGAGCGCCGTTTCGCCCAGCAATCTATACGGTATGAACCATGTGAAAGCTGCGATATTGCGACTCCTGAGTCAGGTGTTTCCTGAAGAATTTCGTGATCTACATCAGTTTCATGTGAGTTGGCCCGAATTCGTAGACCAGGGGCTAGTCCTTTTTTACCGAGAGCTCGCCTTCTATTTCGCTATCCAAAGGAAGGTGAATGCTCTTACAAAGCTAGGCAATGTGTTTTCAATTCCTGAGATTTATAAGGGCGAAGGCGAAAGTGTCGTGGAGAGAAATTTCGACCTAGCCCTTGCGATCAAGCTCGAAGAGGAAGGAAGCTCTCCAGTAGCAAACGACTGGTGGCTTGGAAGAGATGAAAACGTGATAGTCGTTACTGGACCAAACCATGGTGGAAAGACGACTTTTGCTCGGGCGTTTGGACAGCTTCACTATTTCGCAGGGCTTGGTTGCCCGGTTCCGGCTGCCAAGGCAAAGTTGCAAGCTTTCGAGCACCTGCTGACGCATTTTGAATCCGAGGAACGACCGTCTCTCGATCAAGGTCGACTCGCTTCTGACCTATCCGCTGCGAAGGCCATGTTAGAGGAGGCTGGCCCTGATTCTATTCTCATCTTCAATGAGATTTTTTCTTCAACCAGCCTAGAAGACGCTAAGTTTTTGGGTTTAGAACTCCTCAACGCCGCTTGCGAAAGACGGGTGAGAGGCGTCTATGTCACATTTGTCGATGAACTTGCAGTGGCCGGGCCAAGTGTCGTTTCTATGGCGGTAGCTGTCGAAGTAGAGAATCCAGCGAGGCGTCTCTACACTTTGGCCAGGTCCGCCCCAACTGGAAGGTCATATGCACTAATGATTGCAGAAAGCTACGGCCTAACAAGAGAAACCCTGAAAGTTAGGTTGGCTAAATGAGGGTCAATCTTCTCTTTCCTGATCAAGAGCTGCGACTTTTCAAGCGGAAGGGTAGTTGCCAGGGCGATGTCGTGAACGACCTGGAACTGCAAACGGTCATTGCCGCAATGTCTCGGGGAGATGAAGTCATTGAGGAGGTTGTTAGGTCGGTACTCTTGGAGCGGAAGAATTCAATTGATGTGATTCTTTTCCGCCAAGGTGTGCTGAAAGATGCTATGGCGGAACCGGAGACTTTCAGGAACATATACGCCATAGCCGCTGAGGCCGGGCAGGCTGAGCGCCAGGTGTTCGGTGGTCTCTTCGCTAGAACTCCTTCAGCCCGGCTTTTCCGCTCGGTCCGCGTTCTGAAGATCTATCTAGAGCTTCTCAGGAAGCTAAGAATTACGACCCTCAAAGTTGAGAGTAGCTTGGCATCCGAAGGGATGTCGATTTTCATAAACACGATCTCCGAGAATCTAGGCGAACCTTACCTTGAGCAGATGGATGAGCAACTGAATTACCTCAGTTTTGCTGATGGGGCGCTGCTCGGCGCCAAACTCGCACAACATAACAGGGGATTGGAGTATCGGCTGCTCCACGAAAATGAGGGCCAGAGGAGATGGTGGAGTAGAGTCTCTCCCAGGAGCAGCAGGCAGACCTTCAGGATCGCTCCACGAGACGAATCGGGAGCCAGAATCCTTGCAGAGATCCAAGACGAAGGGGTCGCAGAGATTGCTGAAGCGGTTTTCTCATCCGCACAGCATGTCAAGAGCTTTTTTAGTTCGCTAAGTCGAGAACTGGCGTTCTACGTCGGATGTATTAATCTCTTTGATTCAATCAATTCGTTGGATGCACCAATATGCTGGCCTGAGCCTTTACCAGCTGGTGGTGGAGTTCTGAGATTTTCCGGACTTTGGGCCACGGTATTAGCTTTGAAGACGAGGGAACCGACGGTTACAAATGATCTTGACACCGATGGGGTGTTTCGAATAGTAATCACGGGTGCAAACTCCGGCGGGAAATCTACCTGGCTTAAGAGCGTAGGAATTGCCTTGTTGATGATGCAGGCAGGAATGTTCGTGCTTGCGGATTCCTTTGCCGCCAGCATTTTTGACGGTTTATACACCCATTTCAGCCGCGGTGAGGAAGAAAATCTTGCTGGCGGAAGATTGGACGAAGAGCTCAGCCGCTTAAGTAGTATTGTCGATGAAATCGCTTCTGAATCCATTTTGCTAATGAACGAATCCTTCTCTTCGACGAACGAACAAGAGGGTTCGACGGTTGCCGAAGAGGTTATAAGCGCATTCACTGATACCCACCTACGCTGCTTCGTGGTGACTCACATGTATCAACTCGCTTCTAGCCTTCATGCCTTGACCCTCAATAGTGACTGCTTTCTAGTAGCGGAACGAAAAGAAGACGCCAGTAGAACCTACCGAATCTGTCCCGGAATTCCACAGCCAACGAGCTTCTCATCTGATCTATATCGCCAGATCGGTGGCTTCAGTACCGCCCAAACCAGCTGATGAAAGCTACTCGACTAGTTCAATATGGTCGAGGTAGCGATTGCTACGGTCACCGAAGCGTAGTGTGGACACGAGTCGATAAAATCCGCAATTTGACCAGCGGAGACGATCTTCTCCCGCGGTAATGGGCGGTGCCTTCTCGGTCGAGTCGTGGCAGCCAAAACTGCTCCACTATGCGCATGTCGGAGGATGCGGTTGTATTCTTCAGTCAGTTGCGTTTAAATCTTCGCTCTGTCTGTGATGATCAAAGAGTGAACGATAACCAAGCAAGACCCGTGGCAGCGCATCTTCCGATCTCGGTGGTCGCCGTATCATTAAAAAAAAAAAATAAGTATCAGTTTCCTCTTTGGCACAAACCT
>JABEUM010000185.1 GCA_013044475.1 Acidimicrobiaceae bacterium | reverse complement strand
GGGCGACGCCTAGAAACGCCATGATCATGACGACGATTGCCGCCGACACTGGACCCTCCCCCCTTTCGTCATCCACCAACTTTCTTTTCACCGAGGCGACCAAAGCCTCAGCAATGAGGTATGAGCCAGCGCTCATGAACACCAAGGCAACCGTCGAAGCAGCTATTGCCATCGATTGACAGATCTTTTTAGTTGGATACATCTCTTACTCCTTTTGTTGATACTTGCAAAATTGTGAATGATTATCCGGTCTAGATTTTCAGATTCCGCCGAAGGCGTGAAGCGCCGATATGAATGGAATCATGACGAATATGATTCCAGGGACTAAGGCTGCAACGCTTACCGGTATCCAAACGGCCTGGGCACGCTTGGCAAGCTTCTCGGTTAGCTCCAGCTGTTGCCGCCTGCGAAAAGAGCGGCTTTGTTCGTCCAAGAGGGCAGGCAGTTCTGGCGATGAGTAGTTCGCTTCGAGTAGCCGAATCAGGTGATCGAGACCGTCGAGTCGGTATTGTGAGGCAACCAAACCTAGGGCTCTACCTGGATTTGCTCCCCGGCGGATCTCCGCTGACATCTGCCTCGACGGTGTTGACCACGGACCTTTGATGGTCTTTGGATACCTGTCTATTGCCGATTGTATCGATAGACCCGACGCCACGAACGAGCCGATCTGCTCTATGTAGAGCGGAAGTGCATCATTCAACTCCCGGATCCGGTTTCTTTCGCCTTGGTAGATACGAGAGGATTTGTAGATGAGGATAACGAAGGGTGCAAGAAATCCCGCCCCGATAGCTAACGTTGCAGATCTGGTCAGTGTCGCTACTGAAATGAAAGCGACAAGCGGAGGAACGGCGTATCTCAGATTTATCTCGCCAACGACTTTTCTAAAAATGGGAACCAGTGAGGACAAGAAGTCGTCTCTAGAAAATTTGTCGATTATCGGCCGCAAGGAGTCTTTCAGATAGCTCATTAGCTGGGCAATTGGATCTTTTGCCGACGATGAAGTGGGGGCGAGGAATTCGGCAACTCTTTCGTAGCGTGACCTCTTGGTTAAGATCCTCGCGCTCGAGAGGATCAGAAGCGAGCCAATCACACACAACACCATGGAAAATGTTCTGACGAGGTTGAATTCCATCAACGGCCCCATGGGGAGTTAGTCCGATCGGGGACTAGCTCATCGGGTGAGCGATCTGGAGTTGCTTCAACGTCTTCGAAACGTCCCCCCTTGACTTTTGGTAGTCCGATAAGGCGGGTCGACCAGATCCAACAAAGCAACAGGAGGCCAAGGGCGATTGCACTGAGGGATATTCCGGCCGGAGTCTGAAAACTTGCTCGCCCTCCGCCGATGGCTGCCCCGGCGAGGGCCATGCCTATGGGAACAACCAGAACGAATCGCCTAGCGAATATTGCCCCGGCCATCGCAGCCTTTGCTTCCTTGGCCGCCGCTAGATCCCAAGAGCGATCTTCTCGAAGGCGGGCAAGACGTGACTCGGTGGAAGTCGAAGCCAGTTCATGTAGGAGGACCATGGTCTGAAGCGCGGTCGTGCTTTTTGGATCGGCGAGTTCATCAGCGATTAGATTGCAGACCAGGTAAAAGTCGCCTGTCAAGTTCCAGGTAATGCGACTTCGATCAAAGATGCTTGAAGCCTTCTCTCCAAAGCCGTTTGACGCAGAAAATAGTGCGTGAGGGATTGCTTCACCGAGAGTGCAGACCCTTATGCGCACCTCGTCAATCACGTTTGGCCAACCTTCAAGCAGCTGATCGTGCAGCGCCGAAGACTCCGACTGCTTGGTTAAATAGATGAGCAGGACGCCGAAGAGTCCTCCGATAGCAGCCAAGGCTGGAGACCCAGTAGCTAGCAAGGTCAGTAGGGATCCAAGGGCCATGAACCCCAGATAGCGCTTGAGCGTGGTTGGTGATATTACTCCAAGTCTTTTTGACCTGGTCTTTTTGTGTTTTTGCTCTGCTAAAAGCCGGATGGTACCCTGTGCCATGGTTGTCGACCCAGCGAGGGCCGCTATTGAAGAAAGGATCCAAATAACTGTTTTTGAGTCCATCTAAATTGCCGCTGTTGAGAGTTCTATGCAGTCGTTGAGGAGTTCAGCTAGGTCATGGCCATGATCAGCTAGCTTGGTTCGTAGACGATGAGGGACGGGACCACATGAATAGGCAAAGTCGTCTTGTGGATTCAACTTTATCATCGCTGTGGTCGTGAAACCCGAGGAGTCCTTGGTTTGAGGGTCTTCTATTGCGACGATTTCCGTAATCTTGGGGATGGAATTTATGCGCTGAACGTAGACCACCATGTCGACGGCGTCCGAGACCAGACCACAAAGTGCCTGTGACGCAAGATTAATCCCATTTAGCTGTGCCATAACGCAGAGCCTCGTGAGGGCTTGTCTAGCCGAGGAAGCATGAATGGTGGTCATCCCCTGGACTCCCGAGGATGTTGTCAATAAAAAGGGCAAAGATTCGCGGTCTCTCACTTCGCCTACTATCGCTATATCCGGAGCCATTCGTAAAAATCCAGCCACTAGCCGCCTTAGGTCGATTTCCGGACGATCCTGGCGTTCGGGCCTCGACTGAAGGTGAGCAACGTTGCTTAGCTGGATCTCAGTCTCAGGAACTTCCTCTGCGATAACCACCCTACTAGACGGGTCAAGTTCGCTTGCCAGGCATCCCAAGAGGGTAGTTTTCCCTGCGCCGGGGGGCCCGGCAAAGATGATGGTGGCCTTGGACCTAATTGCTGCTGTCAACAGTTTGGCAGTTTGGGGACTCAGCATCGCCTTGTTGACTAGCTGTGAGAGCGATCGGTTTGGAAGACCCGTGAACTTGCGAATGTTCACGCAGAGATGGGCGGATTTAGTCAGCTCAGGATGGACGATATGGACCCTTGACCCGTCGGGTAGTTGTGCGTCCTGGAGTCCGGCCACCGGGTCGAGCTTCCGATGAGACCCAATGCTACGTTCGAGGAGCCGGGAGACGGTGCGATTGAGATGGTCATCGTCGTAGAAGGATTCGGAGAGTTTTTCTGTCGATTTGGAATGGCGCCGGACGAAGATTGCGTCAGGGGCGTTGATGATGATCTCCCAAACCTGGGGATCACGCATCGCCGCGTCTATCGGCCCAAGTCCGCAGATCGACCTAAATATCTTTTCTGCCGAGTTCGCTGCGACTGACCTTACTGATTCACTTCGATTAGTTACTACCTCTTGGCGTATTACTTCGAAGATCTCGTCGGCAGAATCGGCGTTCCCGGGATCCAAATTCTTGGACCTGCACTTATCAGAAACTCGGTCTTCAAGTGATCGCAGATCAATTGTCCTGACAGGAGAAACGTCAAATACCTGTTCATGGCCTCGACGAGATGGGTAAATGACCTCTTGTGTCAAATCCATTCGCTCCTTAGCCTCCTAGCGACGACGATCAAAGCTAATTCTTACTACAAATGTTTCATTTGTCAACTGATAGCCACTGGCAAATAAAAAATTTGAGTTTTGGGGTTGCGGAATTGATTGTATTAAGCAACAAAAAACAATTTGAGCTGTAGGATTTTTGTTTAGCAAGGAACCCACCGTCACAGGTGTGTCTAGTTTCCTGGCAGAAATCAACCTAGCTTTTAGGGGCTCTACTTGACTATTTCGTCGAAGCTGACCGAGTTGCGTGATAACCCGGTTACATACCGGTACATCGTGCTTTCGAATACGACCCTCGGCAGTTTCATGGCATTCTTGAACACTTCGATTCTTATTATTTCGTTGCCAGCGGTCTTTAAAGGTATCGACCTGCAGCCACTCGCTCCGGGTAACGTCGGGTACCTACTTTGGACCCTTCTTGGCTTTCAGGTGGCGGCGGCGATCTTGGTCGTAGCCTTTGGTCGCCTTGGCGATATTTTGGGACGTGTTAGGCTTTACAACCTAGGATTTTTGGTCTTTACCATAGCGTCTGCGGCTCTAGCTCTGCTTCCGGGCAAAGGTGGATCTGGAGCGATGGAACTCATAATTCTTCGAGTAGTTCAGGGCATCGGTGGGGCACTGATCTTCGCTAATTCAACGGCGATTATCACCGACGCTTTTCCGGCCCAGAGAAGGGGAGCAGCCCTAGGCATCAACCAGGTTGCTGGTCTTGCGGGGAGTTTCATCGGGCTGATTGCTGGTGGGTTGCTGGCCGATTTGGACTGGAGACTGGTATTTTGGGTCTCCGTTCCATTCGGAATCATTGGAACTGTTTGGGCCTATTACATGCTCAAGGACCAGTCGACAAGGCTGAAATCCAAGGTCGACCTGGTAGGCGGGGGGTTGTTTGGCTTATCCCTGGTTCTAATATTGATCGCTATTACCTACGGCGTACAGCCCCATGGAAGTGCGTCGATGTCGTGGCGAGCTCCCTATGTTGATGGGGAGCTAATTATTGGGATTATTCTGTTGGTGGTCTTTTTGATCTATGAGACCAAGTCCGACCATCCCATGCTCAACCCCCGACTATTTCTGAATAGGGCTTTTTCGGCGGGAGCATTTTCCAACCTATTGTCGGCCATGGGTAGGGGCGGGCTCCAATTCATGCTCATCCTTTGGCTCCAGGGGATCTGGCTTCCATTGCGGGGATATAATTTTTCGCAAACGCCCCTCTGGGCTGGTATCTACCTCCTCCCCTTGACATTCGGTTTCCTTTTGGCGGGACCGATATCGGGCCACCTCTCGGACCGATATGGTGCTCGATACTTTTCAACCCTCGGGATGCTCGTTGCTACGGTGTCATTTATCTGCTTAGTTCTACTTCCGGTCAACTTTGCTTATCCAGATTTCGCGGTGATTATCTTTCTAAATGGGGTGGGGTTTGGACTCTTTGCAGCCCCCAACACCTCGGCCGTGATGAGTTCGGTTAAGCCGACCGACAGAGGCGCGGCTTCTGGAGTAATGGCGACATTTATCAATACCGGGCAGGTGCTTTCGGTCGGGATATTCTTCTCATTGCTGATAGCCGGCCTGTCCAGCACCCTCCCTCACCATTTACTTAATGGATTGGTAGCTAATGGGGTACCAAGGCCGGCAGCGGTCAGGCTTTCCGAGGTGCCCGCAGTGGCGTCCATTTTTGCGGCATTCTTGGGGTATAACCCACTTCAACTGCTTTTAGGCTCGGCGGCAAAGTCGATTCCGCATGCGAAGCTGGTCCATTTGTATGGGCACTCATTCTTTCCATCACTAATCTCTGGACCCTTCAAGCACGGACTCGTGATCGCCTTTGCACTTGCGGTGGTGCTCTGTTTGGTTGCCGCAGTGACGTCTTGGTTGCGAGGTGGAGACCGAATGATCCACGTCGAAAACGAGGCGGTTTCGGTTGTCGACGATATTGGTCAAGTGACCCCAGATCCCCAGAGCGCATAGAGGCCTCAAGGTCGCGGAACTTCCAGGTTCCTAGATTAAGAGTTGGCCCATGGCTAATTGGCCACAAAAGGCTAGCTTTTGCCGACCGTCGATTGCGTCTGATAGGCTCCTCCCTTGACCGTTAGCCGAAAGGCTATCCAGCAAGAGGCCCTAATGCTCGCCGGACTGGTATTGGGAAGCAAGCTCCACATCTATAGGCACAGTTACGAATGTGGACTAGTCTTGCAGAACTAGCGAGATCCCACCGACCAACTGGCCAAAAGGTCCTGAAGGTCTCCCGAACTTGCTGGCGGTCAAGCGGAGAGG
>JABEUM010000184.1 GCA_013044475.1 Acidimicrobiaceae bacterium | reverse complement strand
GCAGGCTATCTAGTCTGTCAAGTATTTAGTGACTACAAATGAAAAATAATTTATACCCATAACCGCTGGACAGGTTGCATTTTCAGCCTGAAATCGGGGATCGCGGTAGGGACCGTCCTTTCAGACGGCCCCCCGCACAGATCCCAGCGTGCGGAACTACCGCACTGGGCTCTTGCCTAAGGTCCGAACGTCAAAGCGCTGTTCAGGATAGGGATGCAGCACGCGGACAGGTGGCAGCCACCGAGTTGCGAGACGATCCATACGTACCCAGGTGAGGCTAGTTTTCTGGCTGCGACGCCGAAGCGACTTCATCCAGTATCTTGTTACCTGGGTACGGAAGGCTGAAACCGCATCAATGTTGCCGGGCACGGCATAATAAGCGAGATGTCCTCGCACCACGCTTGCTAGCCACTCGCCCTGTTCCGGAATGGGTCTATGCCGACGGAGCTTGAGCTGGTCCTTGACCGCTTGCAACTTTGTCCGCATCCTTTTCGAGATTGTGATGCGCCTAAGCCAGAAGCGCCCGTTCCTGGTCTTCCCGCAGATATGAGTGAAGCCTAAGAAGTCGAACGTTTCAGGCTTTGAAAGACCACTTGCCGCTCTCCTTCTGGCGGCATACCGCCCGAACTCGATAAGGCGTGTCTTTTCTGGGTGCAGTTCCAGGTTGAACTTCGCAAACCTCGCGTGGAGGTCGGCAAAGAACTGCTTCGCATCAGTTTCGTACTCGAATCCACAGACAAAATCATCCGCAAAACGCACCACGATCACGTCGCCATGTGCGTAGCGATGCCTCCATTGCCTGACCCATCTATCGAAGACGTAGTGAAGGTAAATATTGGCTAGCAGTGGAGAAGCTGACGCCCCTTGAGGTGCCCCTTGTCCACTTGCAGCCCACCTTCCATCTTCGATAACTCCTGCGTTCAACCATTTATCGATGAGACGCAGGACCCTTTTATCCGCTATGCGATGCTCGAGAAACCTTCTCAACCAGGTGTGATCTAACTTGGTGAAGAAATCGCAGATATCTGCCTCGAGTATCCAATTCACCTTCTTCCGTGAGATTCCGGTTGCCAGCGCATCTAGCGCGTTATGCGGGCTGCGACCTGGCCGGAATCCGTAGGAGAAACCACAAAAGTCCACTTCGTAGATAGCATTCAACACCTCAACCATCGCACGTTGGACGATCTTGTCTTCGAGCGTGGCGATACCGAGTGGACGTTTGCGTCCGTCGGCTTTCAAGATGTAGGCCCTTCGTGATGGGCTTGGGTGGTAACTGCCATTATGGAGTCTTTGGTGCAGGTTTCGAAGATTGGCTTCGAGGTCCTTGCCGTAGTCCTCCCATGTCACCTTGTCCACACCCGTTGCCGCCTTCGGGTTGATCGCCTGATAGGCGGTCCTCAGACGGTTCAGGTCGACGTGGTGCAGCAGTGCGGTGAACTTTGCTTCCTTATCACTTATTGCTACCTTACGCACACGATCCAGCCCGCTTGGCACACCTTGCCCGGCTCTGCGTCCGGAATGTGTTAGGTTGGTCGTGTTCCCCTTGGCCAGCCCCCTTTCCTCCCTCGACTCCGCAGCCACTTGAGTGGTATTGTTCGTCAAGTTCGTAGGTACTATAGGGCTGTCTGACTTCCCATACTCGTTCATCTCAGGCTTATGGCTCTGCCTTCCCTGAGCGGCCCAACTGGTGATCAGCCAGAGGGCGAGGATGGGATCTCCCGGTTCTCGCGCATGAAGGTTCCGTGCATGCACAGGTTCTCCGACCGCGCAGGGTCCACTGGTGACTTGCGATAACGCCACCAGCGATATTGCCTTCCACTCTTACCACAGCGTCGGCACCCCAAATTCCCTTATTTCGCGGCTCAATAGCTGGCCTGCACGTGCCCCTGTGAACGCTTCGCTGCGCCCTTGCGGGTCGCCAACGCATCACTCGGGGTCACCGTGGATCGCTACTCCTTCGGTGTAGAGCTCTTTCATCTCCTCCTCCATGCCGGTTTATCCCGGCGCTTTCGGTAAGTTCGGGTTAACCAAAGAGGCGGAGTTCAAGATCCACGCCCAACCCCAAGAGATCTACTACCTCCATCAGCGAGGTGTCACCGTCTCGGAGACGGCCGAGGTCCCATCAATGGGTTTTATCCGCCAGAAACGGGGAATCATTATCGCCGGACCGACCGGAGGCAAGACCTTTGTGTGCTGTGCCATTGGCACGGCTGCTGTGCGACGAAGGTATTCCGTGCGATACTTTCATCTCTCTAGCCTCTTCGAGGGGGATGGAAGCTATAAAAGCTACGCCTCAAAGCTACGATCTCGAGATCTGCTCCAAATTGGCTTATCCCGATATCGGGATAGTTTGACGACTTCACCTTGGCTCCAATTCGTTCCAAGAGGTTACGGTAGCTATTGGATCTCCTAGATGACCGTATCGGATCATCTTCGACGATCATCGCCCACAGGTACCCATATCCTCGCTCCATCAGAGTTTCGAAGACGCTACCACCGCCGATTCAGTATTGGATCGTATCGTTCAAAGCCCGATCACCCTAGGTCAGTCTGCGCTGGAACATTCCCAAGCAAACGGCCATGGGTCCAGCGTCCAAGAGCAGATCGGCTAACGGTTTCTCGTTCACCGTGACGGTCAACTGGTACGGAGTCCTGCAGAGGCTCGTATGGGACACGTCAAACGCCTCAGCGAACTCTGTGACCTGCGCTGCGGGACAAAACACCTTGAGTAACACGAACAACGGCAACATTGCGAACCCGGCAATCTGTACCGTCGATTGGCAACGAACCAAATAACTCTGGCACTTCACAGTCTTCGGTTACTCAAAGCCCAGTTCAACGATGCGTGTCCTTGTCGTATCTCGAGCTTGGGCGAGAGACCAGAAGGTTTCTGCAATCTCGGACGGCGCAATTGCAGTTTGCGTCGATGTAGCGGTTCCCTTTACGGATCCGACGATCGTAACTTCACCAACGTAAACGTGGAATTCGCGCAGACGCTCCGCGAGGATGCCCACTAGTTTTGACTTCGCTGCATTCTCAAGCGCGACCCCGTCAGCGCCTAGAAAGGTCGAAAACTGATCTGCCTGGGAAGTGTGTTCACCAAACGCTCCGTTGGCGACGAAGATTGCCGCGCCAGGGTTGGATTTCAGGTCTTCAAGGACTTCCTGCACGCAGGTTAGTAATCCCCTTATCCCGACATCGAACGCTCGCTCAATATCTTCGGGTATTGTCGACAACACATTTGTGACGCCGCCGCTTCGAAATGCGGTCCAGAGAACAGCAGATATGCTCCCGAGCTCGTTTCGAATTACCTCGACGGTCGATCGAACCTCCGACGGTTTGCTTGCGTCAGATACATACGCAGTCGCCTCAAGGCTAAGGGCCTTCAAGTGGGCGACACCATCGGCGAGCCGATCGGCACTTCGTCCGACCAATGCCAATGAGTAGCCCTCACGCCCAAATCGCTCTGCGGTTGCCTGCGAGATTCCAGGACCGTAGCCAAAGATAATCATTACGCCCATAAAGGTTTCAACCTCCAACTTGTACTCGATGAACAGAAGGTGCACCTCACCTTCAGAGCAATGTGGTGCGGCTCCCGGATTGAGGATTCTGCTTAATCGGAGGTTCCTCCGACTAAGATAAAGTTATCACGCGGTGGCGATCTCCGCAATGGTGAGGGGGAATTTATGGGAGTGGACAATAACGGCTTCGACGTCGAACGGTTGTCTCGCGTTGGTGACCAGATTCGAAGCGATATCGAGCAAGGTCACTATCACGGCGCAGCAATGAGGGTTAGCCGACACGGAGAGGTCGTTGTAGATGTCTTAGAAGGCTACGCAAACAAGGAGGCCGGCCTCGCACTAAATCCCGATTCTGTATTCCTCATTATGTCTACGTCTAAGCCCATGGCTAACGTTGTTGCACTCAGTTTGGTTGAAAAAGGAAAATTGCGGTTACATACTCCGGTTGCTGACTTGATACCTGAATTTGCCGATTTTGGTAAAGGGACTGTGAATTTGTTCAATCTAATGACTCACACCAGTGGGACCGCCAAAGGTGTGCCGCCATTCAATTTGGTGGGCGACATCGAAAAGATCACCGCGTTCGTTGCATCCCTACCGCCTGAAGCCCCTCCTGGACAGCGACTTGACTACCAACTCATCATGGCTCAATCCGTTATTGCCGCCATGTGTGTTCGCGCTG
>JABEUM010000032.1 GCA_013044475.1 Acidimicrobiaceae bacterium | reverse complement strand
TCCGTACATCGCGTCGTCATCACGCGATGTACGGATGGCTCAGCCTGGGGTCATCGCTAAGAGCTCGGTGACAACATCGGCGCTCAGGAACACCTCCGTTGCGACACCCGCAACGAGGCAGGGCACCACCGACCAACTGTGGTGCCGGGGCGTTATCAAGGCCACCTGTCATGGCCCATGGGACCGCTGGGTGTTGCATAATCCCTTGTCAACGGTGGAGGTGGCGGGAATCGAACCCGCGTCCTTCGGTCTGTAGGTAAGTCTTCTCCGAGCGCATCCAGGCTTAAGTGATCGGGCGTGACCCCCTGGCGGGACAGCCTGACCTCGTCACTCTAAGTTTCCCTCGGTCTCCGAGTGACCCAAGACCTAAGGTGAGCTTCAGTAAATTATGCCCGGTGCTGACCCCTGAAACCTAGGTCAGTAAGACATCGCCTTAAGCGGCGAGTGCGTACGTATGGTTCGCGTTTATTTTATCCCCGGCTCTTTAACGTGGTTCCGGGAACCACGGCTCGCTTCCCTTACCGCAAAAATCCGAAGTCGAAGCCTGTCACCCCCGTGTCATACTCTCCGGATTAGGACCTCTAATGCCGGAGGTATAATCCTAGTCGTCATCAGTGGATTTGAACTCCTAAGTTTGCTGATACCCTTCTGAGGTCCCTTTCAGCGTCCCTTGCTGCCAGTTCGTGTCTCTTGTCATAGGTCTTTCGCCCTTTTGCTAGGGCTAGCTCCATCTTTGCCTTCCCACCTTTGAAGTAGATCGACAGAGGGACTAGACTGAGCGAGCCTTGTTGGGATTTCCCCTTGAGTCTTTCGATTTCTATCCTATGCATTAGGAGTTTCTTGGGGCGATCGGGATTGTGAGCACCAAAGCCCACTGCTTGTTCGTAGGGTGGGATGTGAACCATATGGACCCAGAGTTCGCCATCTTCGATTCTTGCGTAAGAGTCCCTAATCTGTGCCTTACCCGACCTTATCGATTTGACTTCGCTCCCCTGTAGAGCAATACCGGCTTCGAATGTATCTATTATTTCGTAGTCGTGCCGAGCTTTGCGGTTTTGGGCGACGGGCCGACCGTCGGGGACGGGTTTTGGCTTAGCTTTTGTTTTACTCACTTCTACCTCTAGTCGGCTAGGTTGCTAAATGTGATCGCTATAGATGTAGTCGCCTATGAGAAGATGGTAGCATCTTGCCTCCGCGAGTACCCGCTGGAGGCGTGCGGGATACTCCTTGGTACGCCGGTTAAAGTTAACTGGGTAAAACCCGCCGCCAATATCGAGCGTTCAGCACGAATATACACCGTCGATCCGAAAGACATGCTAGCCGCCGACAGGCTCGCTGAGCAGCTTGGAGTTGAGCTGGTCGGGGTCTATCATTCTCATACGCATTCCGAGGCATTTCCGTCGCCGACCGATGTAACCCAGGCTCCGGACCCGACTTGGTACTATTTTCTGATTTCTCTAAAGAGGGCTATCCCTGAGGTTAGGGCCTACCGGATAGTTGAAGGGAAGATAACCGAGACGCCTCTTGTTGTTGAAAGTAGTAAAATGCAATAGGTTTAGTCAGGTTTTTGGAGGGGTCGATGGCTCAAGTTAGACTACCAACCGTGCTTAGGCCGTCAGCAGGGGGCAATTCTTCGCTAGAAGTAGATGGCGAGTCTATCCGGGAGGTCCTCGAGGCTATTTCGTTGAAGTACCCACAATTTGGGAGCCAAGTTCTTACTGGTGACGGTGAGTTGCATAAGTTCGTAAATGTCTATCTAAACGATGACGACGTGCGCTATTTGGAAAAGCTGGATACAAAAGTAGGGGTCCGCGACCGAATATCCATTCTTCCAGCTGTGGCGGGCGGTCTGAGCTGAGATGCTTTATTCCTCGATTTTAGACCTCGTAGGCAACACCCCCATGGTTGATGTTTCGAGCCTCAGTCCCAATTCAAGAGTGAAGATATATGCCAAGTTGGAAGGCCAGAATCCAGCTGGGTCGATCAAGGATCGGATTGCCTTGAATATGATCGAGCAAGCCGAGAAGGAGGGGATACTCAGGCCAGGGGAGCCCGACCAGGTTCTAATTGAGCCTTCTTCGGGTAATACCGGAATTGGGCTGGCCATGGTATGCAAGCTCAAGGGTTATCGGATCAAGATCGTATTGCCTTCGAACGTTTCGATTGAGAGGAAGCAGTTGCTTCAGATTTGGGGAGCCGAGATCATCGAATCCCCTGGAAGTGAAGGTTCCAACGGAGCCGTTCGTATGGCGATGAAATTGGCTTCAGAGAATTCCAGCTGGGTCTTTCTTTATCAGTATGCCAATCCGGCCAACCCGATGGCTCACTACGAGTCAACGGGGCCAGAGATCTACCGTGACATGCCAGAAGTAACACACTTTGTCGCTGGTCTAGGGACCGCGGGGACACTGATGGGTGTTGGTCGCTACTTGAAGGAGCGGAACCCAAAGATACAGCTTTGGGCTATCGAACCACCCTCCGGAGAGATGGTAGACGGGCTTCGGAGCTTAGATGATGGCTACATACCGCCAGTTTTTACCGACAATCACGGATCCGAACTTTTGGATAGAAAGATCGTTGTTGGTCCTAAAGAGTCGATACTTTGGACCAGACGATTGGTAGAAGTAGGGGTGTTCGCTGGAATCTCCTCTGGGGCCATTATGGCAGGTGCAGCGAGGTGCGCGTCGACAATCGACGAGGGAGTAATTGTTACTGTCGTCTGTGATGGTGGGTGGAAATATCTTTCTACACAAGCCTGGACTGCGGACATCGATGAAGTGACAGATAAGGCAAAGTCAATCATCTACTTCTAAGCACTCGAGTCCTCTTGGCCGGTGGTGACGCTACTAGGCAGAATCGGATCCTTTGGAGTTGTTCCCGCATCGTCTGGGCTAGATTGTCATGACGGATCTGTGCGAGACCGTCCAGTAGCGGCTGTTTCAGCGGGGAGCGAACCCATGGATTTGCGAGTGGCAACCGTTGAGGATGCTGAGGTGGTAGCTCGACTTGGTGCTTGCATTCAAGAGATACATCATGAAAACCGGCCAGATTGGTTTAAGTCGGCAAACGCGCAAGATGCCGTCGCTCTTTATAAGAAACTGCTTTCAAACTCCACCGTCACCACTTTCCTGGCCGAGTTAGGCGAAGACCTGGTGGGCTTTGTGATGACAAAAGTGTTCGTGATGCAGGAAACGCCGCTAGTTTGGGAACAGACCATCGTAGAAATTAGCCAGATCGGCGTGGTCCCTTCTGCCCGTCGTAGTGGTGTCGGGCGAGAACTCCTGATGGCTGTGCGTCAACTAGCTGATTCGATTTCAGTCAGCTGCATCCAATTGACCACCTGGGAGTTCAACGCAGTCGCCTATAGATTCTTTGAATCGGAAGGTCTCGAGATTCAACTTCGCCGTATGTCCATGCCATATTCAGCGGACTAGCCGCAGGCGAAGTTGCTTCAACACACAACACTCTCGTGGTGAATGATCGTCTGCTCATGATCCGGTGGTGTGGCTTTCGGTAGCCAGTTGGCTCCAGCAGGTCTCGAGATGAAGGGCACTGTCCTTTGCTGAGGTGGTGGCTACTGAGGTGACAATGAATATTTCCTTGCTGGGAGGAGTACTTTCTATCCTAGAGGAGTGCTTCTTTGCATGTTCTGGAGGCGGAGCCGTAAGTCCCAAGTGTGCGGCCCCTTCTTTGTAAGTTTGGTCTTGATCTCGATAGGGTGCCAGCTTCACCTGCAAACCGGCAACTCCATGTATCGTGGGCCGACGGTCTTTCGAATGTGCTCCCACGTTTCAGAGTTTCGATCGGCAGATCGTCAGCCACGCAGTAGGCAACAATGCGCCGATAGAG
>JABEUM010000183.1 GCA_013044475.1 Acidimicrobiaceae bacterium | reverse complement strand
TTCTGGCAGGCGGATTGTTGGGCTATTTCGAACTCAAACCCGCAACGCCCGCAGGTCGCTGACTACCGCAAGGCCACCAATATCGCGATCCTCCTGATCTCAAGGCGACGGTCGGAAAGCCACGACTCGAATAGCCAAAAACCAGTGGAGCTCGAGGGAAAAGATAATGCCTCCGGATGGTCAGATCTTGGCCCTCATTGCCCTGTGCGAGATCCAAGCGACTTTGAGGTTGAGAATGCAGAATCAAACGGACCGGGCGTTGCAACTCCGTCTAGGATCAGACCAGTGGAGGTACTATGACCTACAAGGCCAAGCTGGACCAGCCAGAGGATAGCAGGGGAACTGTGTCGCAGGGTTCGAACAGAACCGAAGGGATCAAGAGGAATCTTCCCCTAGCGCTACTTCTAGGCATGAGGCCAAAGCAGTGGCTCAAAAATTTAATCGTGCTAGCAGCACCTCTCGCCGCTGCAAAACTGACCGATCCGAAGGTCCTATTTCCTTCCTTATTTGCGGTGCTCTCGTTTGTTCTTGCATCATCGGGAATTTACCTTCTCAACGATCTCAAGGACGTCGAAGCGGATCGGATGCACCCTAAAAAACGACATCGACCCATCGCCTCTGGAGAGCTTCCGACGCGCGTTGCCTATCCGGCGGCGGTCATTCTTCTGGCGCTCTCGCTAGGAGTCTCGACAATCCCTGGTTGGTATCAATTGGTAGTGGTTATGGCCTGCTACATTGCACTCAACCTGGCCTACGTATATTGGACCAAGACCGAGCCCATGCTAGACATGATGTCCGTCGCCTCCGGTTTCCTGCTAAGGGCGATCGCTGGAGGAGCGGCCTCCCACATTCCCCTATCTAACTGGTTTCTGATAGTGGCCTCTTTTGGATCTCTTTTGATGGTCACGGGCAAAAGAAGTTCGGAGATTCGCCTGCTTGGAACCGATGCAGGCCAGCACCGAAGCGCATTAACTTCTTACTCTGCCAACTATCTATATTTCATCGCCGCCGTCGCCGCCGGAATCACCATCACCGCCTACTGCCTATGGGCATTTGAAAGATCGGGCCTAGCCCCCCAAAAGGCGATCCTCTACGAAATATCGATTGCACCGTTTGTTCTAGGTATTTTTCGCTACGCCCTGCTAATTGATAAGGGGGAGGCCGGGGCACCAGAGGATCTGGTACTTTCCGACAATATACTCAGGGTTATTGGCGCTATTTGGATAGCCTTACTGGCTCTCAGCGTTTATATCTAAAAGTAGTCATCCTCTTTTCAGCGCTCCATGGAGAAGCTCTACTAAACCGGCGGTAGAAAATATGCCAAAGTTAGAAAATACGCAACTCTTCGGCGGTTGGGGCAGGTCCCCTCTTAGCGCATCGTCTCCTATACGGAGCAATGAAGATACTGAAGCGAAGTTGGATGCTATCGCTGAGTTCGTAGCATCTGTACCAAACGGAGTAAAGCTGCTCGCCAGGGGAATGGGTCGAAGCTACGGCGATGCCGCCAGTTGCGCTGGCGGGTACTTGAGCGCCCGAGAAGACTTCCTCGACGTCTTTGAATTCGACCCGGTCAAAGAGGAGTTGAGAGCTTCATCCGGCTTTTCCTTAGACGAGATTATGAGGCGATTGATTCCCAAAGGTTACTTTGTCCACGTTACACCAGGCACTCGATACGTGACCTTAGGCGGAGCAATCGCCGCCGACATCCATGGCAAAAATCACCATAAAGATGGATCTTTCATCAACCATGTCAAAAGCCTTGAACTAATTACTCCGATGTCGCGCCTCGAAATTACAAAGGCCGATCCCTTGTTCTGGGCCACCGCTGGTGGGATGGGAATGACGGGAATTATCACAGAGGCGACCATCCGACTCAAAAAGATCCAAACTGCCTACATTAAAGTAACAACACAGAGGGCATCGAACGTCTCGGAGACTATCGAGACGATGCAAAACCTGGACGACTCCTATACCTACTCGGTAGCTTGGATGGACTCTCTAGCCAGTGGAGACTCTCTCGGTAGATCAGTGATCACCTGGGGAGAGCACGCCAGCGAGGATGAATTAGAAGCAAAACATGCAAACAACCCATTGGCATACGATCCGAATGTGAGATTAAAGGCCCCAGACCTCGCACCTAGCTGGCTACTCAATCGGACCTCGATAAGGGCCTTCAACGAGGCCTGGTACCGAAAGGCTCCAAAAAGTAAGGTTTCAATCGAATCAATTCCGAACTACTTCCACCCGCTTGACTCAGTTTCGGACTGGAATCGCCTTTATGGCAGAACGGGCTTCTTGCAATACCAGTTTCAAGTGCCATTTGGGCAAGAAGACACTCTCATTTCCATAATCCATAAATTCTCCAAAAATAGAACGCCATCGTTCTTGTCGGTTCTCAAACGATTCGGACCCGGTTCTTCTGGTCACCTTTCCTTCCCTCAACCAGGTTGGACCCTAGCCCTAGACATACCCATCAGAACTGCAGGTCTTTCAGAACTGCTGGATGGAATCGATTTTCAGGTAGCCGAAGCAGGTGGGAGGGTTTATTTCGCTAAAGACTCAAGGCTTATACCGGAGTTAGTCCCGAAGATGTATCCCCGCCTCGATGAGTGGAGAAGTGTAATTGAGCAGAACGATCCCGACGGAATTTTTATATCGGACCTAGGCAAGAGACTTTCCTTGCGCAATTCTGTAAAGATAAAGGCTAACCTCGTTGAGACGTTGGGTGCAGAAATTGGGAAGGGACCAAACCTGTGATAGACGCTCTTGGCCAGCCACAATGTGTTTTAATCATCGGGGGCGGTTCTGACATCGCCTCGGCACTTGTCGATAGATGGGTCGACATGAGGTGTCAGAGAGTAATCCTCGCCGGCAGGAGTTTCTCGGTTATGGAGCAAGTCCAGTCTCAGTTGCAGTCCCATTCTGCGGCCAAGGTAGAGATCGTGTACTTGGATATGGCAGATCACGAGTCTCTAGCCCCATTGACGTCTGAAGTATTTGAAAAGTATCCAGACATAGATATGGCCGTCCTGGCCGCAGGCCAACTCGGAGATCAGGCTCAAGATGAACGTGATCCGAAACGCGTCGAGGAAATGTTTGACGTCAATGCAACTGGTCCGGCGATCTTCCTTACGGCATGTGCATCCGAGTTCAGGAAGAAAGGGACCGGCACTATCGTGGTACTCTCCTCGGTCGCAGGTGAGAGGGTCAGGAGATCGAATTACGTCTACGGAGCGTCGAAAGCCGCCACGGATTCCTTCAGCCTGGCGCTGTCGGAAGCACTCAAGGGTACCGGAGTCAATGTACTCGTAGTACGGCCAGGATTCGTCTCCACTAAAATGACCCAGCACCTAACCAAAGCCCCTCTGGCAACGACTAAGGAAAGGGTAGCGAACGACATCATCGAAGCTCTAGCGAAAAAGAAGAGCTTGATATGGTCGCCAAAAGAGATGCGCTGGGTAATGCTCGTCTACAAACACATCCCTAGAGCGATCGCCAGAAGGATACCGTTCTGACCGATTGTTCGGGTAGGACCAAAGGCCGCCGCTTCAAAGCGGCGGCGGCTCAATCCCGCTACCCCACCGACGTGATACCAGCGGTTGACGAGGGCGGGTTGGAAATGGTTGTGAGATCGCCCATTGCCTTTGCGTCACCGAACGGATACACCTTTCCGTTGTAAGTCAGAACGTAGTAACCGTTGTTGTCGGGCGAAGGAGCGAGCGAGGTTGCCGTTGTCACGACTTTAAGCCCGGGCAGCGAACCATAATATGATGCGTCGCCGAAATCAAAGACCCCGCCGTCAGCCGCAATCAGCCGATACCCGCCTCCATCGCCTGATGCCACCATTCCAATAATCGGCCTATTGAGGGCTATGTTGCCGGTAGATCCGTAGAATTTGGCATCTCCGAAGGAGAATACTCCGCCGTCTGAAGCGACTAGCCAATAGCCCTTACCATCAGGAGTGGCGGCCATACCTACAATCGGCTTATTGAGCTTAATTGAGGCAGTTGATCCAAGGTTCGCAGCGTCGCCGAATGCATAAATGTCTCCATATCCGTCAATGAGCCAATAGCCCTTTCCGTCAGGAGTGGAATGCAGCGACGTTATCGGAGATCGAAGGGCAGTAGAGGAGACTGACCCGTAATTTACCGCCGACCCGAATGCATATACTCCACCTGATGGCGAAGTGATCCAATATCCAGGAGGAGGTGGCGGTTGGGTCGTGGTAGTTGTGGGCGAATTGAGTCCGGTACCTTGTAAAGAAATCGGCCCGGTAATCTCGAACCAGTCGGAATTCAGTCCGAGGTAGCTAGCAAACTGTGCTCCGCTAACCGTGACAGAACCCGCTGAACCAGCCACTGTCATCTGCTCGACCCGACCACCCATGTCTCCAAGTCCATTTCTAGACAGTATCGTTATCCCAGTCAGGGGCCCGATCTGCGGGAAAGCCGCTTGAATGCTGGATTCCGAGACCTGAGTTGTCCAATCATGGTTTGGATTGCACGCCCCAGGAATACAGATCCCGTCGTAGGTGTCTACAACGCCGGGGAATGCACCATTTTCTGTATATCCACCGGTTGACGACGAATACTGGGTCTCGACAACCGCCGATCCATTCACAACAACCTGCCCGGCAGTAGATGCTACTGCCTGATCTGCTATTTCATAGAGCGGATAAAGTGGGGAACTCGGGTTATGCATGCCAAGATAGACCTGACAATAAGTGCTATCACATATGTCTGCATACCCGAATCTATTTAGTGTACTGACGGCATATGACCGAACCATAACCGCCTGGGCTTCCAGAGCCTGAAATCCCCAAGGTTGACCCTGAGGTCCCGGGGCACCGAGTTTACCCCAAGATGCCGGCATTTCCGAAGCAACGACTCCCTTGGCATAGCTCTCGAGAGGTAATACATTGACCAATCTTTGACTCCCAGTGACATCCGCCGCCTGCACTAGTCCGCGAACGACTTCAGTCCCAGAAGAGAGGCACAGATTCAGCGCCTGAGAGTAGGTCTCTTGATCTATTGCACTCGGCGCGCTGCCCACCGACGGAGTGATCGTAGCCTGCGCTTCTGGTACCGTCGCAACCGACTGTAGCTGCGCCTGGACTCCGCAGGCTGCGGGACCGGTCGATTCGAGAATATTCCAGTTGCTCCCGACTATATCCATCTGCACCATATAGCCAGCTGGCACCGAATGTCCCGCCACCGTATATGGAGCGGGAGACGACACCGTTATATTCGACCCGTCGTTCCCGGTAATGACAACTCTGATCATCTGATCCGAAGTAGTGCCAACGGTAGTACCTGAAAAATAATGGGCGAGGATCTGCTGGTAGGTTTGCTGACCCTCGACGGCGTAGCCGAGAGCTCCGTATTGTCCTGCTCCGTATCCATGCCCCCACCCATGACCCGTGAAAGTGAGATAAGCGTCCGCGCTTGCCATTCCGTTACCTGAGATCAATAACCACCCAAGAGCGGTCATTGCCACGGCAACCAAGCTAAAAAGAACCCCCAGACCACCTTTTTTTTCACTACGGATCCGATGGTTAGGTGTCCTCAATATCAATGGCCTCACTTGAAACTCCGTTCGCTAGCCAATTAAGCAGCGAGTGCCGAAAATTAAGCTTTCCCGGTCGCTTAGCACTTCCGAGGATTCTCCCCGGCAAATGGTTCTATCGGTACCTTCCGGCATGATCTTAAATCACAAGCAGTCGCGTAATTTCAACTACCTCACGCCATGATATTCACTAACAACATAGCAAGAATTATTGCAATGTGCTTCTTCTAGGCAATTAACCCTGGCGGCAGTATCTGCGAGGTCACAACTCTGGCTACCTCACCCGCATTTCCTCTAGGATTGTTCAGCAGATGGCGACACCTAGGAAGAAGTAGTGACAAAAGACCCCAAAGACCAACTAACCGAGACGGGAAAAGGTGAATCCGTTCCCCTAGTTCGAATGGATGAAACCGGTCCCGGTTCAATTTCGCCCAAAGGTAAGCCGGATACGTTTGAACCAATATCTTCCGCATTTGAAGAGAGTAGGGACGGGTCAATTGGCTCATTCCAAGGATCGATACAAGAAAAGATCGCCCAAGAGGTCGAACGCAAACGAAGGGAGGGCGCTTTCCCACCTTCGTTCGAGCGGCGACTCAGGGATAGTTTCGAAAGATTAATACCGCAGGGGGGTGGAACGTCCCGAGAAGACTTCTGGTCACTCTTTCGCTCCACCGACCGGGCGGCCTTTATGGACATCGACGTCCCGGTAGCTTCGAACACGCCGGGGGTGTCAAAAGTCAAGAGGCTTATTCGATCGCTCACTGCTTGGTATCTGAACTATCTCCTGCAACAGATAACAAACTTCACGGCGAACCTAATGCAACTCATCGCTGCGATAGATCTCCGGATAAAGTCCCTGGAGGATAGAATCCCCCCTCCAGCTGAGTCAATTGGCAGATCGGTTGCCATACCGATCAGCGAGAAGACGGATAGGTTTGTTTCCGATCTGCTCGCCAACTCACCAGGGCGCTTGATAATTGCTGACTGTAGCGCATCTAATGTACTGTCTAGTCTGGCCAAGAGTGGAGCGGACGTCTACGGCGTCGACACTGACGAAACAGTCCTGGATCAGTTGCAGCAAGGTGGATTAGACGTGAGGCTTTCGTCCACCCTGGAAGAGCTCAAGAACGTAAGAGCTGGGTCGCTTGGCGGCGTACTGCTGCAAGGAAGCTACGAGCTTGAGAGCCTAAGCAAAATCCGAAGAATACTCAAATCCGCTGCCGAGGCGGTTGAGGTTGGAGGCAAAATAGTGCTGATTACTCATCCTCCAGATTTGAAACTGAACGACGCAGAGTCCAAAATTTCCATCGACCTCGCACCGGGACACTTAATGCACACAGAGACTTGGGAAGAGCTACTCAGATGCGTGACACCAAAGCTTTCGGCAAGATCCGAACAAGGCACGGAAACTTTCAGCGAATGTGTCATCATCGCCGAAAAAGTAAGCGACCAGCAAGGCTCTGCTAGCTAGACCATGGAAATTCATCAGTTTGTACCATCGTTCGCTCCGAGGGATGCTATTGGACAGCATGCGCTGGCATTGAGGGACCTCCTTAGGGAACTCGGCGCAAACTCGGAGATTTTCGCCGACGAGATAAAGCCTGGGCTGGAATCACAAGCTCGACCGTATTCAAGATTTCATCCAATGCCGAGCAAAAATCGTTGGCTTATCTATCAGGGTTCCACCCTGTCTCCCATGGCGCACAAATTATCCGAGCGGCGAGAGCCACTTATTATCAACTATCACAACATAACGCCACCTCATCTAGTTCAGAGTTGGGATTTTGGCGCATCGGTAGCAACTTCTATCGCTCTTGACCAGATGGGAAAGCTCTCGACTGTAGCCCGCGGAGCCATCGCAGTTTCTAGGTACAACGCTCGCGATCTGGTTGAACTCGGGTTCAAAGACCCAGTCGTCGCCTCGCCGTTTATCCCCCATCAAAACGTGTCACCAAGGTTAGACAAGGACACTCCTAGGGGAGCCCTCTGGTTATTCGTCGGCAGGATCTTCCCAAATAAGGCACAGCACGATCTAATCGCTGCCTTGGCCGCTTACAAAAGGATCTTTGATAAAGATGCAAAGCTAATTCTGATAGGAAAACGAACCTCCGAGCGCTACGCACTGGCCCTCGAATCCTACGCCGAGAAGCTCATGGTCAGCGACTCAGTCTTGCAAAGCGGTTCCGTAACCGATGACGAACTTGCAGGCTACTACCATGAAGCCGACCTTTTTGTCACAACATCTGAGCACGAGGGGTTTTGTTTCCCAATCGTCGAAGCTATGCGCCATCGCTTGCCAATTCTGGCTTACGCTTCAAGTGCTATCCCTGAAACAGTAGGAGACGGGGGGGTCCTACTCAAGGACAAGTCGCCAGTTGAATTCGCATCGGCTGCTTGGCTCCTGCTAAACGATTCACAATTACGCGGGGATTGCTACGCCGGAGCTGAGGAGCAGCTAAGGAAGTACAGCTACCAATCGGCAAAGATGCAGAATTTAAGTGCTCTGGCCAGTTTCATACCACCATTGCAAAAGGAACTCTAAGGTGAGTGCGCTACACCAATTCGTGCCATCGCTTTTAAATTCTGACGCAATCGGATCCCACGTGCTCGAGATAAAAAAGACACTCGACGCTTTTGGAGTCCAGAATGAAATCTTCGTCAGTTCGGAAAAGGATGATCATGTGGGAATCGCCCACCCATTTTCTAAGTACCCCAAGATGCGAAATGACGGAGACATCCTGCTTTACCACGTCGCTGGTGCCTCTGTCATCGCCGACTTTCTATCGTCACGCAAAGAGGTAATCTGGATCGACTATCACAACATTACCCCGTCAGCTTTCTTCGATGGCTGGGATAATCGAACCAGCGCCAGCCAACACATCGGCCGAATACAGCTTGAAAGACTCTCAGAAAT
>JABEUM010000006.1 GCA_013044475.1 Acidimicrobiaceae bacterium | reverse complement strand
CTCTTTTTCTTTTGGGAGTAACTTTCACGTTCTTTAACTTGAGTAAGGCATTGTTTTGTATAATGATTCTAAATCGTGGCCCTTTTTGTGATTGAACCTGACTATCAGGCGGCCTGATACGGAAGACGTCTCCCCTTTTCAAAGGGGAAGATCCTCGAAGCTATCTGCAAAGAAGTCCCGAGTTTCTCTCACTACCTCTATATCTCTCTCGTCCTTGGCTAATCGCTCGGCTTCATCGGCTAAGGAAGCGTATTGACGCCGCCTCCTTGCCTCCGAAGCCAGGGCCGTTCGAATCGATTCGGTACGCGACATGCCAGAGGCTTCTATGACTGCCAGGTTCTTGGCATCCTCTTCGGTTAGTCGAAACGAGATTGATGCGGACATAACAAACAGTGTATCACGGATAGTGATACACTCGGCGGAACACTAACGCGCTATGGGCATACCCAAAACTCGTAAGGCCAGAGTTCTCGGGTGAACCTACAAAGGAATCACGATTCCTTCAGGTGGTAATTGTGAGGCTGCAATATGTCGAGATTAGCAACTTGCTGTCATTTGGACCGTATAAGCAGCGTGCGGAATTCAACGACCAACTCACCGTGCTCGTTGGCCCTAATGGTAGCGGCCCCATGACTGCTCCCGTTATTCTGCGCACTGCTCCTGAGCGAATGATAGGAGAATCCCGATGTGTAATCACTCGTCTCCATCGGGGCCGCTAGCAGGGAAATGGTCGTTTATCTGAACACGTTGTGAGTTTGGATCAGAGAAGGAAAGATCAGCCCGGTGGAGCGCACTCCCGGCGGGAGGTGTCGCTACGACCTGTCAAAGCTCCGGCACCTGGCTCCTACGGTAGCTCCGCCGTCTCGTATGACCATTGCCTATGGCCGTGTGCGGACTGTTGTTGCAGAAAGACGATCTCGTCCGTCAGATAGCGCTGCTGGAGAGCTACGGAGCGGTAAACGACTGGACCTACGAGGTCGCCGACGTCGGCTTCGTGCTCAGCTACTCCAAGAGTGGACAGAAGCAGCTCGTCTCCCGTATTTGCTCGGGTGATCTAGTCCGTCGTTGTGATGACGGCAAGTTCAGCATCGACAAACTAGCTATCGCCAAGGAGGCCAAGTGGGGGACCAATGGCTATTACGCACGAGTGACCAAAGCCTTAGTCCCGCTGATCTAGCACTCGCCTACAAGCAGTTGCTCGAAGTAGAGTGAGGCTTAAGGGACACCAACGGGTCGCTCGGACTCCGCTTGGTCTTTTTCATCATCAACAGGACCGGATCAGAAGCCACATCCAGCTCTGCTGGCTCGGATTACTACTTATGCGTGTGATAGAGAACGGCGCAGGTGATACCTGGCACAACGTACGCCATGAACTTGATCGTGCACCTTGTCACCATGGAGACCACAGAAGGACGCTTAGCCAAAGCCGTCGGCCATCACTAAAAGACAGGCCGAGATTCTGGGACCTCAATGTACGAGAGCCCGGTCGCCACCTGGATTTCGAACCAAAGGCACCTTAGGAATAGTCCCAGCTCAGGGGATCGCGTAGTAACACGACTCAATTGTCGAAAAGCGTCTATTTTCCCTGCTAAAGCATCATTTATGGGGTAGTTGTGTGCCTATTATCTTAGTAAGTCCGGGCTGATGTGGGTCAAGAAACGTCGCTGTTTACACGTTGGCTTGTTTAAAACCGAGAAAGCGATTTTGCCGGTGCTTGTGGCGGCAGGTAATTATTGTGGCGATGTTTGCCGGTGTACCGTTTTCTTTGCCGGGAAAGAGCGGAAAGTCAATACCGAAATGAGGGTATGAGGGCATTTTAGAGTCAACGAGATTGTGCGAAAAGCCAAAATCGTCGCCTTGTTATTCCAGCATGAATCCACCAGAGGTGAGGGCCGCTTCGACCTCTCTGCGGTGCCGAGGATCGCATGCGGCCCAGCGGTGTTCCTTCTCATCAAGATCTTCGAGAAAATGGAACCGTTTTCGGACTCGGTGTTCCCAAGCTGTAATGTCTACCGGCTGCGTCAGCATGCCTATCGACTCTGGAGCAAAATCTGCTTCATGCTTCTGGACGAGGATGTCGGCGGGGTCGAGTGGTTTGTCCCCTCGCCGATCATCGACGACGTCGCTCCATACTTTTAGTACCCACAATCGGCGGACGAGGCGTTCATTGATTGGACGGCTGGCCATTTGTACAAGATCGTACAGATCACGACTCAACGGAGTTCGTCGGTAGCGGGCGAGCTTCTCAGCGCATGCTTCCGCCTCGGCAATCACCAACAACAACGGCAATTCCAAGTTGTAGCCACGATGGACAGGCAGCGGCACAAAAGGAAGAACCTCCGGATCGAGAACGAGGGGACGCCTTGCAAACTCGACGGACGCACCAATTTTTAATTGCCCGAGGTCAGGATGCTCAACTCTGAGGTTCCAGTGGCGGCCGTCACCACGGGTAGAGGTGAGGGAAAATCTGAAGCCTGACACTAAAGCGCCTTCAATGGCTGCGCAGACCTCCAGTACGATGTCATCGTCTGGAGCAGAGGAGTCGAGGTCCGTTGAAAATCTCCCAGCACTTCCTAGTCTGCACTTTCGCAAGCTTGTGCCGCCTTTGAGGACGAGTCTGCTATCGGTGAAAAGTCCTAGTTCGGCAAGGAGCCAGAGCAAATGGTCTTGAGCGACATCGAGAAGTGCCGTGTCGTAGGTATCGGCTCGACCGGCACCGTGTCGGCTGATAAGAGCTCGAGTCAGAGATGGAGTGGTCATGTCAGGTTCCCTCACCAATATTCTGCAGTGGTGCAATGAGTTTGTCCGCTACTTGGAACTCAGGTACCCACACGGAAGTCGGCCCCTCACCAAACTGCACCTTGGGCATCTTTTCCATCGGTCGATGTGTCAGGAGGGCAACTCCATCAGCGTGGCGGTTTCCACAGTGCAACAGATACGCGGCGCGCTGCCACGCTGACGATGACTGATTGCCAAGTAGGTAGATAAGCCGTTCCACTTCACAGTCTGTTGTCAGCTGTTCCAGATGCGGAACTAAATCTCCCCAGGCTCGAAATGACTTTGGTCTGGCAGAGAGTTGCACGACAAGAGCTTCAGGTCCTAATCCGGGTAGGCCTCCGGCCCATACTCGCATGTCCAGGCGACGCCGATGCAGAAGAGCTGTCGTCGGCCCTAGTTTGGTAGCCTCGTCAGTGCCCCAACCCAACGTGATGATCGATAGATGAGTTCGAAGCCCATGTGGGGGCCGACTATTAGTAGGGGTCCAGACTGCAATAGGACCAGAGAAGGCCCGATTGAGGTACCCGAGATGCCACGCTGCCGCCTCCCCTGCGAGAGCGAAGATGGCTTCTGGTTCACGAGCTTTCCAACCGCGTAGGTCTATATAGGGGTCGATGATCTCCTCTTCGCCGGGTGGTATATAGGTCCATACTCCTTTTACGTGAAGTGCCTTGAACCAGCCGAGCCGCTGCAGCTCGTGGATCGTGGCATCGACTTCCCGGGATGAACCGGTCGCTTTGAGGTCCGCCTCAATGTCATCTCGGGTTATGACTGCCGGCCGGTCCCTGGCAAGGCGTGCCAGGAGTTCCGCTGCCCACCCGGGGATCCGGCGATCAAGTCTCACGCTCCTCTTGGCGTGTGGTTGTTTTGTGCGCATAGTTAGCTCCATGGCAGAATAGCTCATATTACCGATTCTTCAAGGGTCTAATCCTAACCCAGGAGTTAGCTTAGTGCCCGAATATCCACTGTATCTGCATAGATGCGGGTGTAAACCTAACTATAGTGTCTATAACTAATGCGCGGATTCAATGAATAAAACCCTTGTTTTGATGGATTTGTCTCGCACGGTGAACACCCAGGAGCAGAAACAAGCTTTGTCTATTCAATGACATTGAATACGAAAGCCATATCGCCATGCGAAACTGCGGTGATAAAAAAATGACGGCCAAGGGAATTTTGCCCTTGGCCGTCATTCAGATCTGTCTGGATCTGGATCGATCCCTACCTAGCGCCGCGATATCCGCCGCTACGCGATCCCGAGCGGCTCGCCGCTGGGCGTGAACCCCCAGATGCTCCACCGCCGGAAGAGAACCGGCTCCTGGATCCGCCCTGGAAGCCACCATGCGAAGAGGAGCGCTTTGAATCTCCTTGTCCGTAACCGGAGCGTCCCCTCGGTCGGAAGTCGCTCGAACCACGTGGGTCGTTGCTGTGCTCTTGTGGTGGTGGTATGAGCTCTGTCGAACCCGAGGCGATATCTTTTAGCCGATCGTCATCCGATCTTGCTGGGGCGATACCCTGATTGATTCCGAGGATCTTTTGCATCCTCTTGATCTCACGCCATTGGTGATCTAGTACCAACGTCGCAACTACTCCCTTTGCTCCGGCGCGTGCCGTGCGGCCTGCCCTATGGACGTAGGCCTTGTGATCCTCTGGGAGGTCGAAGTGTATGACTAGGTCGAGGCCGGCGACGTCTAGGCCCCTAGCGGCAACGTCGGTCGCTACCAAGATCGAAGATTTGCCCTGGCTGAAACGGGCAAGCGCCCTTTCTCTGGCCGCCTGACGGATCCCGCCGTGCATAACCGAAACCGATAGGCCTTTTTGCTCGAGCCTCTGGGCTAGGCGATCCGTACCGTGCTGAGTCTTGACGAAGACGAGGGTTCTTTCGGCCCCGCTCGACATCATGTAGACGACATCAGCCCTGTCAGCTTCGGATACCGCAAAGAAGTGGTGAACCGCCGAATCAACCGTTGGGGACTCATCTGGCAGCTCATGGCGAATCGGATTGTTCATGTACCGCTTGACGAGTCCATTGATTACGCCGTCGAGGGTCGCCGAGAAGAGCATCGTCTGGCGCTCTTGGTTGGTAACGTCCATGATCTCTTCAACCTGTGGCAAAAAGCCCATGTCGGCCATGCGGTCTGCCTCGTCGAGGACTACCATCTGGACCTGGTCTAGATCGACCATCCTCCTGTGGATCAGGTCGATCAACCTGCCTGGGGTAGCAACGATGATGTCGACCCCGCGCTTGATTGACTGTGACTGACGGTTTATCGATACTCCGCCGTAGACGACTTCGACCTTCTTTTTGGTCCCCTTTGTGAGGTTAGAAAGGACTTCGTGTACCTGTACGGCTAGCTCACGAGTCGGTACTAGTACCAGAGCCGTGGGATGATATGGTCTCGCCCTAAGCGAGTTTTGAAGCATCGGTAGCCCGAATGCTAGGGTCTTGCCGGATCCGGTGTTAGCTTTGCCGCAGACGTCGTGGCCAGCTAGGGCATCCGGGATGCACATTTCCTGAATTGGCAGGGCGGTTGGCATGCCAGCCTCCACTAGGGCCCGGACCAGATGTTCGGACACGCCAAGGGATTCAAATGTAGAACTCAAACTATTCCTTTTTTCGATGTTATTTCATACGCGTCCTCAAACCCTAAAAAGACGGTCACGCAGAAATACATCTCAAAGGAAGGAGAAACGCCGGAGAGACTTTGCAACTCCGCAATAATCAGTATATCCAATCAGCAGAAATCCCAAGCAAAGACCAGCTAGAGGCCACTATTGGGCACTAGAACCATCGCCTTGCGAGGGTAGGTGCGCTCCTATCATCCTACCGCAATAGTTGACGAACTACTCTTCTGGCTCCAAGGAGGACTCCTTTGTTGTGCCACAAGCCCCAAGAGCTGTGGGTACTTTCGGGCCGACTCAGCTGAAAGTTTAAATCCAAGCGCCGATATCGGTCACCTTTGTCGGAGAGGTTTCGATTTTTCACTCGACTGAAATCACGGCAATAGTTCGACTGCCCAGCAGTTTTACCTGGGGCACGCTCGGTAGGAGCGTGTTTTCGTGCCTGTGCCGCAGTTTTCGTAAGTTCTGATGGCCCTAAGGCGTGAAGTGGATACAGAAACAAGAAGAGAAATCGAGGCAGATCTAATTAATAACAGCCCTTTGGGCTCTGTGTGTTTACTTGTATCAATAACGCCTAATGAGGCAATCATGACTGAAAGCCCAGATAATGGCGGTGCTGTGAGGGAAGTCGCGCTCTAAATGCTGCCCGGTGGCTCCGAATATGGGGAAAAAATATAGGAGCTAGATCGGCGGCCGTTCGGTTTGTTGATTATAAACTGGATACAAGACTTGACCACTTGGTTCCATATGGGTAAGGTAACTCAAACATGTATCCAGAATGTACCAACGAACCAAAGTTTCTGAATACAGATCGAATAGTTGCACGACCTCTGTCGAATTTCGATTCCACAGAGGTCGTGCGATAGGAATGTGATGCGAAGGGTGACTTGTGGAAAACAAAGGTAATCGCAGCCTGTTCGAACGGGGGGTTTACGTCTACGATCCCCTGGACTATCCCATTGACTGGTTAATTCAGCGAGGCGTCAGGGTCACGATGGGAGCACCGTTGGCGTCAACCGGCAAAGCAAGGGTGAAGATCGCCGAGTCAGATCTCATATCGCAAGCATCGGGCCACGCCGCTTTATTGGGAGCGAGCGGGGCCTTTATCACCCGGGATGTAATGGAGTCACTGGGTGACCTCCGGTTCATTTTGAAACTTGGTATTGGCACCGAAGTAATCGATATGGCATCTGCCTCCGAACTCGGCATTATGGTCGCCAACACCCCGGTCAAGCTCGAAGTCGATGTTGTCGCCGAGCACTGTATCGCTCTTATGCTCGGACTATTGAAGAGGCTCGACTTCTATAACGCCGCCTGGCTACGCGGTGGCGGCTGGAAAGATCCAGAGCATATGTCCGGAACGCTTTTCGGGCGGACCATTGGAATTGTGGGTTTCGGACACATCGGAAGAGCCGTCGCAAAGAGGCTCACCTCGTGGGGTGCGAGGATCTTGGTCTATGACCTCAAGAGTTTCGATCCACCTATGGGAGTCGAGGTAGTAGATCTGGACCAACTACTCGTCGAGTCTGACTTAGTCACTCTGCATGTGCCGGGAGTGACGGCCGGTGAACCACCTCTACTCGATGAGCATCGCCTATCGATGATGAAAAAGGGAGCACTGCTCGTAAATACCGCCCGGGGCAATCTCGTCCAAACTGAGACCCTCAAAGCGATGCTCAAGAATGGACAGCTAGCTGGCGCAGCCTTTGACGTATTCAACCCCGAGCCCCCAAGACCCGATGACGAACTGCTTAGTCTTGCAAATGTCATCGCTACCCCGCATATGGCTGCGTGGAATAAGGACCTGAGGGCGGCGATGGCGATGCTCGCCTTTGAAAACTTACTCACCATGTTTGAAGGAGGGGTTCCCAAGAACCTCGTCAATCCGGAAAGCCTGAAAGGACAAAGATATGACCGCTGACGCTCATTCAGACATTCGCTCGTGGAACATGAAGTTCCTCGGTTACACCGATCAAGGGGGCATGCCAGGCGGCACTCAGGTGATGGTCAACAAAAAGCACGCCTACATTGGGAAGAATGAAGGCGTCAGCGTTATAGATGTCTCTGACCCTCGAAATCCCAAGGCGGTGAACTTCCTCGAGGGTGCGAAGAACTCATGGCATATCCATCTCCAAACCCATGATGATCTCCTGCTGGTGATTGACTCAGTAGATTTCTACATGGTCAAGCCGATAGAGACCGAGTACTACGGCAAGTCGATAGACGGCGTCCACTCATCGATGTACGGCAAGCGCGGGGAAGATTTCGCTGCCGGGATGCGGGTCTATGACATAGCTGATCCCGCCAATCCACGGCAGATCGGATATCTTCCGGTTGAGGGTTGTGGACTCCATCGCATATGGTACGACGGTGGCAGGTACGCCTACGCCTCGGCTTTGCTCGACGGATATACCGATCACATACTCCTGATTATCGACATGATCGACCCCACCAATCCGGTCGAAGCCGGAAGATGGTGGATCCCGGGGATGTGGCGAGATGGTGGTGAGACTCACAACTTCTACGGAAGGGTTGCGCTGCATCACGCGGTGGTGGCCGACGGGATAGCATACGGCGGTTGGCGTGATGGTGGACTAACCATCGTCGACGTGAAAGACCCAGCTAATCCAAAGTTGCTAGTCCACCGGAACTGGTGTCCGCCATTTGGAGGTGGAACGCACTCCTGCCTTCCACTTTTAGATCGAGATCTACTGCTCGTGGCGGATGAGGCGGTCCT
>JABEUM010000182.1 GCA_013044475.1 Acidimicrobiaceae bacterium | reverse complement strand
CCAATCGAGTTACGAAGCCGCAGGCTGCAGCCTTTCGGGTTCGACTATGAAAAGGCCGTGGCAGACTTCTGCAGGAATTGCTCTGTTGGGACAGTGATAGTCGGTACCTGGTTTCTATAGCGCATTTGGAGCAATCCATCATCTGAGCCTTGGATTGACGAGCCGAAGATTTAGATCATTTTTTCACGATAGACACCGCCTCCGCTCCACTCCAGTTCGGTAAGTATCCAGGCCCGATGGCATTCTGCGCGCGACTTCACCAGCAGCTTGAACCTGGATTGCCAGAACCTTCACGAATAGCCCTGAATACGGCTGTATACCATGGAAAGTCTTGGTCGACGTCATCTGGTTTAATGAATGGAACTTAGCCTGAATATCTGTTGCGCTGCTAATTGCCTTATCGATTTTTGTTCTCAGGTCACAAGACGTCCTAACTGGTTTCCATATTTCAAAGGACTTTTGCGTTTAGCCAGCCTGGATTCCGGCTAGGCAGCGGAATGGAGCGGATTCAGTACGTAGCGTTACTTGGCTTCCTAGAGATCGGCGGGCTTGGTGCCGTCAGAGGCCAGCCAAGCGACGATGTGTGGTGGCAACTTTCTAAATTTCATTGGTCGTGGCTCTATCTTGCGATGCATTTTCGAACAGGCCGCCGTCATTGGGTCGCTACTTTCCCAGTAGACCTCAAGCGCTCCTGCTTCGTCGAACTGACCTCCGTTGGATTTCGTGTTTGGCTCCAAATTTTAAGGTATATAAAAATCTATGAGCAGGAGCGGCATCCCGAAGATAGGCGCTCTCTGCGTGAGTCGGTTCTGGGTCTAGTTGAAGGTGGTCCCTGCATAAGCCCAGGAGCCAGCCGTGGCTCGCGGTTCATAAAGGCCCGCTCTGAGTGTATGAAAAGTGGTTGGAACTGTCCTGGTGTGGTCTGTCCTGGCGGGACTGTCTTAGCGAACGCTTCGGTGGGAGGTTTGTGGCTGGACTCGACGGACTTTCGCCCAATCTGTCCTATTCACTCTTCTGGACAGTCCTCGGGAGATACGTGTGCTGACTTTTGAACGGCCGTTTGGTACCGATTTCCTACCTTAAGATGAGTAACGATTTATCTTGAGTTCATTTTCAGCTTTAGTTCTACCCAAAGAATGGCTGAGTTTCCACTTGTGGTTTCAGGATTTATGTTCTCGATGTCCAGCTTCATGAGGTTTTAGCTTGCTTAGATCAAATCGTTCCGTTCTCCGACTTCTGGTATTGGCTTCTTTAGTTATCCCAGCATCCTTTTATCAAACTACAAGTGCATTGAAGGCGGAGCCCGTCTCTTACGAAATGGCGCTCGGAGCCAATGTAGTTGCAAACCCAAACTACCTCACGTCGTGTCAGCCACGCGGATATGCCAACTAGGTCAAGTGCGCAGACGCCGTTTTGGCGGCCATTAATAATGCCAGAGCACAAGAAGGAATCTCAGCCATGGTCCTTCCAGCCAATTACTTCGGACTATCTCCAACTGAACAGCTTTTCATAGTTGTTAACTTAGAGAGAACGGCGAGGGGCTTGGCTCCAGCGGTGGCCACCACGACCCAGCTTGACTCGGCTGCCCAGGTGGGAGCTGATGACAACAGCGATCCACAGATTTCTAACGCGGCCTTCTCCTGGGGATCAGATTGGGCATGGGGAGAGCCAAATGTGCTTGCGACGGATTATATCTGGATGTACGACGACGGATTTGGCTCACCCAATATTGCTTGTGCTTCACCAGTCTCAGCTGGGTGTTGGGGTCACCGAAAGAATATCTTGGTCAACTTCGGTGCAAGGCCAACCTATGCCGGGGTCGGCTACAATATCGACGCTAACCAGATGAATTCGATCTCGCTACTTCTCGCAAGTTCGCTTGCTTCGTCGAGTGATCAAATCTCGCTTTATTGGAGTCAAATCGGGTCAGGGACACCTGCACCCCAGCCGGTGGCAACGAGGGGGTCCCCCGCCACCTCACCTTCGCCAGCGGCGCCGCCGAAGGATACGCCACAAAGCAATGTGCCCAGCTACACCAGCAATGGTTCGGCTACAGGGGCCACCGTTTTACCACCGAGTACCGCTGAGACGGGTTCGACGATGCCGACTAATGCCTACTCGTTCGGATCTCCTGGCTGGATGATTGAGAGATACAGGAGCACTATTGCCTTCCTGGTTGGATAGTTGCCTTCGAACTTGTTTACCGAAAGGATCGCTCGAGACGGCTAGGTTCGAAAATATACGGATCTCCTGGATACGTTCAGCGATAGTCCAGTAAGTGATCGCACCAGCGAGAAACTGATCGCAAGTGATCAGAGCGAAGAGGCCGATGGCATAGTTTAAGGCCCATCAAGGTGCAGGTCAAAGTCGATCGGCAGGTCGAAAGCACGAGTTGCGATGGGCGACCAATTGCCCGATTTCGATTTCTAGTCTCTCGACTATTCTTCTGGCTCCACCACTGAATAAGCAGGTCCACGACGAACCTTCTTCAGCCACGGTAACGCATTGTCACGAAAAGTTCCCTTTTCTGACATGTTCAGCCATAGGTAGATGTTGTAGTAGGCGGTATAAATGAAGGGTTCCATGCAAAGAACCCAAAGTATCGAAGCACCGATCTGCTGGTCCGCCATGGGCGATAAGGTTTTGGATGGAATGTTGCTATAAACGGCAAACCATGGATGATGTGTGAGCCCCAAGATCATGGCGAGTGCCCAACTTGAGTACGTGCAACCAAGAATTACTCCAAGGCGCACTATTGGGTTCGGTATTCGTGACGGATAGGGCGGCGAATCAACGAGGTGGAAAAAGAGTAGGAAGCCCGCAGTTATGAAGCTGAGGTGCATGACATCCATCACGTACTTGTTGTCGACCCCAAGAGTCATCATCTTCGGCACGAACCACAACCACATGACGATATTGAAATAAGCGGCGTCCAGCCAAGGATTTGTGACCAGTCGGACAACGGCGCTTGTGAATCCATCACCAGTGAGGGCTGACCCTATCTTTTCCGACATTCCTCGGAGAGATTGCGGAATTCCAGCCTTCATCGCTTGCCATGGTCTGGATCCTGCCAAAAGAGGTGGCGCCGCTATCATAACCATTACGTGAAAGAGCATGTGCACCCATAAATACACCATTGACCAAAACAGAATCGGCGACAAAAAAGCCAACGCCCAAAAGCCCATTCCGACGGCGAAACTTATGATCTTCTTGGCTTCAGTACCGATTGCCTTCTCTCCGTTGAGTTGGTTCTGTCGCAATAGGACTGGAAGACCGCGAAGATAAAGGGCGGTTGGAATAAAGATAAAGGGCACCGAAATGACCGGATCAAGTGACCAATTTGAGGCCAGGTACTTCGCTACAAATCCGACTTGTGCCGATGCGAAGGACATATTCATATCAGGACTAGCCACCAGCGCTCACCATAGCCATTTAGCGTACTATTCGACGATCCACGTCGCCACCCTTTGGAACTTTCCCGCGATCAGAATGTGGACCCTCTTTCGAACAGATCGGACCGATCAACTGAAGGGTAGTTATCCCTCTTGCCCGCCGAACTGCCCCTTATCTATGCATTATCGTCGTGTATCGCACTGTGGCTCGTCCTCTACGAGCGGTCGATCAAACTTCGACTCCGTCCTTTAGTAAATGGCCTGCCTCAACTGCCAGTGGATCCAGTCCGCCGGCATCTAGATGCTCCAGTAATTGGCTGCGCATTGATGGTGCCCAGAATCGCCTGAGGTGGTTGGCAATAGCGGCGACTGCCTCTTCATGTGGATAGTGACCGAAGTTTCGACTGATCTGGTTGACCACTCGCACCAGGTCATTCCTTACTCCATCAGCGTCTATATGAGTCAGTGGATGCTTAGCTGTAATTCCATCGACTTGTTCGGAATCATGCTCATTGTCCTCCGGTAACCTGGTGCCTAACCTTACTTGGACGGCGGTCACTTTGTATTCCGGACAGCTTGTGGCCCAATCAGCGTTT
>JABEUM010000005.1 GCA_013044475.1 Acidimicrobiaceae bacterium | reverse complement strand
TGCTCGAGTGCATGGCGAGCAGTTCGTCGGACTTTACGAACCGCCACTCGCCCCTCTTCCGCCTTTTGCCGCACGAGCTTGACCAATTCCTTGCGCCTCTCCTCGGTCAACTGGGGAAAGGCGAGTCTGATGACAGTTCCGTCATTCGAAGGGTTGATTCCAAGGTCACTCCCGAGAATCGCCTTCTCAATAGCTTTGAGGGCATTCTTGTCATACGGCGAGATAACCAAGGTCCGCGCCTCGGGCACCGAGAAGCTAGCCACCTGCACCATGGGCACTTCTGACCCATAATAATCAACCAGCAACTTCTCTACCAGCACAGACGATGCCCTACCGGTTCGAAAGTTCGAAAATTCACTTACCGCGTGTGCTACAGCGCGAGACATCTTCTCTTCGGTCTGTGACACGACTTCTTGTACCGAGCTTGGTTCCATTATCTAACCAGAGTACCTAGACGCTCGCCCGCCATCGCCCTAACTACGTTTCCTACGGCCGAAACATCAAAGACCAGGATCTCAATGTGGTTATCCTGACAAAAAGTAATTGCAGTCATGTCCATTACCGCCAGTCCTTTAGAGATGACATCCATATATCCGACCTCTTCATAGAGTGTCGCATTTGGTTCAAGTTTCGGATCCGCGCTGTATATTCCGTCGATTCCAGAGTGCGTCCCTTTCAACACGGCACTTGCGCCTATCTCCGCCGCCCTAAGGGCAGCGGCGGTATCTGTCGTGAAGTAAGGGGACCCCATCCCAGCGGCGAGGATAACGACCCGTCCTTTTTCAAGGTGCCTGATTGCCCGTCGCCTTATATAAGGTTCAGCGAGCTCAGCCATCTGAATAGCCGTTTGAACTCGGGTGGGCTGCCCAGCTCTCTCGATGGCGTTCTGCAGAGCCAGGGAGTTCATGGTCGTGGCTAACATTCCCATATGGTCGGAAGTGGCACGATCAAGCCCGATGTGGGTGCCCGAAGTACCCCGCCAAATGTTTCCGCCGCCTACGACTATAGCTATCTCTACACCCAGGGTTTCGCGAGCATCAGCGACCTCCAAGGCAATGCGCTCAAGCACCTTAGCGTCGACGACGTCGCTTGTCTCGGAGGCTAATGCCTCACCAGAGATCTTAAGTACCACCCGCTCCCACTTCGGTGCTCTTTTTACCTTGGTGAGAGGGTTGGTCCTAGATGGAGAGTCGGCCAATACTCAACCTCCAACGATAATTTGGGAGTAGCCAGCTATTGTGGCTCCCTTTAACAGGTCAGAGATACGGAGCTTCTCGTCTTTCACAAAGGACTGCTCGAGTAGGCAAATTCCCTTGAAAAAGCCGTCCATTCTCCCCTCGATAATCTTTGGAAGAGCCGCCTCGGGCTTCCCTTCGTTTCTCGATAGGGTCTCAAGTGTCTTGCGCTCCTGCTCCACGATGTCCGCTGGGACCTGGTCACGGCTCAAATATTCCGGCCTAGCAAAAGCGATGTGCAGAGAGAGGTCGTGGGCGACTTCGGGTTGTGCGCCAACCAAACTCACGAGCACGGCATTTACTCCACGACCATTCTGGACGTGGAGGTAGCCGTCGACGAAACCATCCTCACCGGCCTCGAACCTTGCCGACTTCCCGAGAGCAATATTCTCTTTCAGCGTGAGCTTGAGTTTGTCTACCTCTTCGGCGAGGGCAACAAGGCCGGATTCGCCTGAGTTTGCGAGCTCAAGCGCCGCCTTGTTGGCGGCTTCTACGAAAGCCTCTGACTTAGCCACAAAGTCCGTCTCGCACTTTAGCTCTACGATCGCACCGACCTTGTTTTCAAGGAGAACAAGGGCGACCGCACCCTGGGTGTTCTCGCGGTCTTCCCTCTTCATAGCCCCGGCTAGCCCCTTTTCCCTCAAAATCTGGGCAGCCCTCTCAGAATCGCCTTCGGCCTCTTCAAGTGCCTTCTTTGCATCGAGCATCCCCGCTCCGGTGGCCTTTCTCAAGGCCTGCACTGCTTGGGCGGTAATATTCGCCACCAAAATTCTCCTTTTTCACTCTTATCTAGCCCAGACTGCGCCTCGGGCACGAACTCTTTTAGCAAATATGACTACGCAACACCCTCGGGCGAAGCGGGAGTCGTTGAAACGGCATCGACAACGACCGATGGTGCCTCTTCAATAACTGCAACTTCGGCAACTGCTTCTTCGGCAGCGGTCTCTTCGGCAGCGGTCTCAGTGGGCGCAGTTACCTCTTCCACGGGAGCTTCTGCGCTCGGCTCTGCGGTAGCGACGGTTGGGGCCGGGGTAACCAGGCCCTTCTTGTAGACCATCTGGCGACCTTCGACGATTGCGTCGGCGATCACCTTACACATAACCTGTCCGGCTCTAATCGCGTCGTCATTGCCCGGAATTACGTACTGTATAAGGTCTGGATCGCAGTTTGTATCAACGACGGCAATGATCGGAATCTTCAGCTTGTTCGCTTCGGTAACGGCGATGTGTTCTTTTTTAGTGTCGATGACAAAAATTGCGTCGGGAAGCCTCGTTAAATTTCTGATACCACCAAGGTTGGTCTGGAGCTTCTCCAGCTCACGAGACAGTAAAAGAGCCTCCTTCTTGGGCATCGCGTCAAAACCTCCATGGGCTTTGAGTTCCTCGAGCTCTCGCATCTTCTTCACCCGGCCAAGAATCGTCTGGAAGTTTGTAAGCATGCCACCGAGCCAGCGCTGATTGATGTATGGCATGTTTGTCTTGATCGCATACTCGGCGATAGGATCCTGGGTCTGCTTCTTAGTCCCGACAAAGAGAACGATCCCACCACGGTTGGCAAGATCCCTGGTATAGCGGTATGCGGCTTCAATCCCAACGAGGGTCTTTCGGAGGTCGATTATGTAGATGCCATTCTTTTCGCCATAGATGAATCGGCGCATCTTCGGATTCCACCTGCGGGTCTGATGACCAAAGTGGACACCTGCATCTAAAAGCTGCGAAAGCTTAACAACGGGCTCTGTAGGCACTGTATCTCCTTCAACCGGTTTTCTTAGAACCGAACTGGACGCCCTAAAGCGACCGGAATACCAATTCGGCCCGTAACTAATGGCAATTTGCCGAGACAAGTGTAGTCCGAGTTCGAGGGCGAAAAGGCGATTAGCCCTAAAGGTGGGGACTTTTTATTGAATCTGGATTCCGCACCAATGTTTCTTCCGGACAGACTCAGGAATCTTCACCTTGTCGCTTCGCTGCGGATCTTTAAACCTTCAGCCTCCATCTGGACCAAGCGCCGGGTTCGAGCCGCGCCCAAAAAAGCGATGATAGGCGCTAGTGCTCCGGACTGATGGATCCCTAAGGTGACCCTGACATGGCCGTTGGCAACCGTCTCCAATGAATGAGTAGCGACGGTCATGACGCCTGGGCGGCTGCTCCGCCACGCAAACAAGGCTCCGGATTCGACTTCAGAAACTATCCACACCATGGCGGGCATGCCAGGTTGCTTGATTCGAACTCGACTGCCCGTGGCGATAGTGCTACCTTTGACCCAGCTGACTTCCTCGATGGACTTGGTCCATTCCTGCCAGTGGAGAACGTCGATCAGCGTTGACCACACGGCTTCTTGGGGGGCAGCTATCTCAACTGTCGTTTCATAGTCCATCTCTCCGCTCCTTCGCCTGAAGACCATGATCCCAAGGGTGTCCGCCGCCTTGGGGGATATCTATTAGTTTCCGCCAACAATCGACCTACCCATTTAGCTTCGCAATGCTAACTTGGGAGTCTCAAATCGCGCCGATCAAATAGCTACTTATAGATCCAAGTGCAGCTAAGCGAGACTGTCGCCGGAACGGTCTAAAACCTGACTTCCCGCTCGGACTCGGCCAGCTTACCTTTGAGCTGCATTACCGCCTTGGTGTGTATCTGGCAGACCCTACTCTCGGTGACTCCGAGGACTGTTCCTATCTCAGCCAAAGTTAGTCCCTCGTAGTAGTAAAGGGTTAGCACCATCTTTTCCCTATCCCCTAGCTTGTTGATAGCATTTGCCAAAAGTTGCTTTGACTCTTCGACTTCGAAAGCAGCCACTGGTCCGGCATGCTTGTCGGCGATTGTGTCCCCGAGAGTCATCCCTTCAGCCCTATCGCCAGATGAGATCAGTTCGTCTAAAGCTACCACTCCGACAAAGGAGATCTGGGTAAAGATATGCTGGAGGTCTTTGAATGAAACGCCCATCTCTTGGGCTATCTCTACGTCGGTCGGATTGCGCAGCAGCTTAGCCTCGAGTGTCGAGTAGGCCTTTTCTACCGATCGAGCCTTTGCGCGAACCGACCGTGGCACCCAATCAATCGACCTCAACTCGTCGATGATCGCACCTTTGATCCTCGCTATCGCATAAGTCTCGAACTTGATGTTCCTCGAGGTATCGAACTTCTCGAGTGCGTCCATCAAACCAAACATGCCGTAGCTAACGAGATCCGCCTGATCGATATTCTGTGGCAGGCCCACGGCTACCCTGCTCGCGACGTACTTGACTAAAGGAGAGTAGTGGACTATCAGCTTGTCCTTCGCCAGCCGGTCACCGTCAACCTTGAACGATGCCCACCATGCGCCTAGCTCTCCATCGGTGTAGTAGTCCAATTCGTTATCCCCGGGGATGAGAAGACCCATAGACAGCCATGAGCCTTTCCTTACTTACATGAGTGTAGATCTGCGTGGTAGACAGTTCTACGTGTCCAAGTAGTTCTCCTACTGTTCTAATGTCCGCTCCTGCGTCCAACATGTGCGTAGCATAAGAGTGTCGAAGGGCGTGCGCAGAGCCACCCAAACCCAACTTGACTAGTGAACGCCTGACTTGGCGTTGATCGATTCGCTTTCCGTGAGTCCCTAGAAAGAGCGCCTCTGTCGGTTCCTTCCCCGCCAAGAGTTCCGCCCTCGGGCCGGCTAAGTAGTTGCCGAGGGCCTTCTCAGCTTTCTTGGAGTAGGGCACCCGCCGCACCTTTGAGCCCTTTCCCAAAACAGTGACCACTAAGGTACGCCGATCGAGGTCAACAAGATCAAGACCAACTAGTTCCGATACCCTCAATCCGGCCCCGTAGAGTAGCTCGGCCATAGCAAGATCCCTTGCCATTGCGATCTTCTGCTCCTGAGTAGCTAGCTCAAAGTGGTCCTGATCGAGAACGGATTCCAATCTTGATTTAGAGAGAACCTTTGGCAACTTGTTCGATGAGGCCTTCGAAGTAAAATCGACTTCGACGAAAGCATCTAAGACTTCCATCTCGACGAGAAACTTGACATATCGCCTCAATGCCGAAGCGGCTACCTGCACGCTACGTCGGCTAAGACTCGAAGTAGCGAGCTTGGCCATATAGCGATCGACGGTCTTGGTGTCTATCAGAGCGGGAGAATCTTTGCCGTGAAGGTCCAGGAACTCCACGAAGCGTCGAACCTCGAAAAGGTACTTCCGCCTGGTCAGGTCCGAAAGGTCTCCAACCGAGGGCAGAAAGGCTTCGAGCAGGAACATCGCCTCAAGACTCGACGAAACCTCTTCGGTACACTCCATGTTAGACACTCTAACGAATAGTATGAAAAAAAGCTAACCTTTACTTCAGGTAATTGTTGGGTAGTGGCCCAAAGATCATGATAATAATGAACACAAATCGGGCGCGTCACTTCAAATCAGCCGAACGAGTGACGGTTGCGATACCGAATGCAGGATTACGAAAAACCCTCTTTATGCCCCGTTGGTCCCGACATCAAGGTCGTGTCTATTTCGAGAATCCCAGCGAGACCGAAGCGGCAATAGCGTATCGATCCTCAAACCAGAGAAACTCTATAGCCTTTGAGACCTGCCGAGAACTTCGAACGTCCAACGGATAGGCACAAGTCAAAGAAGCGAGCCGCCTCACTCAGCGCTGGCCGATCAGCCTCCGATCTGATCGCCATTTGCTACCAATCAATAGCTCGCCTTGGTCATCCATTTCTTAATTGTCTCGGTTAAAAGCGAGTTTCCATAAGAGTTATCTCATGGTGATCACAGATTATATAGACCATCGTGCTGGGCGCACTTTGAGTTAGGCCACCCAAGTGGCCCTAAGTAGATCTCCTCATGTAACGAGGGGTCTTTAGTTCAACACCAAAGATACCATTGGGCCAAGTCAAGAAATTTGAAACTCACTCGCAGCTTGGATCGGCGTGTCGATGGCCAGAAAAAGTTCTCGCACTCTAAGCTAACCGTGCAAATCAAATTGATTCCAAATTAAGTCGACTCAAAGCAAACCGCTCCAAGATAGCCCTTCGGCAAAGTCCACTACGACCTGTTCTTCCGGGGCCCTCACGGATGAGGAAACTCCGCGGCTTTCGCAGGAAAACTTATCGAAGACATCGGCTCTCTGATGCCGGCCAACTACTCTCCATCGCTATCAGAATTGCTAGCACTCGACAGACTGAAGGAGACCCGGTCCTCGTCTCTCGGTCCTTGTTGCTCAGGGTCGTCGCCCGACGTGGCTTCACGTTTTCGATCACGGATTGCAAAGAATACCCATGCTGCAATCGTTGCACCAACAAATAGTCCGGTGAATATCGCCGCAGCTATAGTCCCATTAATCGTGCCCACATAGCTAGATCCTTGCCCCAATAGCAGATGAAAGAATATAAAGGCTGCAATTCCGAGCAATAGCGCCCAGACAACTTTGTTCCACTTGTAGATGTCCCTACCTGGTAGGAATCGGAGGGGCAAAAGGCTAATAAGCACGCCTTGCACTCCGGCTATAAAGATTGAGACAAGTGCGGCATCGACACCAACAGCTACGACACTCGCGTGATTTGAATGGGTCCACGAGCTGAGGGGTTGCCTCGCTAGCCAGGCCGCAAGGGCGACAGCAAGGGTGGTCATGAAAGAGAGAACCTGCGCCTTGCCGCTGTCATTTTCGGATATCCTCATCTTGTTGACAACCTGCAGGCCGGCGACCATTCCGTAAAGATATCCCGGCTCAAAGTGCAAGGCCCTGCTAATCACCACACACACCGCAGCAATCCCGATCGCCCCGGGCAACACGTGACCTTGCACTTTCGCTTCTGGATCTTTTCGACGAAGATAGAGTGCGGCAGGAAGGTCGGCGGCCAAAGTTATAACGGTGAGTCCGACTAAAAGACCTAGAAAGATGAGGAGTGATGACTCGTTGAAACTAAATTTGGGGTCCAAGAGCCCATACAGGAGGGCACTCATCAACAAAACCCCGGTCAACCTGACATTGTTCGAAATCCTGCTGGCTGGTCCTCCACCAGTGGAACCCTTCTTCCTCCGAAAGCGGTTGCGCAGCGCGATGAGATCGTCCTCGTGTTCTTCAAGGGTTGCGTTTAAGAACTCGGTCGGGAATGCAACGAAAGGAATTGCCAATGCCGCTACCGCCGCACTCTTGGCTAGTGACTTAGCAGAAAAAGAGATCTGAGACGGCAGCAACACAGCCGTCGAGAGCATTCCGAGGTGCACCGAAGGAACATATACCATAAAGCCGACCGATCTAGCGGTAGTGGGCGCTCCGATACAAGTGACAGTGATTGTCGCCCGGCCAGAAACTGCGTCACCAGGAATGGCAATCCGCAGCTGGGGCAGCAAACCATTTACTGGTGACGGAGTCGCTACGACTTGGTTATTAAAGAGGACCTCGGGCCTTACGCATCCGACTGGTAGGGACCTGTCGACGACGGTGATCAGCGAACCCGGGATCCCCGAAGCTTGCGAAATAGAAAAGATGATCACCCCATGGACGGTCGGCCCTAAAGGAGTCAATGAATACTTCGATATGTGGACATACGATGGAACCTGAGTCGGGGCGACTACGTCTGGCGAAGACACCTGTGTGGTGGCTCTCGGCGGATCGAGTACTGGGAGGGAACTTCGCGATGTAACAATTGGTAATGAAGGCACATTGGGTGAAGTCGTATTAGCTGAATTCGTTGCTGGACTCTTCGGAGCCGCTGAAGCTAGAGAGGTCACCGCTAGCTGATTATTGACTGGCTGGCTCGGTGGAGATGTTACCGAGCGAAACTGAAAAGTGCCGACGGTGATCTGATTGGAAGTGACTGCGATGCTTGAACCGAAGCCGTTCGATAGGACGACGCTAAAGTCGTACACGTTATTAGGGGTCAGCCCGGTGATAGAAATCGTCACGACTCCCGCAATGCCGGGGGTCACCTTCTGAACTATCGTGGTCCCTAAGGAATCGGTCGTGATATCGTACGGAGTAACGGCAACGTTGAGAATAGGCGGTGCATCACCCCCACCCTTCGCAATCACGGCCGTCACGATCGCCCCGACCGGAGTTGAAACCGCACTCACTGACGACGGTGGAGCTGGTACCAATGTCGCCAAGGTTGCCATCAGGGTGACATCGAGTGCCGGGAATCCCGTTACGACCAGGGTGGCACTTGTCGATCCCGCTTCGCTCGGATCCGGTGTTATCTGAATCGTGCATTTTTGACCCGAGGCTAGCGTTACTCCGGAACAACTATTTTGCAGGACAAAGGGAGTAGATTTCGGCGACAAATACACCGACGGGAACTTGAATGGAACAGTAGTTGCAGGTTCTAAATACGTAACGGTCTGCGGAGAGAAGGTCTTCGTGATCGTCGATGTGAAGGTCAGGGCCGAGCTCGAAGGCGTCGGTAGAGCGGCAAGATCTGCTGAGATTTTGACGACATTAGTAGTGGCGGAGGGGCCTTGCCCCGCAGAGTTCGTGGCATAGACCAGGAACTCGTAGCTATCGCCCACCTTTAACCCTTGGACCGTGACCGAATATGGGCCCCCACCAAAAAGCGTCGACGTCGCGACGGTAATTAGCTGGGGCGCTTCGGACCGAGACAGATCCTTAGATGACACTGAGTATGAGGTAATCTCGGCGCCTCCACTTGACAATGGTGGTGAAAATGATATGACTCCAGTTCCGGATGGACCCGGTGAAGCGCCCACCGCAGTGGGAGCGCTCGGTGGGATAGCGCCTACCACCGCTTCGAGGTTGAGGTTAGGCGCCCCGGATACCCTCAATACTCCGGTCGTGACTCCCACTTGCGAATCGCTGACCGTCGGACTTACAAAAACGCCGAGACTACAACTTTGCCCCGGAGCTATAGAACTGCCCAAGCAGGTTGATACCTTCGAATTAGTGTCCAAGGTGAAACCCGTTGAAGTGATAGATGGCACACCAAAAGAGAATGCGGAAGTAGCACCAGCGGGCTGTGAGTAGCTAGCGATCATGGGGCTCGTTGAAAATGGCTTTTGGTAGCTAGTCGAGAACACGAGCAGTGCGAGGTCTAAAGTTGGGGCAGAAGCTGAGAAGCTAAATGGGGCAGAAGCTATCGGCGGCGACTGCTTAGTCCCGTCAACAGCGACAACAACGAAGGTATACGGTCCAGAAATAGTCCGATTCACCGCCACGGTCGCCTGACTCGAAGCTACTTCCTCCTTTGCAATCACTTCCATGTGACTGCCTCCGTCGTTGACAGTCGTATAGATCAAATATCCAGTAGCAGTTACCCCGTCCGAAGCTGGCGTGAAACTCAAAAGCACATCGTTCGCCGTTCCCTGGACAACCTCCAGGTTGCTCACGGGTTCCAAAGCAAACAGACCTACGTCGGAGGAGGAGTCCGAGTTATTGGAGTTCGAATCAACTCCGGAGGTCGGGTCCGCCTTAGCTAGTTTCCCACCGCCGAGTTGCACGTAGCCGCCTCCACGAACTGAGCCACCTGCACCTTGGACGGAACCAGCCAGAGGCGACCCATATGCCGATCCAGAGACCACCAGCCAGGTGGCAAGACCAGACGAAAGAACAATGACAGCCGATGCGACTCGAGGCCAGATCCACCGTGGTCTGTGTCTATGCGAAGCCCCCACATTCACAGCTTTTCTCCATGGTTATAGCACACCAACATGAGAAAGATATCAAGAAACTTGCCTCGCAACAAGTGATTTCTATTTTTATTGTAACTATTTGATATAGATTGGCAATGTAATCACGGGCGATGAAGTCGTAAATAGAATATCTCACTATAAGTGGTGAAAAGTGACCGCTTCGAGCGTGCTTTGGTCCATGGGCTAAGGTGCTATCGAAGAAACACCGATCAATTCGGCCAGTTGATATCATGTGCCTTCGCCTACCACCACTCCAGTGGTTGAACATTTACATTTCGGCTGTTCAATAAGGTATTACATGAGGCTTCCGAGAATTTAGCCGGTTAAAGGTCCAATTTCGAGGGAACTCGAAAACTACATCTATGATGCCGTTGGCTACAATCAAAAGAATAATATTCGGCTCATGACTTGTCGATAAAAGCCCTCGAGTAGAGGTCCCGTTCCGCCATTTAGAAAAATGTTCGGATGAGCTGATAACACTACTCGCTGTATTGGGACTTATTCCGCATATAGCACGTAGAACATCAGCAAGGCATATTTCCACATAGAACAAGGCGAGCTCTTCGAGAGGGCCGCATCATCCCCAATTTTTATCAGGTTTTAAAGGCTTCCAAATCCAAGCAGACTCGTGGCTGAATTCTCGCCGAGCAAACCTCAACCCCCTACCAAGTCTCGCTCCTGCTTTCTTCCGATAAAACCCGAACTAACTACTTCTTTCGGGGCTGTACAGTTCCGGTTAGCCAGAAGTGAAGGAAAAACCCTCAGCCCGAGATATGGCAATTCAGACCCAATCTGAATCGAGCTACTTTCTTGCACCGGCCCTCGCAATATTTCCCGGGCCTTCTGGCTCCCTTCGCACTGCGAAGTTTCCTTACGGCTCTCTTCAGCTCATTAGTTTGAGCTGAAGATCGGGACTTTAGCAACTGTTGGTAGATCAAAGTTGTCCTGTTTGAGTCCTCAAATCAAGACCTGGTCAAAGACGCCAAACACCTAACGATCACCGACTGAACTCGTAGGTATAGACATCGTCAACCTCGAGCACTGTATTTTCTGGGAAAAACACGCTTTGGCCTAAACGCCATCCTCCATAGCTTGATCTTTGCGCCCCCGTTCTATCAAAGCGGGATGAACTTCAGAATATGGGTAGCTACTACACACAGTTCGGCGTGTTGATTGAAGATCTCAACGCTTGCGTAAGTCTTTAATTGCTCTTCGTCCACGCCGGTAATGGTGTACTTAGCGGTAACGGTGTCGCCAAAATATACCGGCCGTAAAAAGCGCAGCCGGTCATAGCCATAGGAGAGACTTGGAATCTCGGCCCGCGCCTGAAGCTGGATCATCGTGGATGCCGTCGACCCGAGGGCGAAAGTCAATACCCCATGCACGATCCGCGTCTTGTACGGTGTCGTCTTCATAAACTCCTCATTAGTGTGCATCTGGCTGAAATCGCCGGTAATGCCGGCAAAGAGGTAGACGTCCGATTCGCTGATCGTCTTAGTGAATGAAACCGTGTCTCCTACATCGAGAGGGAGCAGATTTGCCACCAGTCGTTTCCTTCCTCCTCATCAGTGGGAAATTCCACCGAACCGTAGTTATTTTGTGAACCTCGGCCTATGCCGGTTAGCTGCTTCCGCCTCGCATGCCTGCGAAGCGGTCAGGTCTTAGTAACAAGACCCAGTGCTCGTGGAAGTGACGTGGACCCGAACCCTCGAACCAGTGCTTCGATGAGCAAAGTGGGTTCCATCACGCTTCCACCCGCAAAACGGATCGCGACAATGTGGCAGAGCTGATTAGTTCTACCGCACCCTCAACATCGCAAATCCCAGCCAAGTCGTTGATCCTCTTTTGCCTCTTGTCTGCCAGAACTACCATGTCGAGATACCCAATCTGACTTGTGCCTGGCTCCCCGGTCGAAACCAAAACCCATAGGTCCGAAGGAGCCGCAATTCTGTAATCGAAACTACTCCAAAGTCCCTAGCTGAAGCCGACCCAGCTGCCCATCTCCGGCTCACCCGCCAAGTAAATTCGGGCTACTTGCTAGCTGAGTCCAAAGTATTGAGTAACCCTTTGAGCGCTAACTCGTAACCGTAGGTTCCAAGGCCCGATATCTGACCAATCGCAAGGGCGGCAAGAACGGAAGTGTGTCGGAATGTCTCACGGGTGTGGATATTGGAGATGTGAATCTCCACGAACGGAGTCTTTATCGCCGCAAATGCGTCTCGAATTGCATAGCTATAGTGCGTGAACGCACCAGGGTTGATAATGATTCCGTCGTAGTTTCCGAAGGCTTCGTGTAGCCGATCGATAATTGCACCCTCATGATTTGACTGAAAGAACTCGAGTGCCACCTCCAGTTCACCAGCCACTGCCCTAAGCCGGCTTTCGACGTCTGCCAGTGATTCTGAGCCATAGATAGTGGGCTCCCGCCTCCCGAGCATATTTAAGTTTGGCCCATTTACAACTAGTACTTTTCGCATTTTCGAATACCTTTCATCACGCACAAATACCCATAGACACCAGAGCAAATCATTTGATCAGTTGTCACCAAATCAGCGGCCGCCACTCGAGCTACATTTACGAACCTTGGCTATTGCCGGATTCTACCCATCTGTTCTAGCCAGCTATGACCGCCGCTTCTTCTGCGTCAGCTCCTCGAATTAATCGCCGGTGGGTTTCTTCTCCAAAAGCTCAAAAACTAGTCCATCGGGCATTTCAATCCAATTTGGACCCTTGGTCTGCGCCACGGCACCAAACTCTCTCGCCTCAGCTAGTACCAAATCGATATTCTCGGTCGCAATTGCGATGTGAGCGGATCGTCCCTCTGGTCCTTGAAAATCCGAGTCAGAAATGAGCTGTATTACATCTTGTATCCAAAGTTGCAGAGGCCGCTCAGGATCCCCATCGATCGAAGAAACCTCCATCTTGAAGACTCGAGCAAAAAAACGAACGTAAAACTCAATATCAGAAACTCTGATCGCAACATGATCGAGCGACGAGGGATGCGACTTTGGCAACTTCACTCCTTCTGTCCTAGATACTTTCGATAGTGCCATTGCTCATTCCAAGAGGTTGTCCTAGGTCTATACCTTTCATCTCCGGAGAGACAAAAACTAACTGGCGCAAAGACGCCATATCGGCGCCAATCCGACCGAAACGAAATTGCCGTGCTCTATTCCTATCTGCTGGCTCTTCTTTATCCTTAGTATCATTGATTCCTTGAAGGATCCTCCATTCCACCCGAGCCGTAATCCACCGAGCTGGCTCGGCCAAGCGGAGGTGACCAACAAGAGAGGCTACTCCTTGGGTCTCAAACCCTTCCGGCAATCCTGAGGTCACAATTAGCGACCAAGAAATCGCCTTCTCCAGTGGAACACAGCTGCGCAGACAGGCAAGGGACTCCGGGAGTTGGAGACTGTTCGGATTTGCTAACTTGAGCGCACCCGGAGCATGGTCAGAAAAAAGGCTTGGCACTCGTTCGACAAAGCCGAATCTTGAGCGCCTTAGTCCTGGCCTACGGAGCATGATCCACCAACGAATCAAGTTCGGCTGCTTTCGATGAGCGAACTACCTCAAGGTTTGTTTCTCTCATGATCCCAGCAACTTCGCCTACAACCCGCAGCCTAGATTAAGCCAAGCTAATTTCCGCTTAGTCTCCTTCTTCGGCCCGGGCAACACAGATCCATCTACCTCCAAACTTGCGCTATTGCAGCACCTTTACGCCACGGCCCGCTTCCTGCCCCTCATCTGGTCTAAGTAGACCGCAGCTATCAAGACAGCACCTACCGCCACCTCTTGCCAAAATGGCGGAACATTGATGACGATCAATCCGGTAAGCAAAACGGCGATTATCCCGGTGCCAAAGACTGTTCCGAGCACGGATCCACGCCCTCCAAAAAGGCTCGTACCGCCGATAACTACCGCCGCAATAGCGCTCAGGTTATCCGTCGCACCAGAGGTCGGCGATGCGGCTCCGAGTCTGCCCATGACGACTATTCCTGCTATTCCTGCGAGTAGTCCGGCGAGAACATAAACTTTGAATAGGTGCATCTTGTCATTTATCCCCGCCCTGACGACGGCCTCGCGCGAGTCCCCCAGGCTTAGGGTATGGGCACCGAACTTCGTCTTAGCTAAAACAAAGGCGAGGATGATAGTTACCACCGCTCCCATCGCCACTGGTACCGGAATCCATCCCCCGATGTTGGCGTTTCCGATCTTGGCAATCGACGACGGAATAGCCGAGATCTCCTGACCGCCATTTAAGAGATCTGCCAGGCCGGTAGCGATTCCGAGGGTTCCGAGGGTGACGACGAAGGGGGGAACATTCGCCCAAGCGACTAGCGCACCATTCAAAGCACCTAACAAAGAGGCGAAGATTAGAGCTACGGCAAATCCGACGACGACAACCATCACATTTGACCCACTACCTAAAGTGAACCAGTGGGTCATCGCCCAGGCACCTACCATCGATGAAAACCCCAGGTTAGCGCCGACCGAAAGGTCAATACCTGCGGTACAGATGACGAAGGTCTCTCCGATCCCAACCAAGAGGACCTCTAGACCAGTGTTTGATGTGTTGAGCCAGCTGGCCCTGGAAAAAAAGGCCGGCGACTTCAGTCCAAAACCGACTATCAGGACTACCAGAAGCCCACCCATCCAAAGGTCGCGCATCGAATCGCGACCGCCCCTCAATACGCCTTTGAACATCGCCGGCTTCACCCCGGACTCATCCTTGCGGGCCCGCAGATCTACCGCCATCATCTTCCTCCCTCAACAACGGGATCTGCCAGATCCGCTATCTTCGCACCGGTGATATAACCGATTAAATTCTCACTCGTAAGTTCCGCCGTTTCGAGTGTCTTGGCCACTTTCCCTAGCCGCAGCACCACAACACGGTCGCATACTGCCATTACATCCTGCATCTGGTGAGAGATCAGGATCACGGCAATTCCTTCAGCCCTGACCCGTTGGATTAGCTCGAGCACCTGGGCTTGCTGTTCTACCCCTAAAGCGCTGGTCGGCTCGTCTAATAGCAGAACCTTAGATGTCCAGGCCGCCGCCCGAGCAATAGCGAGTGCCTGGCGCTGCCCACCGGAGAGCTCCTTCGTAGCGAGCCTGACATCTGGTATCCGGGTCCCTAAACGGGCGAGCTCTCTAATGGTATGTTCTCGCATTGCTCTTTCATCTAGCCAACCCAACGTCTTGCCCAGAAAGCCCTTGGAAATGAGTTCACGACCCAGAAAGAAATTCGACACAACGTCCCTTTGCGCAGCGAGTGCCAGATCCTGATAGACCGTGGCTATTCCAGCCTCCTTAGCTGCGTGAGGAGTTGCGAATGACACCACTTCGCCATCGAGGATGATTTCGCCCTCTGAGGGTGCTATCGCTCCGGAGAGGATCTTCAACAAAGTAGATTTGCCAGCACCGTTATCTCCAACGAGCCCCAAAACCTCTCCTGCTGACACTTCAAGTGACACCCCTTGAAGAGCGTGGACGCCACCATAATGCTTCGACACGCCCTTCACCGCCAAGCGCGCTCCCATACCGATCCCCCTCTCATCGAGCAAATCGATCCTGTCGCTCGTTATCATCAAATTACTCCTCTGGAAAAACTAGAGCACACCAATGTCGCAAAACTGACTCCAAGTTCTCTGTGGATTCTTTTGAGAAATCGTTGACTTGGATTGTTAAAACCGCCGAATTAGCCACTTGAAAGGTATGATTTTGCGATCGGCGCCTGGTCATAGCTAAAGATACCTTGAAGACTCTTGCCCTGGTCTGGGCGGTCGAACCGCCTTATGAAGCCTTGCCTAATTGGGATAACTAGATGATCGAAATCCCCTCAAGAGTCCTCTGCGATTAATCCACCCGCATAAGTCGAAAGAACCAATGCTCCTTCGAAACACACACCAACTAATACTGACCTGGAATTAAAGCTAGAGACTGGATACGGACAAAACTCGATTGGCGGAAAGTGCCCCATTGGATTCTGGTCCGCCGGGACACTTTCCACTTCATCAATGACTAGAGCTTGTAGAAGTACTTCGAGAAGCTGGCTAACTTGGACTGCGCACTGGTAATGAGCACGTCAGGAAGCTGAATCTTCGCCTGAATAGCCGACTTATTTCCAGTGAGGAGGTCGTGGGCATACTGTGCGGCTAACACGCCCTCTTGGGACGCCTGCTGAGCAACCGTGGCCGAAATCTGTCCAGACTGCAGCAACTTCACCGTGTTAGGTCCGGCGTCGAATCCGACGTTGATAACTTTACCCGTATTCCCATCGGCTGCAAAAGCAGCCGCTGCGCCTTCGGCACCAGTTCCGGAAACTGAGAAGATGGCCTTAATTCCAGGATGGGCGAGCATTAGTGCGTTCACGGCCGTGGTCGAATCCGCAATCGCCTGTCCCGTGTACTGAACTGCGACAACTTGGATGTTCGGGTAGGCGGCTTTAAGCTCATTTTGGAACCCTTGAACACGAAGGACCTGAGTAGTTGCCGTAGCTGAGAGGCTCAATACCGCCACTTGCCCGCTGCCGCCAATCGCCTTGCCGATAAAGTCAGCCGCTGCCTTACCACCTTGAAGGTTGCTAGTCGTGATCTGGCTACTGATTTGCGAAGTATCACTAAGCGTCGTATCCGTAGTGATCACTGGAATCCCGGCGCTCAAGCAGGTGTTGATCGCTGGGGCCATGGCGACCGGGTCAGTCGGAGAGACAACCAATACGCTTGGGTGCTGAGTGCAGACGCCGTCAACGATCGGGGTCTGGGCAGAAGGACTGAATGCTGCTGCTCCTTGATAGACAAACTTCATTCCATATGATGCCGCCGTTGCCTTCATTCCCGCAGCTAGCGAGTCATAAAAGGCTACGCCGGTTGCGCCTGGCACATAGGCGATTGTATATGTTTTCTTAGCGGCAGTAGTTGCCGAACCGGCTTGAGTAGTCGAAGTGCTACTCGATGACGAGCCACAGGCGGCAAGGCCTGCGGCCAAAATAGCAGCGGAACCAAGACCGAAGATCTTGCGGGACTTTGTTGATGTCAGCCTAAAACGCATTACTTTCTCTCCTTTTGAAATTCTGACGCTTGCGTCAAACTATGTTGTTGGAAGCTCTCCATGAGGTCCATAAATCCAGATAAGCCACAGCGGCTCCCTCCCAGTATTAACGTGCTGGTGCCATACCCCCTTTTTCATGTACATGAACGTGTGCTCTGCAAATGGAGTGCGATTACCGTCGGTATCTACGACCTCACCCTCACCTTGCACTATAAAATCGATCTCCTCCGACTCGGGATGGTTATGCATCGACGACGCCTCGCCGGGTTCGAAGATTGTCAGGCCTGCATTCAGGAACTCGGTATCACGCAGGTCTTTCCCAATTACCTGAAATACCTTGCGGCGAAATCCCTCTTCGTCGAGTCCCAGCCAGAGCGGGCGTCCGTCCTTGAATGGGTCGATCACTTGTGTCATTTCAATCCTCTCTTAAGTTTCTAATGCTTTTCACTTTTCAATTTACTGAAGGGTTTCCCCCGCCGCCATAAGAAGGCTCCCCTGCCAGAGATTTTCATTCGAAGAACCGCCCCTGGTAGATATCGTTGATGTTCCAGTGTCCCGGAGTCGGAACCGGCTCATTTACCATCGGCACATCGAGCAGAACGGGTCGCCTCGACTCGATCGCTTTCGCCAGGGCAACCTTGAACTCGTCAGCGGAGCCGATACTGTAACCATCCGCACCACAGGCTCGGGCATATGCCGCAAAGTCAGGGGAATACGGCTCTCCGGATGGATCTGTGAAGGTAGTTCCGAAGCTATGCCCGTAGTTTGAATGCTCAAGATCCGCTATCGTCCCATGGGCCTTGTTGTTCATCACCACCCAAATCACCGGGACTCCCTGTTCGACCCCAGTCGGCACCGACGGGAGTTGCGCACTCATTCCACCGTCGCCAATAAGCGCCACGACCACGCGATCGGGCTGGGCAATCTGGACACCGATCGCAGCAGCGGGACCAAAGCCCATAGTCGACGCCCCGCCCGGAGTGATGAACTTGCCTTCTTTGGGAAGTTTGTAACACTGAGCGACACCATTTTTGTTCCAACCAACATCAGTCACCAGGATTGCGTCATTAGGCAGGGTTTCCAGGAGGTCTTTTAAGATCCTCTCGGGGCGAAGTGGAAACTGATCAGACGAACCACGTTCCTTTGTACCAGCCCAAAGCTCTGCCCTGGTCTCAGCTATCTTCTGGCGTAGCTCTGGACGGTCCTTGCCAGCGGGAGCAAGGGAATGGACAGACTTGGCAATCTCGACCACCGCCTGGTTGACATCGGCGACTATTCCCAGCTCTACCGGGTAGTTCCTGCCGATCTCCTCAGGATCAATATCAATTTGAATCAGTCGCGTGGGAGGCATTTGCCAGGTGTACTCCGGCATCCAAGAACTCGAGTCCGTCTCGGCGAAACGCGTGCCAAGCGCAAGAACGACGTCTGCGTTTCGGGCATAGTCGTTGGTCAGCTCTAGGCCCCAAAAACCGGTCATACCTATGACAAGTGGGTGCTCATCTGCGACCGCACCCTTGCCCATTAGTGAGTGGGCAATCGGAATATCTAGGTGCTCTGCTAGATCGACGAGGGCAGAAAGGCTCTCCTTTTTACGAACTCCGCCTCCAAGGTAGATAAGGGGTCGCTCAGAAGAAGCCAGGATGCCAGCAATCTGGTCGGCGACACCAATGCCCAGCCCAGGGGAAGGGCTCTCCTGGGGCAGTGGTGGCGAAGGAATATAGCTCGCCGGTAGCTCACGGGAAAATAGGTCCATCGGCACATTTAGCAGGACTGCGCCCGGCCTGCCCGACGTAGCGGTCCAAAATGCACGTTCGGTAAAGCGTGGAAGATCCTCAACCCTTTCGACGTTCCAAGCCCTCTTGACAAAGGGACGATAGACGTCGGCCTGAGACGAGTTGTTATGCAGATTGATCTCCTGGTGTGGGTGCCTGCCGTAGTAATAGCTTGGCACGTCACCGGCTATCGCTATCAGGGGGACCGAGTCCAAAGCAGCGGTATAGACGCCGGTAGCGGCGTTTATCATTCCCGGTCCTACGTGAGAAAGCAGTACCCCAGGCTTACCAGAGGCCCGCGCATATCCATCTGCGGCATGTGCAGCAGCCTGTTCGTGGCGATTTATGACGAATTTAATGCTCGATCGACTCAATGCGTCGAGAACCGCAATATTCGTGTGTCCGCACAGACCAAAGACGTATTCGACACCGTATGACTCAAGCTGGGCGACGAGTGCTTCAGCGCCAGTCATCCTTGAACTCACTACGCTCTCAGCTGGTTGCGTTGTCAACTCTGTACTCCTTTATCATCAAGGGAAATCCAGGACTTACCCGGGACTTCACTGGCCCCCTCGAAGGCCATCTGTGCGTCGTCTAAAGTGAACTTTGCTCGTACAATCTCCGAAATTGTCTCCGGAATGTGACGTAGCATCTCTCGAAAGTCGGTCGGATGATCGTAAATCATCGATCCAACTATCGTTAGCCTCCGCCGAACTAAGTCAGACGGAACGACCTCGATGGGAGAAGCCGATAGGCCAACAAGGGTAATAGTGGCCCCGTCCGCTGCGAGGGACATCGCTTGATGTGCACCATCGGCGGTTCCTGAGCATTCAAAGACCTGGTCGTATCGTGCCCCGGTTTCGTGGCTCAAGGCACCAATCTTTACCGCGAGAGCAGATCGTCCTGGTTTCGGTTCAATGAAATAAGTGCCGAATCCCATCGAAAGCAGCAGGCTAATTAGGGACAACCCAGCTGAGCCCGCCCCAATAACAAGGGTCTTGTCCCCATCCTTGGCTCCCGAGCGACGGACGGCTGCTGTGCCAACGGTCAAAGGCTCTAGACAAATCATCTCCTCTACACTGAGAGACGAAGGCACCTTCCAAGCGAATGCGCTAGGTACCGAGACATATTCAGCGATGACGCCAGGGGCCGCTATACCGACAATCACCCTGTTTAAACAGCCCGAGGTGTTTCCACTTAAGCACTCCTCACAGGAGAAGCAGCAGTAGTTGGGCTCGATTACTACCCTTTCGCCGACTTCGCGGTCTTTGACTCCATTGCCTAAGCTGACGATCTCGCCAACCCCTTCATGCCCCATCTGCCAGGGATAGCTGGGTACCTGACGATGTCCTTTGAAAACACTCAGGTCGCTGCCACAGACTCCAACTCCTAGCACCTTTACCAGAACCTCGCCGTCAAGGCACTGCGGAGGTGGCAAATCTGCAATTCGGACCTCATTGGGCCCATCGAGAAGTAGCGCTCTCATGGCAGTATTCCCCTCGATGTTGCGCTAAAGATCACAAAGGCGATCTGGGTAGAGTTCGACCCAACGGCCTTGAGTGGTGTTGGGAAAAGCTTCGCTGACGCCTTAGCGCCGCAGCCAGGTTCAAGGTCAGAACCTGCTATCAATACTTCTTCAGATCTCGCTATTGTCATCTCGTTATCCTGGAAACATTTTGTGTTGGGCAACCCCCCAGCACTGCTAGCGCCCCCTGCAACTACAGACCAATCGGCCCCATATGCGGAGTTGGCACCCGGCAACGCAAAGCTAATTCCGGAAGCGTCAAGCAGCCATTTGTCGTCGATCAAAGACGGCGTGCCATTCACCGTTGCCGGGACAGTGCTCTTGATCTCCACCAACTCTAAAACCCCCTACGGTCTACCAGATGGAATAAACCGACCGCCTAACGGTACTAGCGTAGCACATTCGTTGGTGAATTCGGTCACCATTGCTCTGTTTTGCTTTCAGATGTTTCTATCAAGTAAAAGTCTGTGGTCCAAACCGTGGAACTGTGCGCCCATCTAATGGCCTCATGGTAACATAAGGTTTCATGAGCGGAACCGCTGAAAGCCAGGTAGAACCACAGATGGGTATTGGACGGGATCCATCGAACCCAATCGAACCTACAGAGAAGGCCCCAGCAGCTACGGTCGACCCCTCGAGCGTGCGGAGCGTCAGGAGGGCCTTGGATATCCTCGCCCTTTTGAATGAAGAACGCACGACGCTAACTATTAAGGACACCACGGCCGCAACAGGGCTGCCAAAGACCACAGTATTGAGGCTTCTTCAGACGCTCGAACAGGCGGGACTACTTTGGAGTCTCGGCGGTGGTCAGTATGTCCCCGGACCGGCCCTGCTTCGATGGGCAAGAATAGCCAACGACACATGGCTATTCCCCCCAGATTTCCGAGAGCTACTCAATGACCTCGCACAAAGGTGCCGAGAAACAGCCAATGTATACGTCAGAAAGGGTCTCAAAAGGGTCTGTATCGCCCAAGCACCTGGACCGCAAAGCCTACGCCACGTGGTACGGGTCGGCGACGAGCTTCCGCTTTGGGCTGGCGCCTCGGCCAAGATACTCCTCACCAACGCGCAAGTCGGTCTTCTCGAAAAGGTTGCGTTAGACTCTCCCTTTGGTATTTCTCATCTAGCACAACTCGAGCAGTGGACGAATGAGATAAAAGAGCGAGGATGGGCAACGAGCCATGCCGAAAGGGACGACGGCGTTTCCGCAGTAGCAGTCCCGATCCTCGCTTCAAACGGAACCTACACCGCAGCGCTATCCCTGTCGGGTCCATCATCTCGATTCACCGAGGACCAGGTCGAGTTCTTTATTGAACAGTTGCAGGCCACGGCAGAAAAAATGGCGGGCCACAACGATGGTGGAATGCAGAGCCAGCACATTCTCCTCGCTCGCTCTAACGATTGACCATCGATATTGACCATCGATATTGGCCATCGAAAATGGCAAGTAGCCAACAACCGACTGGCTAAGCGGACAGCCACCAGCTAGAAAGTAGTGGTTACCAGCTTGACTGCCAGCGACGGACGGTCCCACTTCCGCTTTAGGTATTCAATCACGGCGCCTTCCCCAAGTGCGTGACGGCACTGTTCTCTTGTTCTCATGCATCGAAACCCTGCCATTTTCACTCTTTTCCACAAGGACAGCCAAACGAATGGTTCCTGAGTTAGACATAAAGCCAACAGGTCACTCATGTCGTCGCTACGACTGATATCGTCCCCCGGCATCGAGGTGCGCCAGCCAGTCTCTACAGCTGCCCTATCAAGCAAACTCGAAAATGGCGTCATCATCGAGATCACGACGCGCCGTCGAATCATTCATATCGCACTACTGGGCCAGCGGCTCAAACCGATCGGCCTAAGGTTTGCCTTCAGGGCCACTCGGAAGGTCGAAACCAAAGCGATCCCCGCTAACTATTGATATCCAACAGCTGCCCATGGAGAGTTAGAAAAGTCAGATGCCAGCTGATACAGATCTCCGAAGCATTCTTGTGTGGATAACTTAGCTCTCGACTCAACTCCCGAAACAAGTTTTCAAGGCCTCCGCAAGACCAAACCGAGTGCCTCACACTGTCCCATAAGGGTCTACCCTTAAGATGGCTGGCTAATCATCGAGGGCGCGTCGTAGCCTCAAGCGGAAGCGGCGAGATTAGCATTACCTCCACTGATCAATGCCAAAGAATCGGGCCAAGGATGATAATCAACATGGATAATCAACATGGATAAGGGTGAATCTCCTTCTGAGCTAATAGACGCAAGAATTAGGGAATTAGCCGACTGGCGTGGCGAAATGCTAAGCAGGCTTCGTGCCCTAGTCAAGACGGCTGACCCTGAAGTCGTCGAGGAGTGGAAGTGGAGAGGTGTTCCGGTATGGTACGACAACGGAATGATCTGCACCGGAGAGACCTACAAGAAAGTCGTAAAGATGACCTTTGCCAAAGGCGCCGCCCTCGAGGACCCTTCGGGCCTCTTCAACTCAAGTCTTGACGGAAATACAAGGCGCGCCATAGACTTCCACGAGGACGACATGATAGACGAGGAGGCGTTTAAAGCTCTCGTTCGCCAGGCTGTGGACCTCAACAAGCTCAAGGGCTAAATCAGATTTAGGGAGCTGCACTTTCTCATCAGCTTTTATAAGAAGTCTGGCCGATCAACGAGTCCTGGACTTCTGGAACGGGAGAAAAAGTGCAAGCGGCCCGGGTCACCCAGAAACAATAAAAAAAGTGCCAGGCATAACTCTCTGGCCAGCGGGGCTCTGGGGCAAGAGAAGAACGAGCGTAAGCGGGTCAAGAGGTGACTGGATGAAGCCGTATTTTTCGTAGAATCCCTTGGCACCGTCTTCTTTTGTGTGAACGAGAACGACTCTCGCTCCAACGCGTTCACTCACCTGAAGCGCCTTCAACATGAAATGCTTGAGAAGTGATGCGGCGAGGCCTCGACCTTGGTAGCCGCTGTGCACGGCAAGTCGTGAAAGCAACACCGCTGGAAGAACTTCAGGTTGGTTACGCCTCATCGTCTTTGGGGCGGCTTCACAGATTATGGCCGCACTGGCTGAGGCGTAATAGGCGACGACGACTTGACCGTCTAGAACTACCCATGTTCGTGATGCCCCTGATGCTTGATTCGCTCGAGAGCGAGTCTTGATCCAGTCATCGAGGGGCTCAGATCCGCACCGGAAGTGGTCGACTTTATGCTCCTGCGCTAGCAGTATGGGACCGAATAGTTCCAAGTACAACTACCGCTCAAGCACTGTCGGAGAAGTGAGCAACTTCACCATCGCGGCATTTAACGTCACTGGTTCAGAGAGGGCACTCTCGATTTCCTGCCATTCATTATCGGTTGCGACAAATGATCGCAGATCCGCTAGATCAGATTGGGCCGCACCTACCGCATTTCGAAGCACATACTCAGTGGTCGACTCACCGCGAACCTCGGCGGCGCGGCGCAACACGAGGTCCTGCTCTGGAGTTAGTCGGATACTCAATCGCTCAGTCTTTGCAGCCATACGTTAATTGTACACCAATTGACGTACAAAAATATTCCGGGTGGACCTCGCCGGCCAATGCTCAGCCGCTTACGGCTCTAGAATCTGGTTATCCATGTCCATCGGAATCGGCCAGGCTATCCCTGTGCTTTCAGTTTTTTGCAGGTACTCACTCAAAGCCGGCCTGGAAATCCCAGGGCGGCGACGGATATCACGGTTGCTGAGCCGTAACAATTCTTCGATGCATCTCATTGGCAGTCTCCCATTAGGCAGGTGGACCCTTTTGCAGATGGCTTTGATGGTTATCAAACAAGGTGGCCACGGCCGCCTCATGCCTATGGTTTCTTGCCCACTCCCACACACCAGCTAAGGGTGGCAGGTTTCAGCAAGAAAGGGTGGCAGGTTTCGTACCGTTCGGTCGCTCGCCTTGCGAGGTTGCGATCCGCCAATTTCCCCGCAGCACGGAAGCGAACCTAGCGATTCTCGACCTTTCCGGGGCCCCTGTCTAGTGAAAGTGCTTATTTAACAGCAATCTGGCTGAACCACAAATCGGGAGCCCGACTTCCGTCAGTTCCCCCCAACTTAACAACCGTTGTTGGGTTCTCTGGTGCCCTTTAGACCAGTCCAAACCACGTCACATCTTCTTACCAAGTGGGCGCTGCCGGGCTCGAACCGACGACCTGCTGGTTGTAAGCCAGCTGCTCTACCAACTGAGCTAAACGCCCCTGAAGCGCACATTCTATGGGGTCATTCGTCTCAAAGTGTCGCCCATTCCTTCGAGCTTGGAAATCAATTCACCAGCCAGCTCTGCCGAATTGGCCGCCAACACTCTTCGCCGGGTCAGCAAAGTGTCTCCGAATGACTCCGAAGTAGCAGGCGTCTCCTTTGGATCGAAGTAGAAAACTACTCCCCCAGCCTCTTTCAGTATGAGCTCTGATCCCATGTAGTCCCAAGGCGCAAGTCCAGACCAGCTGGCGTCCAAAAATGCGTCTCCAGCGCCCGATGCGACCAGCGCCAGCTCTAGTGCGGCGCTACCCAGGGCCCGGTACTGTGCCCAACCAAGATACTTCTTGACATGACCGTTTAGGAAGATTATGGACTTAACCAGCGGCCTCGGCAGAACTTTCAGCCTCGTGGTCCATCGATAAGAGCCGAGCCCCCTGGCCGCCCAGAAAAGTTCCCCGATTGCTGGAGCATAAACTACCGAACACATCGTGCCTTTTTGATCCACGAGAGCGACGGACGAACATCACAACGGTATTCCTCGAGATGCGTTTGTCGACCCATCCACTGGGTCAATGACCGCAAGAAAATCACCTTCGATGTAGCTTGAGCCAGATTCTTCGGAATATATCGAGACGCCGGCTTGATGAAGCACCTCTAGTGCGGCGTTATCCGCAGCGACGTCCCCGACGT
>JABEUM010000181.1 GCA_013044475.1 Acidimicrobiaceae bacterium | reverse complement strand
GCCATTGGCTAAGGCTTTCTGTGGCGACGCCTACTACTTTGCTGCGGCAGAGAATATTCAGATCCACGGAGGAATCGGCTTTACCTGGGAGCACGACGCCCATCTCTATTTCAAGCGGGCCAAGTCCTCCCAAATGCTCTTTGGCTCCTCTAGCGAATTTCGATCGATTCTCGCTGACCGGATCGGTCTCTAGCGGTCGGCTTGTGAACTTAAATCCATGCTGGTAGGGCCATAGATAGGCGAGTCACACTGCTGTCTTTGACTTTTGGCTGGATTATTCGTCCCATGGTCTGTGTTAGATACCACGTAGGGTATGTTAAGGTAAATACATGGTCGGATAGAAGGCGGATTTAGCGTGAGCGGATTTTCTAAGTTAGTCCAAGGCGATATGGCTTCGGTCGAAGCGAGGGTAAGGGAGTCTCTCAAGGAGAGGGGATTCGGAGTCCTCACCGAGATCGATGTCTCGGCGACCCTGAAGGCAAAGATTAACGTCGATAGGAGCCCCTTGAAGATCCTCGGCGCGTGTAATCCCACCTTCGCTAACAAAGCCCTGGAAGCCGATCCCGATATGGCACTAGTAATGCCTTGCAACGTAGTACTGTCACAGGAGGCCGATGGAATCCTAGTGAGGGCTATCGATCCAGCTTCGCTGGTCTCAACCGAGGATATGAAGGTTTTAGCCAAAGAGGCCGGGGATGCGTTGTCGGAGGCGGTTTCGGTCCTGTAGTTTCGCTCCTCTTTAGTGGACTCGCTCCTCTTTGGTTGACAATGCGTAACATTGCACGACTTTTGAGGCGAGTCCGCTTAGTGTATCTTGAAAAACTAGACAGTTGAACTGAAAGGTAGACCTAATGGAGTCTTCGGTGGGATCTGGCGATAAGAACCACAAGATGATGGAAGAGCTGATACCGTCGGCGAAAGCATTGCGTGGTGAGATCCCCGAGGTTTATAAGGGTTTTTCTGATCTTTCCAAGGCGGCTATGGCTGATGGAGCGATTCCCGCCAGGGTCAAGGAAGCCCTCGCAATCGCCATCTCAGTGATCAACCGCTGCGATGGATGTATCGGTTCGCACGCTAGGGCCGCTGCAATAAAAGGAGCGACCAAGGAAGAGGTGGCAGAGGCGATCGGCGTGGCTATTTTGCTCTCCGGCGGACCAGGAACCGTATACGGCCCGAGGGCCTATGAGGCTTTTTTGGAGTACAAAGCGGAGTATGACGCCAAGAGGCAACAGAACTCGACCCAAGGCTGATCCTTTAGATCAAAGCGCAGACGCCCATTGCGATCTTGGCTGCGGGGTCGCACAAGGCCAACTGGTAAAGGGACCTGTATCCGCATACGTCTTCGACCTCGTTCAACACGTATGAGTCACCGTAGGGGATTAGGTCGATTGCGTAGTTGCCCGGCCCAAGGTGGAGTTGGAGCCTGCTAGCCACCTCCACCTCTGCTTCGCTGGGTTGATAGGCCTCTACCTTCCCCCCCTGTTTGAGGTTTGCCCTAAATTCCCCCTTGGCGGCGGTCCTAACGGTCCAATACGACGACCCGTCTAGAAATAGGTAGCACCTGTGGTCTTCTGCCTCAGACGCCGAGTAAAGCTGGTGGAGGGTGGCACTTTTCTCACCGGTTACCCCATCGAATCCGCTGGCGTCAACGAGTCTCACGCCCTGACCTCCATGTCCGAAATTGGGTTTTTGAACTTCTCGGTCGAACTCGGTGGCTAGCGGCTCCTCCCCGAAGGTCAAAACCGAGGGGAGTACGTCTATCCCGATTGCGGTCGCGGTGGCCATCGATAACGCCTTGTCGTAGCCGACTTCGGCAACCTTGAGGCTATTGAATACCGGAATCCCAAGTTGCTCGAAGATCCTCGTCAGGTCGGGGTTGAAGCTCCGATTTAGTACGAAGTCGCATGGCCGGTGGTTTCGTTGGATCTTTAGCGCAAAGTTATCGTAGTTGACCAGTTCTAGTTTCTGACCGAGTGCTTCAAATGCAGAAATCAGTTCAGAGATGAAGAATTTGTTCTCTTTGGCGTCCTGGTTTTGGTAGATGAGCCATCCCTTCACCTCGGTGCTCCTAGCTGGTTGCTGGACTATGGCGACCGATCGCCGACAGGATGTCGACGGTAGCGCAGTCGATGTTAGTAATTTCAGAAAGCCTCGTTATGTGGGGATTTGAGTTGACTTCGCAAACCAGCCTTTTGCCACCTTCGCCGATGAGTAGATCCACTCCGCAGAAGTCCGTACCCATCGCCCTCGCCGCCCTGAGAGCGAGGTCGATCTCTACCCCATTCGCCTCGATAACTTCGCCTTTTCCTCCTTGGGTGAGATTCGCCTGGAGCGAATCATCGGTACTTTTTTGGCTTATCGCACATATCACCCTGTCCGATGCAACGTGCACTCGGATATCCCGTCCAAAAGAGGTCTCAATTAGCTCCTGGAGGATCGCTTCACGCATGTCGTCTTGGGTAAATATTTCGATCAGCTCATCGTCGTTTTTAACAAGATGTACTTGAGCTCCAAAGGATCCCCTTGAAGCCTTGGCCACTAACGGGTATCCCAAGTGTTTGGCGGCCTCTTTGAGAGTTAGCGGGTGATGAGGTTGCGATGGATACGGTCTTGGCAGGACGACGGTTCTAGGAGTTGGTATGTTCGACGCGCTAAAAGCTATGTGCATCTCCCTCTTGTCGTCGCAAGTTCGAATCGACTTGGCGGAGTTGGATACCTTCACCCCGATGGCTTCTAGCGTCGCAGCCAAGTGGACGTCTTTGTCCAAAAATAGCGCGACTTCTGGCCGGGCGTCTGCCAGGATATCGGGTGGCGATCCGGACTGCTGGACGACCGCTATATCGAGCGGATTGACCAGTTGCGCATCTAGTCCGAGGTCCAAGGCCGCTCGAAGATGCCTCTCCCCGTGCTCTTCAAACTTTTCCCCGAGTTCGGTGTTGGCAATTACCCATAATTTCACATAGCCGACCCTAGGCGAAGCTGGCTTGGGCTAAGTTCGCAGCTTAGATAGTTTTTCTCAGAACTCCCTTTGGCGGTGAAAATTGAAGCTGAATATTGAAAGTGATGGGCGCATTCTGGCGGCCTATCTCCATAAGGCTCAAAAGCCGCAAAACACCCAAGGCACATCGGCACTAGTCGCTGCGTTTGGTACGCCAGTTGGAACGAACATTCTGGATCGGGGACACCTAGACGCAGAACTGGCCGAACGGCTCTCTAATGCGACCAATTCCAACTGCATTTCGGTCTCCCTGAGCGGCGTCGGAGACTCGGGTGGCATATTTTCCCTTACCAACTGGACCGAAGACCTCATTAGTGTCGCCCAATACGCAATCACCGAGGGACTTGGATCGCGGGTAGTGCTGGTTGGTTACGAATTAGCCGCTATCTCGGTCGTGATGGCGGCGATCGAATCCGAGTCTGTGGCCGGAGTGGCGAGCATCGATCCGGCGCTATACATCTTCGAGGAGGACTTTGATCCCGAGTCATACCTCAAGCTGCTAGAGGGTTTCAGGGTCAACGTAAAAGCCACAGTAGCCTCGAACTTTCAAGCCGAGATCGCTTCGATTGACACCTTCGAGCAAGTGAAGTTGTTAGCGGAGAAGCCATGGATGATTATTGTCGCCCAAGAGCGTACCGAGTCGAACCTCAGGGTATCGAGGGAGCTAGTCGCCAGCGCCCAGCGGGCGGAACTCCATCGAATAATTGCCGCCGGGGACGGATTACGCGCAGACCCGAGGGTCTTGGCGATACTGATGGGGTGGTATGACCGGGAGTTTTAGACTTCGCTAGCTTTGTTTTGCGATTGCGTCGTCGATTGACCGGCGGAGGCTCTTAGCAGAGGCCTCCGGGTCGGCGGATTCCGTCAGGTACCTTACTACCACGAAACCCCTAGCCCCGGCAAAGACCAGATTTTCGATCGATTCAGGGCTGACCCCGCCGGTGACGAAGAAGGGCTTAGTCGAGTACTTCTTTGCATACTGGAGGTATTCGATGGTTGTCCCTGGTCTACCCGGCTTGGTTGGCGTGGCTACGATCGGCCCGACCGACAGGTAGTCGGCGTCCGTTTGATTTCCCTTCTCCAATTCCACCGGCGAGTGAGTCGAAAGACCTAGAATCGACGACTTCGGGAGGATCCTGCGCGCAAGCGAGATCGGGGCATCGTCCTGGCCCAAGTGACACCCGTCCGCCTCGACTTCTAATGCGAGGTCAATTCGGTCATTGAGGATGAAAGGTACAGCGAAGTCGGAGCAGACCCTTTTTACCGCCTTCGCAGCCTCGATGACCTCTTTTGCTTCGGCGTTTTTCTCTCGAAGCTGGACAATGTTTACGCCCCCTTTAATGCAGGAAGCCACGAACCCTGCTAAGTCGGGCCTGATCGGGGTACAGAGGTAGATCAGCCCACCACCCGGAGCGAGGTCGAATCCGCTACTCACCGACTTTTTTGTCCGCTTTCATATGAGTTTTATAGGCTCGGACCCGCACCAAGGATTCAGGGCTGTCGATATCCGCTACCGACATGAAGACGCCGGACTGTCCATAGGGGTTGGCTGCCTCCCTCCACCCTTCGGGCCTGACCTTGAGTTTCTTAGCTAGCAGCGCTAGAAAGATCTTCGCCTTCATCGTCCCAAAGCCCGGGAGGCCTTCGAGGCGATCGAGAAGTTCCTCGCCAGACAGTGCGTTGGCCCAGATCGCCGATGCGTCGCCTTCATAGGATTCGGCAACTATCTCGCAGAGCGCCCACACCCGCTCGGCCATCGCTTTAGGGAACCTATGGAGGGCCGGCTTTTGGGAAAAGACATCTTCGAGGATCTCTGGGTCTAGGTTGACAATCGCCTGTGGATCGAGGGGAATGGAAAGCCGCTGGGATAAAACGTAGGGTCCGCCGAAAGCTCTCTCCATCGGTATCTGCTGGTCCAGCACCATGCCGATCAATAGTGCTAGCGGATTTTCCTCAAGGAATTTATCGGAGGGCTCATCGCCGGTGAGGTAGAAGGATTTGTCTGGCACCTAAGGTCAGCTCCCTGGGTTAGTGCAAGTTGATAGCAACCTTTCCTACCCTAGTGGAAGCTTCGACTTGGCCTATCGTCGCGGCGATAGGCCTTTCGTGCGAGAGCACTTCATAGCCAAAGTTGGCTCTCAGGCGATGGTCGGATCGATCCGGTCGGTTTCGAACTGATAGTAGGCGATTGCGTCTTTTACCTCGCTTGCGCTCGCCTTGTTATCCAAGTAGAGGGCGTGCAGTACGGTGATGACAATCGAGGCCTCGTCAATCTCAAAGAACCTTCGCAGCCTCTCCCTCGTGTCGGACCTGCCGAAGCTGTCTGCTCCGAGGGGGACAAAGCGACCAGGGACAAAACGGGCGATCTGGTCTGGAACCATCTTCATGAAGTCGCTGACCGCGATGATTGGCCCCTTCGAGTTCGAGAGAGCCGAGGTAACGTAGGGGACCTTTTCGGTCTCCCCGGGGTGGAGACGACTATAACGCTCTGCCTCGAGGGCCTCTTCCCGTAATGACTTGTAGGAGGTGACCGACCAGGTATCCACGGAGATACCCCAGTTCTTGGCCAGGAACACCCTCGCGGCCCTAGCCGCCTGATGGGCCGAACCGGAGAAGAGGACCGTGGCCTGCCTCTCGGCACCCTGCGGGGTCGAGGAGGAGATCGTGTCAATTTGCGAGACCGGAGCCGGAGCTTCGAATCTGTAGATGCCCTTGATCACTTCGGCCTTGAAACTAGCTAGCTCGACCCCTTCTGGGATGCCCGGCATGACGTAGTTCTCGTTATACGCAGTGATGTAGAAGATCCTGTCCTTCGAGTTTTCTCCGTACATGACCTCGAGTCCATGTTCTACGATGATCGCCATCTCGTAGGCGAAGGCCGGATCGTAGCACTCTATGCTCGGCACCGTAGAAGCCAGCACTAGCGAATGGCCGTCTTCGTGCTGTAGGCCCTCCCCGTTCAGCGTGGTCCTTCCGGCGGTGGCACCGATGAGGAATCCCCTTGCCCTGGCGTCGTTAGCCGCCCAGATCTGGTCCCCGGTTCTTTGGAAGCCAAACATCGAATAGAAGAGGTAGACCGGTATCATCGGCATAGCGAAGCTCGCATACGACGTGCCGGCGGCTATGAAGGTCGACACCGCACCGGCTTCGGTAATCCCCATCTCCATGATCTGGCCGTCTTTTGCCTCGGAGTACGACAGCAACAGACCCGCATCGACCGGCGTATAGAGCTGACCCTCTGGGGCGTAGATCTTCGATTCCCTGAACATCGCTTCGAGTCCGAAGGTTCTCGCTTCGTCGGGGACGATCGGAACGATCCTCTCACCGATGGAGGGGTCCTTTGCCAGATTTCGAAGTAGCTTGGCGAAGGCCATCGTCGTCGAAACCTCTAGCTTCTGGGATCCCTGGTAAAACTCGGAATAGACCTCTTCGGTCGGGAGTTTCAGGCTCACGGTTCGACTTGGCCTACGCGGAACGAATCCGCCCAGAGCCTTTCTCCTAGTCAAGAGGTAGTCTTCGAGATAACTTCCTGGATCGAGGCGAATATAAGGCGGGTTGTTTTCGTCTAGGAGATGTTCTGGTATAACATCTCGAAGCTGCAAGGTGTCTCTAAGTAGCTTGAGCTGACCCTTGGTCATCTTTTTTATCTGATGGGTGGAGTTTCGGGCTTCGATGTCGGGTCCCAGCGTCCATCCCTTGATCGTCTTGGCGAGAATTGCCGTAGGAGAACCGACGTTTTGCACCGCAGCCGAGTAGGCGGCATAGAGCTTTTTGTAGTCATGACCGCCACGGGGAAGCTCCTGAAGCTCCTGATCGCTTAGATGCTCGACCAGCTTTCGTAGTCTCGGGTCTGGACCGAAGAAGTTCTCTCGGATATACCCACCGGACTCGGTGGCGTACTTCTGGAACTCACCATCGGGGGTCGAGTTCATCTTGTTAAGTAGCACGCCGTCGACGTCGCGCATCAGAAGCTCATCCCATTTGGAGCCCCAGATGACCTTTAGCACGTTCCACCCGGCCCCCCTGAAGAGTGCCTCGAGTTCTTGGATTATCTTGCCATTGCCCCTGACCGGACCGTCGAGGCGCTGGAGGTTGCAATTCACGACGAAGATCAGGTTGTCGAGGTGCTCCCTTCCGGCTACCCCTAGGGCCCCCGATGTCTCGGGTTCATCAAATTCACCGTCTCCAACAAATGCCCAGACCTTCGAAGGTTCGGTATCTACGAGCCTCCTGTGCATGAGGTACTTGTTGAACCTCGCCTGATAGATGGCGTTCATCGGTCCAATACCCATCGATACCGTAGGAAACTCCCAAAAGTTTGGCATCAACCTTGGGTGTGGATAGGAGGAGAGGCCCCCGCCATCTATCTCTTTTCTGAAGTTGTCGAGCTGAGATTCGCTGAAGAATCCCTCTAAAAATGCCCGAGCGTAGATCCCCGGCGAGGCATGGCCCTGGAAGTAGATGAGGTCCCCGTGGTTGCCGCTGTCTCGTCCCTTGAAGAAGTGGTTGAAACCAACCTCGTACAACGAGGCCGACGACGCATAGGTCGATAAGTGCCCACCGATCCCGTCTGAGGCCATATTGGCTCGGGTGACCATGACCGCTGCGTTCCAGCGGATATAGGCCCGGATTCTCCTCTCCGCCGCCTCATCGCCCGGGAACCAAGGCTCTTTTTCGGGCGGTATTGAGTTGATGTATGGGGTGGAGACCGTAGCGGGGAAGCCAACCTGGTTGGAGCGTGCTCCATCGAGGAGTCGCATCAAGATATAGCTCGCCCTGGACTTGCCCTTCGTCTCAACTAAGGCGTTGAAGGAGTCCAGCCACTCGGAGGTCTCTTCGGGGTCTATATCTGGCAGGGCATGAGAAAAACCGTCGAATATCACAACTCCTAGTCAAGCACGACTTTGAAGTTAACGCCACCTTTTTTGGAGCGGCTAGCTTAGCTGTAGCTAACTTTTCGACCATTGGCTAGTGGAGGAGACTTTGAAGGTCTTTACCGACGGGGCGTGTTTAGGTAATCCTGGTCCAGGGGGCTGGGCGTATGCGAAGGAAGGGGATAGGTCGAGGTCGGGTGGTGCACCAAGGACTACTAACCAGCGCATGGAACTAACCGCTGTGCTTCGGGCTTTAGAAGATTTAGCGGGACCTATCGAGATCTACTCCGATTCAACCTATGTAGTCAACTGCTTCAACCAGAAGTGGTATGTCGGATGGATGCGAAAAGGGTGGCGGAATTCGAAGGGGGATCCGGTGGCCAATAGAGACCTTTGGGAGCCGCTACTGGATCTCTATCTCAAATCACCGGAGAGTTACAGCTTCCATTGGGTCAAGGGACATTCGGGAGTGGCTGGAAATGAACTGGTCGACGAGCTCGCAAGGTCTGAAGCACAGAAGGCCGCGGAAAATTAAATCACTCGAAAGCCCAGACAGCTAACGCCTGATCGGTTTTCGATCGCTTCTCGCCGTAGAGTATGCACATGGATACAAATGGAATCAGCGCAGTAGTGTCTGGTGCGGCATCCGGTCTCGGGGCTGCTACGGCGAGAAAGCTAGTTGAATCCGGTGCGAGGGTTTTCATCCTCGACCGCGACGAAGAGAAGGGCAAGGCGCTCGCCAACGATCTTGGTTCACCCGCGGAGTTCATCTCCGTCGATGTCACAGACGAAGATCAAGTTAGACAAGCTATGGAGACTGCGGCCTCCGCGGGGCCACTTCGCGTCGCCGTTAGCTGTGCGGGCATAGGAATTGGCAAGCGGGTTATTGATAAAAGGGGCGAACCACACGACTACGCATCTTTCGATAAGGTGCTGAAGGTCAACCTCTTCGGAACCTTCAATATGATGCGATACGCTGCGGCCCAGATAGCCAAGTCCGAGCCACTCGATCATCAAGAGAGGGGTGTTATCGTAAACACCGCTTCGATTGCCGCCTTCGACGGCCAGATTGGCCAGCTGGCCTATTCCGCATCGAAGGGAGCGATCGTCGGGATGACCCTTCCCGCTGCACGGGATCTATCGGCGGTTGGAGTAAGGGTTGTCACGATTGCCCCGGGGATTATGGATACCCCACTTCTTGGGTCGTTGCCCGATGAGATTCGGGCGGCACTATCAGCCGGGGTACCATTCCCCCAACGCTTGGGCACTCCCTCAGACTATGCGAGTTTGGTTCTCGAGATAGTTCGCAATGGCTACCTGAATGGCGAAGTAATACGCCTAGACGGAGCGTTGAGGATGGCGCCTAAATAGGACTGCTCGAAAGGCTCGAAACCATTAGCCCAGACCTACCAGTATCCGATAGCGCAACGCAGAGATCCCCCTGTTAGCTGCGATAGCGATGACGGGACGTGGTGATGGCTGCAGCTTAGTGGACCTGGAGTTTGGATTGATTTAGCTTTGGATCGATGCGAAGGTCGATAGCGCCTGATTGGTTCGACTTTGCCAACGCTTTGCCGAGGTTTTCATCTAGCATGGGCGTGTGAGGTACGTAGAGGCTTTGGATGCCCGGCTATCGGTAATCGGGCTCGGTACGTGGCAATTTGGTTCGCGCGAGTGGGGTTACGGTCCTGACTATGCAAAAAAAACCGCCTTGGAGCTCGTCAGGCGTGCTTCGGAACTCGGGATAAACCTTATCGATACCGCCGAGATGTATGGGCGGGGAAATTCCGAGAAGATCTGTGGGAGCGCCATCGCATCTGATCGCGCCAGCTACTTCATCGCTACGAAGTTCACCCCACTTTTACCACTGCCCCCAGTAGTCATAACCCATGGATACAAAAGCGCTGCTAGGCTCGGGGTGCAGGAGATAGACCTCTACCAGATGCACTGGCCGAACCCCGCATTTCCGATCTCGATGCAGATTCGAGCCATGGGTACCCTGCTGGAGCGTGGCCTTGTAAAAAACGTCGGTGTGTCGAACTACTCGCTTTCCCAGTGGTTGAAGGCCGAGAGGGCCTTAGGGCATCCGATTCTGTCAAATCAGGTCCACTATTCGCTCCTCTCCAGAAAGCCCGATTTAGAACTCGTTCCATACGCCCAGGCAAGTTCTCGAGTGATCATCGCCTATTCGCCCCTCGAACAGGGTGCACTGACTGGTAAGTACGGAGTGCACTCTAAAAAGACCGGGGTGAGGCGGGTAAACAAGTTCCTGAGACCGCAGGGAATTGCTAAGGCGGCTCCATTGATGGAGGAGATGGTGAAGATCGCCGACGAGAAGTCGGCGACCGTTTCGCAGGTGGCACTGGCTTGGCTTGTCACCCAACCCAATGTCGTAGCTATTCCAGGGGCATCCACAATTCGGCAGTTGGAGACGAACGCCGCTTCGGCGGATCTTGAGTTAAACGATAAGGAGTGGGAGACTTTAGCCTCGTATCGACCCTTTTAGACTCTCAGAAATCTAAGGAATGTGGTGATCGGCCAGGTCAGATTGAGATATTAGCTATCAATATCTGCCATGGCTCACCCCAGAGGAGCCGTGTTTGAGCGATGGTGATGCGCTTTTTCGTCCCTGTTTGTCGCTTATCGGCGATGAGCAGCGAAAATTGTGCAATATCTTGGCCTAAGGTTTAGTTAAACCAGTGTCAGTCCAAGCCACATTGTCTAGAGGGCAAGGTGGCTGCGATTTTGAAGATCGACAATTTTAGGAAAGACTCAAGAGTTAGCAGTTTTTAGGAGGTGGTTGAGACGGCCGAGATATACGACGTAGTCGTGATCGGTGGTGGGCCGGGAGGTTACGCAGCGGCTCTGTACGGAGCTTCAGCGGGGCTGAAGGTAGCAGTTGTCGAAAAAGATAAGGTCGGCGGGACCTGTCTTCATCGAGGATGCATCCCCGCCAAAGAGTTTCTTGAGACCGCCTCCGTATTCCGTAGCGTCAAAGGGGCGGCGGAGTTCGGCATCTCGGCGCCGGTCGAGAAGGTTGACTTCTCGGTCTCACAGGCTCGCAAGCAAAAGGTCGTGGATCAGCTCTGGAAAGGCCTTTCGGGTTTAATGAAGGGCCGCGGGATTACCACCTACGAAGGCTTCGGCCGCTATCTAGGTGGGGGTCAGGTTCAGATCAATCAGGCCGAGATCATCGAGGGTGAGAATATCATCTTGGCGGCAGGGTCCGCTCCTCGATCTATCCCTGGATTTGAAGTCGGCGAATACGTACTCACATCAGATGAAGTTCTTGCCTTGGATCAAATTCCATCTAAGGTCGCAGTTATCGGTGGCGGAGCAATCGGGTCTGAGTTTGCATCGATGATGTCGGACATGGGGTCCGAAGTGACAATTATCGAAGCGATGCCCCAGATCTTGACCGGCTGTGATAAGGATGTCGCAGACGTCGTAGTCCGTTCATTCAAGAAGCGCAATATCCAGACCTTTGTGAACTCATCGGTCAAAGGTCACGTGCCCAAGGGTGCTTCCACCACGGTCCTTTTTGGTGACGATCAGAGTGTCGAAGTCGACAAGATCATCGTCTCCGTCGGACGCCGCCCATTCTCCGATGGCCTTTTGGGACCGGCTTCATCGGTCCAAGTCGACCAGCGTGGATTTGTCTTGGTCGATGAGTACATGAGGACATCTGAACCGGGAGTTTTTGCTATTGGCGATCTGATAGCAACTCCCCAATTGGCCCATGTGGGATTTGCCGAAGCTGTGCTCGCGATTAAGACGATCCTCGGGGAGAGCGCACTGCCGGTGGATTACTCAAAGGTTCCGTGGTGCATCTATACCCATCCTGAAGTGGCCTTTGTTGGATTGACCGAGGTTCAAGCGAAGGAAGCCGGCTACGACGTCATCGTCAAGAAGGACCCCTTTGGCGGAAACTCCAGGGCGAGAATTATCGGCGAGACTGACGGAGTGGTGAAAGTCATCGCAGAGAGGCTTCCTAACGGGAAAGCCGGCGCTATTCTCGGCGTACATATGGCGGGTCCTTGGGTGACTGAACAGCTCGGTCAGGCTTACCTAAGCGTCAACTGGGAGGCAACTCCAGACGAGATTGCCCAGTATATTCAACCGCATCCGACCTTGTCGGAGGCTTTCGGAGAGACAGTGTTAGCACTAACAGGAAGGGGACTGCACGTTGGCTGAAATTGTCATGCCACAGCTCGGAGAAACAGTCACCGAGGGAACGATCACTAGGTGGATGAAGAAGGTCGGCGACCCCGTCCTTCAAGACGAAGTTCTTTTTGAGGTATCGACCGACAAGGTCGACTCAGAGGTGCCTTCATCAGCCTCTGGCTTCTTGACCCAGATCCTAGTACAAGAGGGAGAAACCGTCGACGTCGGTACGGCAATTGCTGTTGTCGAGTCGGAGGCCGGAGCGACACCGCCTCAACCAGTCGCAGCGACACCACCGCCACAACCAGTAGCCGAGACGCCTCCACCTGCTCCGGTCGCAGCGACACCGCCGCCACAACCAGTAGTGGAGACTCCTCCACCTGCGCCGATTACATATATGCCTCCACCGGCAGCGGTTACTCCTCCACCGCCTCAACCAGTCGCAGCGACACCGCCGCCACAACCAGCGGTCGAGACGCCCGCATCTTCGACAGACGCCCTTCTGCTCTCTCCAGTAGTGCGCAAGCTGATAAACGAGAATGGATTGGATCCGGCGGACATCGACGGAACAGGTGCAGGGGGTCGCGTTACTAGAAGCGACGTGTTGAACTATCTCGATAGAAGTGGCCCCAGACCGCAACGAGGCGAACCGGCTCAGGCGGTAATTACCACCGAGTCGAGAAAGCCAGAGCCAACGACGGCACCTCCAGCACCAGCGGCTCAGACCCACGCTCCAGCGGCGCAGACCCACGCTCCAGCCGTTAGAGCGGGAGCACGAGATGAAGTAATTCCCTTCGACAACATTAGGCGCCGGACAGCGGAGCATATGGTGCGATCGAAGGCGACTTCTGCGCATACCCTCGTCGCTATTGAGGTTGACTTTGAAGCGGTGGAAAAGGTACGAAGGGACTCCGGGGCAACGTTCAAGGCCGAGGAAGGCTTCTCGCTCACCTACCTCCCATTTGTCGCTCGAGCGGTCATCGAGGCGATGAGAAACTATCCCAAGGTCAATGCTTCGGTTGGTGACGACTCCTTGATAGTACACAAGGACGTCAACCTCTCTATTGCGGTGGACCTTAATCTCGAGGGACTCATCGCCCCAGTCGTCCATAATGCCGATACCAAGCGG
>JABEUM010000180.1 GCA_013044475.1 Acidimicrobiaceae bacterium | reverse complement strand
GACTTTGTCGAGCAATCCCCTATTCCCCCCCTGTGCTTTTGAACTAATCCAACTGACATAAGACGCATTGCTGCTAAAAATCGACCGTCGCAGCTACTTTTAATCTACCCCAGACCAAGGAATTGCTGTGTATTGTTAATTCGACTAACCGCTCAAATGAGCGAACACCAGGAGGGTCTGGGCCAACGGCTAGCAGGAAATAAATCCAAGACCCCTTCAGTTCCGGTTAGCTTGTCGCAGTTCAGATCGGTAACGGATCAATTGGACCCGTTACCGATCTGTCTCCGTCAGAGTTCGTTTCGAATCAGTTTCCCGCAGGTGACCCGCAGTCGTCCGCGTATGCGTCGTTTATGCTTGGATTGTTACCAGCCCTTTGTGATATCCAGTATCCATTGGTATAAGGAGATAGCACCCCGTTAGGTCCGCCTTGGGCGTAGTAAGAGCGCCCCTGCCCGAAGCAGGCGTTTGTGCTAGCATGAGTGCTGGTTACTGGTGTAGATGCGGAGCCCGTATAAGTATCGAACGCGGCGAAAGCGGGAGCCGCCATTGCTAGTGTCGCCACAACTCCGATAGCGGCGGCGGCGAGTACTTTCCACCCGCCGACCTTCCCTTTGGACCTGGTACTTTCAGTGTCGTAAAAGTCAATCCGCCTAATCATTTTGGGTGCGGCTCTTTTCAAGTGACCTCCTTCGGGGCTTACGCTGCCTGAGGGATTATGCCGTCGGCGTATCGAGACTGGTGGATGCGTTGCTGTTCTCGTGAGAGGTGATAGCGCCAGTAATCGTTGAAATCACCGTTGCTGCGTAATGCCCGGAGCTTCAATACCGCTTCGGCCCCTTTGAGTCCCCAGCGAGCTCCGGTAAGGTCCATGCGGTCTTTCACTAGATGGCGACAGGCACCCTCGATGACCCCGGTTGCAATTGGCCAGCCTTGTCGTAGAGCCCTCGGGTAGTCGAGGTAGGTGGCCTTATTGCTGAGGTAGGTGGCGCAAGTATCAGCACCAGCACGACTGATGGGTTCCAGACTTGCCCTGGTAGCAGCCCGGCGGATAGAGCCGGCGACTCGGGTTGCCTTTCCATCAAGGACTGCCAGTGCCTGGCGGCGTACCCAGTCCTCGGCTTCAGGATCACCTTCTCAGTAGAAGCACCAGACGGCCTTCCAGAGGTACTCGAGCACATGGTGACGAGGTCGATCAGAATCAACACCGTTATCTTGCGTGTTCGGGCTTCGGCCTTGATGCGTTCTATCTGGTGGTTGTTCCCGTCCAGAAGGGCCACCCAGGTGCGTATATGCTCAGGATCCCGGCGCTCCGCTTCATCGAAGATCTGGCCGATGACAGATGAAGCATCCAAAAGGACAGATGCGGTGAGCCATTTGTTGTGTGCAGTCGGTCCAGGCGTGGTCTTGGAGTCCTTGGTATCTGTTGCGGGAAGGATGTCGGCTGAAGTACGCGTAACGGGAGTAGCATCGTAGACGGCACCGACCTCAGCCATGCGCTTGCGATTGCGTTTTTCACCTTTGGAGAGCCGGGTCTCGAGCTTACAGGTGGTCTTGGCCGCGGCTGTTGCGGTCGCCTTGCGCAACGCATCGGGACGCATGACGATGCCCTTGCCATCACAGGAGAGAACCAGCACGTCACCCGGATCGCTCTCTTTCTGGGACCGTTTGACGTAGAACTCATCGAAGTCAGACGCCGCCCGGCTTGCAAGCCGTTCGACCTGGCGTTTGCCTACCTGTTGTCCTGTAGCACGTTCGATAGCCTCGACCGCTCCGTCGAAGGAGCCACGTGCACTTTCGATGGCTGCGAGGCGCCGTATCCCATGTGAGTGACGCTCCTCAGGAAGGTTTAACAAAGCATCGGCCGGATGTAGGTTAGCGAGCCCGCGCCTGCGATAGGCGAGGCGCCGGACTTCGACTTCGCCGAATATCGTGGCGAGGCAACGCTCATGGCTCGGTTCGATGGATCCCCGTGAGACTCCCTCGGCATCGACGACTCCGTTGAGCCTCGTCTCGCGCTCGGCGCGTAAGTCCAGGTGATCTTGAAAAAGTTGTCGGAGCAGCTCTCGGCCCTTCATGTCCAGCTGGGCCTCAAGGTCTCCGTGCGATAACCATGGGACCTCTTCACTATTCAACCACCCAACGACTGCTTCGAAGCATTCCAGCGATCTTTTATAGGGTGAACTTTTCGACGCTACCGGATCTTGAGTCATTTGTGCCGCCGTTGCCGAGGCGTAGCGAGGCGGATACGCAAATCTGCTATACCAGCATCTGCCGCCTGATCAAGGTCGGATCTTGCTTTTTCGTAACGGGCCAATGCAGCAGCAACCTCAGGCACCTCGACATCGGTCAATGTAAGAGTTTTAGTCCGCCCGTTCTCGGTATACGCCAGTGCTGGGCTCTCGTGGGGATTGCCAGCGGCGCAGCGACAGTTGGGCTTGCTGCACCGGCGTCGAAACATTATCAGCGTGCCCCGCAGTACCGAGAGCTTGACAGGATGTCCAGCAGCAGTCATTCATGCTCCTATCTGTAGTTGTTGATCACTACAGATTAGCACAGCACAAGGGGTCTGACATGGTAAACGGTGTATCAAACAGACCTCAGCCGATGACTGTCAGGGCCTACAGCAGCGTCACTTCAAAAGAGCCGCACCCTAATCATTTAGTTACCCCCTTATTGATAATGCACCTTATCCAAGTCCCGCTTGTCTACAACGGATAAAACTACGAGTAGACAGCGGTACTGAATGTGAAGGTAGAATGGCAAGGCTCATAAGGTCGACTGAAATCCACCAGCCCGCTTGCAAGCGGAACTCGGACAAATACCTTGTGCAACCAAAACCTAACACTGAAGCCTCCAAAATGAAGACCAAGGCAAAACCGATGAACCACGATTCAAGCAGCCAAAGAATCTTTTGGGAGCCATGTAGCTCAGTTTTCTAGCGATCACATCCAGTGGAATTGTATTGATGGCAGAAACTGGATTCAAGGAAGATCGTGAAAAGGCTGGTGGGCGTGGTGAGAAATTGCCACCTCGAAATAATGCTCTGATCAGGCTGGATGGGGTATAGCAGGGTCGCGGTGGTTCGGACTTGCCCGGAACTACGTACGCTCAGAGCTGGCATAGTCGCCAGCCGATCTGCGCAATCCTCCGATTAGGACGATCATCATCTCCTGATCGATCTCGCTCAATCCATCAACACCGAACCGTATTGCGTTCACCGCTTTAGTCGCGTCAGCTGTCAACGAAAGCCCTAAAGGAGTTATCCTGGCTAGGATAGTTCTTCGATCCTTAGGATGTGGGATTCTTTCAACTAGCTCGTCACCTACCAGCCGATCAACTATATTCGTGACGCTCGTCGGGTGAATCATCAGCCTTTCCCCCATCTTCCCTAATGGAAGCTGTCCAGAGCGAGTGAAGGAAAGTAGAACAAGGGCTTCGAATCTCGCAAAAGTCAGTCCAAAAGGTTTGAGGGCGCTATCCACGGCCCTAAGGACTATCTGCTGTGCCCGCATCACCGACGTAGCCGCGGCCATTGCGGTTGCGGCTTCAGGCCACCGGGCTTGCCACTGTTTTCTCGCCTCTTGCACTGGATCAAAATTGGATGGAGTGGCTATTGTCATATACTTTTCTCCCAAATTCTGGAGTCAACGGTTAAATGTTCTGGCACTCTAGCAAGGACGGCGGGCGGGTATAAGGCTACCAAGTATGGTTAGCTGATTTCCGCAACCGAGCTGGAATCCAGCGAGTCGGGCCCCATCTCATTTCCCGAGGTGCTTGTCAAGCTAACGAGGACCATCTCGGTGACCTTTGTTTATCATGTCTTTTGCCTCTGATGCAAAAGATGGATCATTTGACGCAAATTCATATGAACTCACTCCTCTTTGATCAGTTGGAGGCAGCTAGACCTCACGAGCTGAGACTCTAGATTGTCATTGAGGGGAGGAAGTGATCGCAACCTTATACGTTTCTTCTGTACACTCCACCGACCTCGAACAGAGTTTGAGTAATCTCGCCTAGTGACGCCACTTTTACGGTTTCGATCAATTCTTCGAAGATGTTCCCGCCTTTAAGCGCAGTGTGCCGAAGATCAGCTAAAGCCTTCTCTGCTTCCTCGGCGTGACGAGAATGGAAGTCTTCAAGTCGCTCAATTTGACCCCGTTTCTCTTCCTCGGTTGCTCGAGCTAGCTCAACCACATGGGACGATTCGTGATCATCATGTGCGAGAAAAGTATTTACACCGATAATTGGCAGACTTCCATCGTGCTTCGCTTGCTCATAGATCATCGAGTCATCTTGAATTCTCCCGCGCTGATAGCCGGTCTCCATCGCCCCCAAGACGCCGCCTCTTTCAGAAATTCGATCTAGTTCAGCTAACACAGCCTGCTCAACTAGGTCGGTTAGTTCTTCGATTATGAAGCTGCCTTGCAAAGGATTTTCGTTGACCGCTAGACCCCATTCCTTGTTGATGATTAGTTGGATCGCCAAGGCTCGTCGCACGGACTCCGTAGTCGGGGTCGTTACTGCCTCGTCGTAGGCGTTGGTATGCAGACTATTTGCGTTATCGTAGATAGCGCAAAGCGCCTGGAGTGTCGTGCGAATGTCGTTGAACGACATTTCCTGGGCGTGCAGAGATCGGCCAGACGTTTGAACGTGGTATTTGAGTCGCTGTGAGCGCTCATTTGCGCCATATCGATCACGCATTACTATCGCCCAGATCCTTCGGGCGACTCTTCCAATCACGCTATATTCCGGATCCATTCCATTTGAGAAGAAGAAGGAGAGATTCGGGGCAAACTGGTCGACCGACATGCCACGGGCCAAGTAGGACTCAACGTATGTGAATCCATTGGCGAGCGTGAAGGCAAGTTGTGTAATTGGGTTTGCACCGGCTTCGGCGATGTGATATCCAGAGATCGAAACCGAATAGAAGTTCTCCATTTGATTGTCAACGAAGTACTGTTGGATATCTCCCATTACTCCGAGTGAGAATTCTGTCGAGAAGATGCAGGTGTTCTGCCCCTGGTCCTCTTTTAGAATGTCGGCCTGAACGGTGCCGCGGACCGTCCTAAGGGTCATTGCCTTTAGGCTGGCGGCTTCCTCTTCATTTGGCTTCCGACCGTGCTCAGAAGTAAAAGATTCGATTTGCTGATCTATTGCGGTGTTGATAAACATCGCCAAGATAGTCGGAGCGGGACCATTTATTGTCATCGAAACCGACGTGGTGGGATCACAGAGGTCAAAACCGTCGTATAGAGCTTTCATGTCGTCGAGCGTGGCAATCGAAACCCCGGATGTCCCGATCTTGCCGTAGATGTCCGGAGGTGTCGCTGGATCACGGCCATAGAGAGTTACCGAATCGAAGGCAGTCGAAAGCCGGGTCGCTGGCTGACCCTGCGACAAGAGGTGAAATCTACGGTTGGTTCGCATAGGGTCGCCTTCACCGGCGAACATTCGGGCCGGATCCTCATTATCCCGTTTCAGTGGGAACACTCCGGCGGTAAAGGGGAAGTAACCCGGCAGATTCTCTGCTCTCAGCCAACGTAGTAGCTCTGCGGGATCAGTAAAACGGGGCATCGCTACTCTGGAGATTAAAGTTCCCGACATAGACAATCGACGAAGCGGAGTGGTTCGATTGCCTCCATTTGTCGAGGTAACAAGGTCATCTTGGCTGTAGTCTGTTCGAACGTGATCGAAGTTTTCTAACAGTGCACGGCTTTCGGGCGAGACAGACTTGCTTAAGTCCACCTCTAACTGGGCAAGGGGTTCGGACGGGCTGTTTTTGCTGGCCTCTTGGAAAAGCCGCAATGTGCTGCTTACCTGCGTCCACCTGCGAACCGATTCGGCCTGCTGTTCTGTGGCTTCATGGTAGCGCCGCACAGTCTCGCCGATCTCAGCGAGGTACCGGACCCGGTCGGAGGGGACAATTGGTGATGAGCTAGTCGAAGTCCTAGACTGTGCGGGGGCAAGGACTGGAGGCTGCGCAGAGAGTCCGCGTTCAACCAGAGCGTCTCGTAGATACTGGTATAGGGCCGTGGTGCCATTGTCGTTGAAGCGGGAGGCGATGGTTCCGAAAATTGGTAGTTCGCTCTTGTCGCTGATCTGACCGAAATGGTTGCGCGCCCATTGCCGCTCGACTAGACGCAATGCATCGTCGGCGCCCCTGCGATCAAATTTATTTATCGCAACTAGGTCGGCAAGATCTAACATGTCGATCTTCTCGAGTTGCGATGCAGCTCCGAATTCCGGCGTCATTACATATAGGGAGACGTCGGCGACATCGACTATGTCGGCGTTGCCTTGGCCGATCCCTGGTGTTTCGACGATGATCATGTCGAAACCAAATGCTCGACACGCCTCTAGTACCGACGGAATCGGCGGTGGAATTTCCGATGATGAGCCCCGTGTGGCGAAGGAGCGGAAGTAGATCTGTGGAGAATCGATCGAATTCATCCGTATTCGATCACCTAGTAGGGCTCCCCCCCCTCGCCTTCGAGTGGGATCCACCGCCAAGACAGCGATTCGCAATTTGTCCTGCTGGTCGAGGCGGAAACGGCGGATTAATTCATCCGTGATAGAGGACTTCCCCGCCCCGCCTGTACCAGTGATTCCGACCACGGGTACAACCTTGGCGCGAGCTAAAGTTGCTATTTCGGATTTGAGATTATCCGCGAGTTTACCTGCTTCGATAGCCGTAATTATGCGAGCCAAAGAGACCGTTTTACCCAATGCCAGATCTTCAATCTTGAAGGGTTGATCGATGCTCAAGTCCACGTCGCACGACTCAATGAGCAGATTGATCATTCTTTCAAGACCGAGAATCTGACCATCGTCTGGAGAAAAGATTTTGTCGACACCGTATGCTTCGAGCTCGGCAATTTCATCTTTTACGATGACGCCGCCGCCGCCCCCAAAAATTTTGATGTCTGAGCGGCCCTCTTCGCTCAGGCGATCCACCAAGTACTTGAAGTACTCGATGTGGCCTCCCTGGTATGAGCTGATAGCTACGCCTTGAACGTCTTCTTCAATGGCGGCGGAGACGACCTCGTCGACGGAGCGGTTATGACCGAGGTGAATGACTTCGGCCCCTTGGGATTGCAGGAGTCTGCGCATGATATTTATAGCCGCGTCATGTCCGTCAAAAAGACTGGCAGCAGTTATAAAGCGTATTGGGTTCTTCGGGCGGTAAAGGGGGCGGGACAAAGGCGCAATTTCAGTCATAGGACATACAATAGTAGGATGTCCAAGTATATTAGGCACTCTTGGCCTACTCCCTCATCCTTTTCTCACCGTTTTTCCTCCGGGTTTCTGGATGGGCTGGGGTGATTGCAAATGGGGGTGAAGCCGTTCCTGGCCAGTTGTTTTGCTCGTTCGAGAGTTTGTTTGCCGCGATAGGCATTTATGGATCGGCAAATGGAGTGCTCCACTGTTTCCACGGTTGAGCGTTGGTGGATCAGCTATCGCCCGAAAGTCGACGGGACGAGAAGTATTAGCTAGTATTGTTCAACTTCTGGAACCGAGGCGTTCGGACGACCGTGGAAAACCGCTTCTACACTGTGCCCGTCTGGGTCCCTTATGAATACCGCATAATACCCAGGGTGATACTCCGGGTATTCTCTTGGTGCGTGGATTACCTCCTTTTCAGCCTTCAGGGCTGCTTTATAGACTGCGTCAACCGTTGCGACGTCCTTTGCTTTAAACGCTATATGGACCTCTCGAGTTTCTAGGTTTTGGGTCGGGTTGAGCCAGAAACTAGCGGGGCCACTAGGTCCCGAAAGTCCAATTGTTACCTCGCCTTCGAACTCCAATCGAGTTGACTGAGCGATGCCAATTGGAGCCAAGACCTCCAGGTAGAATTCTGCCGAGGTATCCACATCTGCGACCTCTATGGCCAGGTGATCAAGCATCGGATGAGCATATCACCTCGTCGACTTAACGGAGTTGTCCGATCCCAAAAGAAATACCTTGCAGTGGGAATGCGCCAGAATTAGTTACTCTGGCTTCGCTCCGGTGGACCAAAGCTTTCGCCCCGTTACTGCCAACCTCATAAACTCGCACGGTTAAGCCTCAACTTTTAGCTGCGTCCGTCCTTTGCAGCCAGCAGGATCGCTAAAGCCATTACTTAGCTGCATATTATGGGCCGCTCGCTTACTAGCGCATGCTGGCTGACTCACAGGGAGGCAAGCGGTCGCTTCATGGACCGGAATCCCCGCAAATGGTGATTGAGAATCGAAGCTAATGTTCGAAACCAATTTGTCGAGTTTCTGTTTATTTGTTATCCGGGCGAAGTGAGTCTCCAGGATTGATGATCGATGCCAGAATGATGGCGATTACCGATGCGAGCTCCCATGGAATAAGCGGACTCTGCAGGCTGGGCTCGCAATTGCGTACATTGTAAAGACGAAGCTCGATTGTGCGATCCTCCGGATAAGTGCATATAAGAGCAAAGGAGCGGATTTCTGACGGCCCGGGATTGGCTATAGCATGAAGGCAAGGTGTCTAGAGCGAATGGCGGAACGCGTTTTCTATGCGGTGTAGGACGGAGGCTCGGCATGCGTAATTCCTGGGCCGTTGGAGAGGTTCTTGCAGCTGGCAGGGGAAAGAATATGGATCTCTCGAGTTAATAGCTTCGGGTGTCTTTTTTCAGTCTTGAGAATTTGAGTTAATTTGGCATTTCTAGTCCACATATCTGGGATAGTTCAAGGGGTTGGCTTTCGCCCGCATATATATAAACGCGCTATTGCTGGGGGGCTATCTGGGTGGGTTCGAAACGATCCACAGGGTGTTACCGTTTATCTCGAGGTAGGCGTCGATAGCATAGATTCCAGCGTTGCGTGGTTGCTCGCCGACTTGCCGCCAGCCGCACGAGTTGCTGGCGTGTCCTTTAGCGAGGTAGATGCCGAGCGGGTTTCAGGTTTTTCGATACTTGATTCCGCAAACTCTGGCACCGCGTCCGTTGAAATTTCTGTAGACCTTGCTAGTTGTCCAGACTGCCTATCCGAGATGCGAGATCCATCGGATCGCAGGTTCCGATATCCATATATAAACTGCACGAATTGTGGGCCCAGGTATTCGGTTATCGAGAGGCTGCCTTACGATCGAGCAAACACCACCATGGCGGGTTGGCCAATGTGTGATTCGTGTCGGCTGGAGTACCAAGATCCTCAAAATAGACGTTTTCATGCAGAACCAACTGCGTGCTGGGATTGTGGACCTAACGTCGGGTTTAGAACTAATTCGGGCGGTGATGGTTTTTCGGGGGTGCTGGCTCGTGGCGTTGATGCATTAGCCATGACAGTGCATGCACTTCGCGTCGGCCAAATTGTGGCTATAAAGGGCTTAGGCGGATATCACCTGGCTTGTGACGCAGCAAATCCCGAGGCGGTTCGCCTTTTGCGAAATAGGAAATTCAGGAAAGAAAAAGCCTTCGCCGTCATGGTGGCCGGTCTGGCTCAAGTCAGCAAGGTAGCAGCTTCAGATGACAAGTCCGATGAACTGATTTCATCCGAGAGCGCGCCGATAGTCCTATTGCAGAAGAAGAGCGAATTTATTGGAGTGGCTCCGGATACGGAACTTGTTGGGGTGATGCTGGCGAATACCCCGATTCAGCATCTTCTTTTTGACATGGGCTGTCCGGAGGTACTGGTGATGACGAGCGGTAATCGATCGTCAGAGCCCATCTATAAGGACGAGCAAGAGGCGCTTTTAAATCTTGCTGGTATTGCGGATGCATTCCTGGAAGGGGAGCGACCAATAGCACGCAGACTAGATGATTCCGTTTTAGTCTGCAACAGTCTGGGCAGGTCGTTTTTCAGACGATCGAGGGGCTACGCTCCGTCATTTGTAGCCAGACTTGAATATGACGGCGAGATATTGGCCTGCGGGGCTGACCTCAAGTCTTCGGTCACTCTAGTTTCGGGGTCCAACGTAGTTTCATCGCCATATCTAGGTGATTTGGCCTATTATGACGTACAGCAAGCCCATGAGTCCGCCGTAAAAGACCTTTTTGACATGTACCGGGTCAGTTCAGAAAAGCTGCAAATCTGTGCCGACATGCATCCTGGATACTTCTCGACGCAACTGGCGGAGAAATATTGCGAAGAGTTTGGAGCGCAAGAGGTCTACCTCGTCCAACATCATCGAGCGCATATAGCCTCAGCTCTGTTGGAGAAGGGTCTGCTGGATACCGAGGTTGTAGGGATTGCATTTGACGGGACGGGTTACGGTGATGACTCATCCATCTGGGGAGGAGAATTCTTTGTTGGCTCGGTAGCTAAGGGTTTTGATCGGGTCTCATCCTTGGAGCCATTTCTGCTTCTGGGGGGTGAAGCGTCGGCAAGGCGGCCGCTGCAGGCTTTGGCGGGGATAGTCGAAGACGACAGTTGGAGCCTATTGACATCAAGAATATTCGACTTTGACATGGACCTCCTGTCCAGGATTTCCTCCTTGAGGGAGGCCAAGGGATTTGCTATCAAGTCGACCTCGGCCGGGAGAGTATTCGATGCATTTGCGGCGATCTGCGGTTTCGTGGGTGAGATGAGCTTCGAGGGTCAGGCAGCCATGTGGCTTGAGGCTAAGGCACGCGACTGCCTTGGACGATTGTCCTCATTGCAGGCCTCAAGGCTCGCAGGCTATGAGTTTCCGCTGTCGTTCGGAGTCATTCTTACAAGGCCAGCGCTTTTAATGGCGATCCAGGATCGAATCGCTGGAGTTGAACCAGGGCTCATTTCCTTGAAATTTCACCGTGGTCTGTCTGAGGCCATATCAGCAAATACGGTTCGATTGGCTAGTGAGCATTCACTCGCCGCCGCCGTCGTTTCAGGCGGGGTATTTATGAACCAGACTTTATTGGGACTGGTCACCGATTCATTGATTTCCGAAGGGCTACCCGTGGTTAGAAATACGCGAGTTTCATGTAACGATGAGGGTATTTCTTTAGGCCAAGCTGCCATTTGCGCTTTTGCGGGAAAAGGATAAGCGGGGATCTGACTTCGCTTGCCCTTCCGCAGGAGCTTAGGAAGTGACTGTTGAGGTAGTTTGCTTGATTCTCCACAGCGTGCGTAGCTAAGTCTCCTGCCGGAGTGAAACTGGCTATTGTTCATTTGCATCGGCAAGCCCCTTGTCAAGATAGGAAATCGTCCGTTTTGGTCTCAAGTCGTCGACGGAGCGATTTTCTATGACCGCCAGTCTCCCTCGTTCGCGGCATCGGGGGGATTGTCAGCTTCAGTACTGGTTGTGGCCTTTGAAGTGCAGTTGACTTTATAACTTATTCTTTTTCAATGATCGCTTCGGTGGCGATCGGAGGGTTCGTTCGAGCAATCATGCACTAAGAAATTGCAATTGGGTCGGGTATCGCTTTTGGACCGATGACCCCTGGAGAACCTGGAGCTATGAGTTGGAGAGATCCATTTTTCGAGTATTTTTTGCTGGCGGTGTCGGTAATATTCTCACTGCAAAACAAGGCTTCCAGTCATCCTAGGAAGGTTTTAGTTCCCGAGCCGTGGCGGAAACTGAAGCGCCGGGGACGTCGATTACCTGCCAGGAGTGCGGCCATACCGACAAGGCCAATCGAGCCAACCGGTCAGTATTCATCTTTACTGCTTGCGGAGACGAGGCTAATCTAGATATCTACGCAGCAATCGTCATCTTTGAGTGGGGGAGTGGAACTCGCATTCGCTGGTAGAGCGCTGGCGGCAGGTCTCCGAGGTAACAACTCTGGGGCAGTGCCTGAGCATTGGTTGCGGCATAGAAACGGGAATCCAGAAAAAGGCTAAATCACCCTTCGATGGGTCGTGGCGTAGCTATCAAGCGGACATCGGCGGCAGCGGACTGGAATCCCGAGTTTTTCGGCGAGGCACGAAGCCTCCACCTTCAGGCGGGGGTGAGGGGAGCGGTTTGGCTGATCCTTTCGGCCAGGCAGTTTTCGCGCCAACTTGAGTGAGCCTTGATCATCCTCGGCGTGGGTGAGCTCGATGCTATCGGTGACGACGCAATTGATCGAACGGGAGAGCAAGCCTCGTGCGTAAGTTCGGGGAACATATCACTGAGGCGAACCATCGTTATCTACTGACCCTAAGGCACACTTAGGCAGGTTTCATGAACAGGAGATGGAAGCATATTCCCAAACTGTGCGAACGGTGGGTGATCATTCGGCAACGGCAAGGCAATTGAACGATCGATAAACAGCAACCTAGTGGAATTGCTAGCGACCGCAAGTCCAGGAGATTCGCACCTGGCAGGACTTTGTGACCCGGACCTTTCGGGGAAACTGATCCACAATGCTCACTGCGAATCCTTTGGCTTCGAAAATTGCCGAGCACCGGCAGGCAAAGTGACTACTTGGAGATTTCTTTTTTACAGTAACTGGTGTGCTAATTTCATAAAGGCCAGTTGAAGAGGTAAATATTAGAATAGTGATGATAAGTCATTCGAACATTTGAGTTTCAATAAAGCCAGTAGAACCCTAGTATTTGCGCTATGAGTGACACATTAAGGTTTCAAGCTTTTACCGGCCCAGTGGAACAAGATTCATCCTTGGCGGCCACGGATATTTCTGCCCCGGGTTTCATCTCTCGCTTTGTAGATCGATTTGCTTTTGATCTATTTGCAATGACCATGGGTACCGGGGTACTCGCCCTTATAATGCCGAGGCTTAGCCCGGCTCTACTTGGTATGGGACGGATAGTTTGGATAGTGAACATTGTCCTATTTGTCCTGCTATCTGCGGCAGGATTGGCGCGGCTCGTCCGTGACCCAAAGGCGGTTTTTGCACTTTTCAAGGACCCGAAGAGGTCGATGTTTTTTGGCACGCTACCGATGGGTTTGGCAACCATTGGAAACGGTACCCTAATATACGGTAATAGTCTCTTTGGGCGCCACTTCGCCGGAGTATCTTTAGGTATCTTTATAGCGGATGCTGTAATCGCACTGGCCAGCGGTTTTGTGATTCCACACCTCATGTTCACGATGCAGTCGCACAGTATCGACAAGATGACTGCAATTTGGTTACTGCCGATAGTTCCGGCCGAGGTTACTTCGGTAAGCGGCGGCCTCCTCATTCCGCATCTGAACCATGCGACTCAAGTTGGGGTCCTTTGGTCATCTGCCATCCTTTGGACCCTCTCGGTACCGGTTGCGATGTTGGTTCTTGGTGCCCTGCTAGTACGGTTGGTAATCCATGGTATCCCTGAGGCAAGTTCGGCGGTCACAAGCTGGCTGACCTTAGGTCCACTGGGAACCGGCGCTGCTGGAATGTTGCTAATAGGTTCAGACGCAAAACTAGTCTTTGCTCACACTACTCTCGCTTCCACGGGAGCGGTGATGGATGGTGTTGGGGTGGTCTTTGGATTAGTGCTTTGGGGGTTCGGTCTTTGGTGGTGGATAAGTGCTATAGCTCTTACGATTCGCTACGTTGTCAAAAGGAGCCACCCCTTTAATCTCGGCTGGTGGGGGTTTACCTTCCCACTTGGCGTCATGACCATTGCCACTTACCTATTAGGACAAGCGACTAAGTACACCCCGATTACTGACCTGGCTAAGTTCATGACGCTACTGCTAATTGGACTTTGGGCAGTAGTTGCGGCTCTGTCCGCCAAAGGTTTCTTCAATGGTTCCCTGCCCGCAGCGATAGAGACCAGGGAGAGCTTTTATGAGGAGGTTTAGTATCCTGGTGACTGATCGCCGGATCCATTGGGTTCTGGACAGTTGGGATCATTTTCATATGGCCACCGGTGAACGACTCTATAAATATCTTGACTCCGAGATGGCATAGGAAGTGCTGGTGGCGATAGCCTTACAGAAGCGGATTCCTGAGGGATCAAGCGTAGATAGATTGCGGGGAGGTTTTATGGACTCGACTTGGATACCCGCCGACGCGGTGCTAAGCCTTTTCGATCAGAGCTGGGCGTTTTCCGGGGCGAGCGGTGTGGGCAGGCTTGAAGTCCGTTTTCAAGAGGTCCCCGACCTTGGCTTTGAGATCCCGATTCTCGGTGAGGCTCGTGAGATAGTTTCGTTGGCACGACCCGCCGGCCCAGGTCGGCGACCTATGGTCGAGGTTACCTATCTCATCGCAAAACCCGTCCAGGCGGTGGTGGATAGCTATCGAACCCTACTGATGGGTATGGAGATGTTCGAGCTTCCCGACCAAGCGGCGCATCGGTTTTCAATTCGCAAAACAGAGGGCGGGCCTTTAATTCTGCGCTGGGGATCGATCGACTCTGGTCGTGGGTGGACTGTGGCAGTTTCACAGGGCGAATCTGCAACTCGAGTCATAGTTAGGTTGCTAGGGGAGAGGGAGATAAATCCTTCTCGTGATCATTCACATCAGCCAGCGGGCCCAAGCCTTCCTGAGCTGCGACTTCCAGATGGGAACTACTTGCTACTAGCTGAAGGTGGCGGGAGCTCTGATAACCGGTCTTATCAAGTTGGTACAGTCTGGGGAGATCTCGCAGCTGAGGAGTTGGTCGAGGTAATTTCGGATTCGCTTGTTCGAGATGGATTGAGTTTGGAATCAACTGCAATACTTGGCAAAGATGCAGCCTTTCACTGGAGGTCGAAAGAACGGACCCGTGCTGGTGCCGTTATGGTGATACACCTCGATTACAACGCAACCGGAAGTTCATACCATATCTACAGCAGCGCTTTTATTATTCCTCCTGAGCCTGCGGACCCCGAGATGGTAAAGTGGCGCCGGCTGAACTAGCTTGCTAGCCAATTGTGGGTCGAATGCATCGACGAGTAATGTTGCCGAGTTCAAATCTGGACCAGCTAGCTCTAGGTCTGCTCGAAAAAACCAGAGCGTTTCACTCCAAAATATACCTACGCATTTGTAGCTACTCCTCTTTCTTTTTGCTGTCCAGCCGTTTCGCTGTCTTCGGCCTGATCTATAGAGACGGAACTGAAGCGATTCGACGGTCGCCCTCGTCCGACTTGCGCTGTCATGGTTTGCTTGAAGTCCTGCCGTGTGCGGCATTATCCCCCTGATAGCCAGCATGAAGCGTTGCCTGACGGATTTGCCTTTAATTCGGCGCAGGAACCTCGAATCGGGAATCGTCTTCATTTCCTTATTTTGCAAGCCGAAGCTAGCGATATCATCCGTCGGTATCGTTTCGCCGGTGGTAGACCAGTTGGTCATGTGGCGTGACATAAGGAATACCTGGTAACCCAAACCAACCGTCCAAGTCATAAGCCCGTCGATGAGGGTGAGAGGTTCACGAGGGATACGGGCGTAGAGTTTTCGAGAACCGGAGTCGCTCGATTTTGGAGAAATCTTGGCCTGTAGGATATGCCCGGAGAAGTACGGATGCATCGAGAGTTCATTTGATTGTCTTCAAGAGCTAGCCATGAATTGACACGGTAGAGGGAAATGGTCAACCGGCGAGCCAAGCGCATCGACTGTTAGCCTTGAAGGCTTGGTATTCTTAGTCCACTACCCAAAGTTGCAGAGCGAATAATTTGGAATCACAAATGCAGAGTTAAGTTACCATCATCCTGACCTCGTCGAGTTTCGTCTTAGTTACCAAGATGCTGATAATGTCGCCAGGTCGGATTTCGCTCTGACCATTGACGAAAATGAGTTCGTTATTCCTGCTTAGCGTGGCGATAATGCAACCAAGAGGGAGGCCAGCTTCTGCCACTCGCTTGGAAGCAATTACAGAGTTAGCGCCGACTATCTCCTGATAGGCAACGATAGTATCTGTGATTTGGGATGTCTCACCAATATTCTGCTCAAGCACCCGCCGGTACCCAGCCACCAGGTCACCAATGGAGAGTATGCCTACAACTTTTCCGCCAGAGTTAGTTACTGTAACCCAGTGCTTCTCAGCTTTGGTAAGGGCCTCCAGCCCGACATCAAGCCATGCCGCCTCCGGGACCGAAAGTACTTCGTAGTTTACGAATGCTTTAATCGTCATATCTTCAGGGTGGTCGATCACTTCCGCTAGCGCTTGGGTATCGATGGTACCTAGGTACTGGGAATTCCCGTTAACCACTGGCGCTCCGGGGAGATCGGCGCGAGTCAACTCTTCATAGGCGGTATCTACGGTTGTTGTCTCGTCTAAAACCAACAGAGGGGTAGTAGCTATGGACGAGACCCGCAGGTACGCCAGGAGGTGGAGTCCAAATTGCGTCAAAGCATGGGCGGCATCGTCGCGTGAATGTAGTTGTGACCTATAAATTGAGTCATCGAAGTGGCTGACGATAAACCAAGAGATTGCGACCGCCACCATGGCGGGAGCAATAGCGCCCATGCTCCCGGTCATTTGGCCAACCATGATCATCACCGCAATTGGTGCCCTGGAGATTCCCCCAAAAACAGCCATCATGCCAATGATTACGTACGGTGCCGGACTATGGCCAACGCCGGGGGCTATCGGCTCTAGAACCCTCCAAACTGCTAAGCCAGTAAAAGCTCCGATGACCATTCCCGGTCCGAAAACACCCCCGGATCCGCCGGTACCGATTGAAAATGAAGTAGCTAGGATCCTGGCCAAGGGCAAGAGAAGAACTAGGATCAGCGGAGTATGTAGAAGCTGGTTTGAAATGCCCTTTTGGACCCAGCCGTAACCGGTACCAAGTACCTCGGGAAGAGCTAGGGCTGTGAGGCCAACGCCCAAACCGCCCAATGCAGGGCGAAGCATGGGCGAGATGGGCCACTTGTGGACGAATGAAACCATTCCATAGAAGGATCGTGAATAAAGAATTCCAATTCCGCCAGCCAGAATCCCGATGACGGCAAACCAGATGAGCTGCGATGGGTGGTCGAAGTGGTATCCCCCTGGGACCGAAAATAGTGGCATATATCCAAAAAAGGCGCCAAAGATAGCGAAAGCGACTATCGACGCAAGTGCGCCGGGAAGCAGAGCTTCATATTCGAAGTCGTTTCGATAGACGATTTCGGCAGCTATTAGCGCTCCTCCGAGCGGTGCACCGAAAATTGCTCCAATACCTGACCCGATTCCCACCGAGACTGCAATTCGCCCGTCTGTTGGAGGGAGGTCAAGAGCTCTCGCGAGTAGTGATCCAAACCCTGCGCTGATCTGCGCCGTGGGCCCCTCTCGTCCTCCGGAGCCCCCAGAACCAATAGTTAAGGCAGATGCGATGATTTTGACGAATACCACTCTTAGCCGGATTCCTCGGGGATCGTGGTGAACTGCGTCGATAGCGGCGTCTGTACCGTGACCTTCGGCCTCTGGGGCCAACTTGAATACCAAGATTCCCGAGAGCAGCGCTCCCAGGGTTACCACCAGCGGGATGGCCCACGCTCGGAGGTAGCTCAAAGAGCCGGTTAGCCCCCCTTCTCCGGCGGGAGTTGGTGGGTGGTATCCAGCTAAGAACCCCAAGAAGAACGAGGTCGACAATGACAGGCACTCGTAGAATAGGGAGGCACCTAAACCTGCGATAACTCCAATCACCGACGCCAAAAGGAACCACTTCGGTAGATAACCTAAGGCGTTGACCCGGTGGCCTATCGCCGTGACGATCCTATGACCACCTCGCTTGCGTCTGACCGCTTTGGATTTGTCGGCCGACGAACTAGCGGGTTTGGTTGGTCTCGTTGGTCCGGCGGGTCCTACTGACGCACTTCTTCTGGGCTTCCCCCCCTGTTCCTCCACTTGAAGCTATCCTCCGTGTCTCAATCTAGGGTTTCAGCGCAGTCCCAGCGGCGGCTAAGAGCGAGCAGCCGCTGTGGGTCTATACCCTAGCTATTGTCAATTGTGGCTCGGGTTGTCATAAAATCGATTTCTGTCACCCCATTGGCGGCTATCGATCCAGAGCAGAGGGAGAACTTTTGCCCTGATCCGCGCTTTATCATGAATTCCTTCGGCTACCCAGTGTCTATTAGAAAACGGCTTGCTCTACAACCTAGAACTAGATGCTTTTCAGTGCCTGCTTCGGCCGCCAGATTTAATGAGGCATCTGCCATTGCTCGACCCGCAGGCTCCTATTAGCCCTCCGACTAATAATATGGCTCGTATTGTCGGTCACTCAGGCCATCTTGAGTTGTTGATTCTATGATCTAGTTCTACCTAGGTAAAGTCCATTTCGGGAATGGCATTCGGCGATCTAAGAAAGATTGCCGCAGGTGAAAGGAACTAAAATTGACCGTAAAGCCAGATCAAGATGATCTTACGGTACTGTCCGACCCTCGAGTCGTTCTCTTGCTCCAAGGCGGAGGTGCGCTAGGCTCCTATCAGGCCGGAGCTTATGCGGCATTGGCTGAGCACAACATGCACCCTAAATGGGTTATTGGTGTTTCAATCGGATCGATTAACTCCTCAATCATTGCCGGGAATCCGCCAGAAATGCGGGTTGAAAGGCTGAAGGCTTTTTGGGACAGAGTTACTGAGCCAACCGCGGGTTTTGGTATTATCCCGTTCGACTTGCCAGAGGCGTTTCAGAAAAAGGTCGGAGCGGCAAGCAGCATTGCATTTGGACAGCCAGGATTTTTTCGCCCACGGGCCCCTTTGGAGTGGGCTGCCAGTCCCAAGCCCCTTAGCTTCTATGACACCTCTCAGCTCAAAACTACCCTACTTGAGCTCGTTGATTTTGACCTTATAAATTCTGGAGACGTGCGCCTCTCTGTTGGGGCGGTGCAGGTCTCAACGGGAAATCTAATCTATTTCGATAGTGCTGATACGGAGATCATTCCAGAGCACATTATGGCGTCGGGCGCACTACCCCCCGGATTTCCACCGGTGGAAATAGATGGCGAACTCTATTGGGATGGGGGTCTAGTTTCGAATACGCCCCTCGAGTACATGATGAACGAAAAGCCGCGAAAAGACAGTCTTGTCTTTCAGGTAGACCTTTTCCCCGCCACCGGTGAAGTGCCGACTTCGCTAGATGAAGTCGCTGAACGAGAAAAGGATATTAGGTATTCGAGCCGCACCAGAGCGGTTACAACGAATGAAAAGGGCCGTCACGATATGCGTCGGCAGGTTCAGATGTTCTTGAATACGCTGCCCGAAGACCTTCGGAAAGATGCAATGCTGGACGAGCTAAGAGAGTTCGCCTGCCCGGCTAACATCCATGTGGCCCATCTGATCTATCGCCCTTCTACACCACAAGGTTCACAGAAGGACTTCGAGTTTGACAGGTCATCGGCTAACCGGCGGTGGGCGGAGGGATTTTCCGATGCGAACGTTACGATCGAGGCAGCCCCGTGGGAGGCACCGCATGCCTCAAAAGTTGGAATGCACACTTTTGACGTACTCGGCGATCGCATTAAAGAAGCAGTGAAGTAAGGGGCTTTCTACGGGCCCAGCAGTTCATCCAGAAGAGACTTCACAAGTTGATCGATCTGATCCCTTATTGCTCGGATAGTTTCGATGCTTTTTCCTGCTGGGTCCTCGATTTGCCAGTCTGAATATCTCTTGCCCGGGTAGACCGGGCAAGATTCGCCGCAGCCCATAGTTACGATCACGTCAACTTCTCCAATGGTTTCATTAGCGAGTTGTTTGGGCTTCTCGCTTGAAATATCTATACCGATTTCGGCGAGGGCTAGGACAACTGTGGGATTAAGATCGGAAGCGGGTTCACTTCCAGCTGATCTTACTTTTACCCTCCCTTTGGCTTGGTGATTCATCAGAGCCGCAGCCATTTGGGATCTGCCAGCGTTGTGTACGCACAAAAATAGCACTTCAGGGGTTTTCAGGTTTTCCTCCAATCTTTGATCGAGATGATAGCTTCATTTGTTGAAGCCAGAGTAACTTCGAGGTGAACTGATCGGAAACGATTCTACACAAACAGGCTTTGGTGACGGGGTCAAGGTGACCAAAGATCAGGTTGTCCCGACAGTAGGTGTCTCTGACCAATATTCGAGGGCCGCTTGTCGAGGGCCAATGGCGCCGGGGCATTCGGATATTCTCTGACTGTGCTGGTGGAAGCTAAATTTGCTCCAAAAGCTAATCTGGTCTGGAAAAGGTGATGAAAATAGTCAACAATTCTTATACTGTAGGACTATGACTTCAAACACTCAAGGCTTCGAGACTCGTCAGATTCATGCTGGAGCAGTGCCAGACCCCACGACGGGGGCGCGTGCAGTTCCGATCTATCAGACGACTTCGTTTTCGTTTAGAGATTCCGATCACGCCGCAGCGCTGTTCGGACTGAGCGAAACAGGGAATATCTATACCAGAATCATGAATCCAACCCAGGCAGTCATGGAAGAGCGCATAGCTTCCCTTGAAGGCGGAGTAGCGGCGCTGGCCACTTCCTCCGGTCAGGCTGCGGCGACTCTAGCAATATTAAATCTTGCTTCGTCTGGCGACCATATAGTGTCATCATCGTCCCTCTATGGCGGAACCTATTCGCTTTTTCGCTACAGCATGGAGAAGCTTGGGATAAAGGTTAGTTTCGTATCGGACCCAGATGATCTTTCCGAGTGGGAGAGTCTGATCCAGGAGAATACAAAGGCCTTTTACGGGGAGACGATTGGAAATCCAAAAGGCGATGTGCTCGACATTGCGGGCCTTTCTCAGCTTGCACATCGGCACTCTTTGCCATTGATCGTTGACAACACACTGGCGTCTCCCTATCTTGCTCGACCGCTAGAACACGGTGCCGATGTCGTAGTGCATTCTGCCACCAAGTTTCTTGGTGGACATGGCACTTCGATAGCGGGAATAATTGTTGATGGAGGATCTTTCAATTTTGGCGAGAGCCCAAGGCATCCGGGATTTTCGGAGCCAGATCCCTCCTATCATGGTCTCAAGTTTTGGGAAGCGCTAGGTCCGGGGGCATTCGCTATTAAGGCACGCCTTCAAGGTTTGAGAGACTTTGGTTCGGCAATCTCGCCCTTTAACGCCTTTTTGATCATTCAAGGGATTGAAACACTATCTTTGCGGATGGAACGCCACGCTTCCAATGCACTTAAGGTGGCCGAGTATCTTGAGAGCCGAGCCGAGGTAAAGTGGGTAAATTATCCAGGGCTGAAGTCTTCAAAGTGGAACGAGCGGGCCAAGACTGTCCTTCCAAAGGGATCTGGAGCGATACTTAGCTTTGGAATTGAGGGTGGCCTGAAAGCGGGCAAAGCCTTCGTTGATTCGCTCGAACTGCACTCAAATCTGGCTAATGTGGGAGACGTGCGTTCGTTGGTTATACATCCCGCTTCGACAACACATTCTCAGCTGACTGCAGAAGAGCAGCTTGCTTCGGGTGTGTCCGAGGACATGATCAGGCTGTCGGTTGGACTTGAGAGTATCGACGATATCATCGCTGATCTCGAGACAGGATTTAGGGTAGCAACCAAGGGGTGACTCGACAGGAGAGCGAACAGGGGAGAAGAAGGGTTTTAGAGCGGGCCGTTTACGGCCCCTCTTCTTCACCTGGGAATCGGAAGTTCGCTGAGCTGTTCAACTTCCCGCCACTTCGACTGGAACTGGGTGGTTCGCTCTCTCGCGTCGTAGTTGCCTATGAAACTTGGGGAAGTCTCAATCCTGAGGGATCGAATGCGGTCTTAGTACTTCACGCTCTAACCGGGGATTCTCACGCCGCAGGGCCGGCGGAGAGTGGGCACCCTACACCAGGCTGGTGGGACCACCAGGTCGGACCTGGAAAAGCCATCGATACCGACAAGTACTTTGTCGTGTGCCCCAACGTTCTTGGTGGTTGCCAAGGAACTACCGGACCGGCTTCAGATAGGCCGGGCACTTCGAGGGCCTATGGGTCTCAATTCCCGGAGATTACGATCAGGGATCAGGTAGTGGTAGACGTCGAACTCTCTAAAGCACTTGGCATCAGCCGGTGGGCTGGTATCGTGGGTGGCTCGATGGGTGGTATGAGGGCCCTAGAGATGGCGATCATGGCTCCCGAACTGGTAGATCGCATGTTAATATTGGCGGCAACCGCCGCCGCCTCTGCGGAACAGATAGCACTTTGTTCTATTCAGATAGAAACCATTATGTCTGACCCGCTGTTTTTTGGAGGAGACTATTACAGCCATGGTGACGGGCTTGGGCCGGTTGCTGGGATGGCAATAGCTCGCAAGCTGGCGATGTACAGCTACAGGAGCGAGCTGGAGTTTCAGTCGAGGTTTGGGAGAAAGCTCCAAGGCGACGTAGATGCCAGTGGGATCGGAAACTTTGCAATTGAAAGTTACCTAGAAAATCATGCAGTAAAACTGAATGAGAGGTTCGACCCTAACAGCTACGTGGTGTTGTCAAAGGCGATGAATACCCACGACATAGCGAGGGGGAGGGCCAGTCTTGCCGAGGTACTTTCATCCATTGATGTGAAGACCTTTGTAGCGGGCGTGGACAGTGACCGATTATATCCGCTGTGGCAGCAGAATCAACTGGCAGAATTGATTCCAACAACCGAACTATTTACCACTATTCATTCGGACTTTGGGCACGATGCATTTTTAATCGAAGCGGATCAGGTTGCGAAGTTCATCTTGAAGGCTTTGGGGTAAACGTTACATACAAGGACGAGGCTAACCTTCAAGCTTGCCGGACGAGGGCAGGCTACGGAGCGGGAGTCGCTAGCGACGAAGAGTCAGACGTTAAACCTAAATTCGACAACGTCACCATCCCTCATGACATATTCTTTGCCTTCGATTCGAGCCTTGCCTAGGGCCCTTACTGCCTGGATACTTCCTGCTTCGATCAAATCTTCATAGCTGACTACTTCGGCCTTTATAAAACCTCGTTCGAAGTCGGTGTGAATTGTTCCGGCTGCTTTGGGTGCAGTGTCGCCGACATGGATCGTCCAAGCTCGTGACTCTTTCGGCCCAGCGGTCAGAAAGGTCTGTAGCCCTAAGGTCCGAAAGCCGACGTGAACTAGCTGGGAAAGTCCGGATTCAGACTGCCCATAGCTTGCAAGAAGCTCTAATGCGTCTTGGGGATCGAGCCCTGCGACTTCGGCCTCTATCTGTGCGCATAGGATCACCGACTCTGACGGTGTGACCAGGGATCTGAGTTCGTCGTGCAGCTTTTCGTCGTCGAGTGATGCTTCATCGATGTTAAAGACATAGATGAATGGCTTAGCGCTAAGCAAATGGAGGTCGTATAGGAGGGATAGATCGATCTCCCCGCTTGCTGCGGCGGAAGATATTGTTCGACCTTCATTGAGAACCGATAAGGCTTTTTCCGCTGCGGCAAGAGACGGAGCTAATTCCGGCCGTTTTCGAGCTTCTTTTGCCAACTTTAGGATGCGATTTTCGACCGTCTGCATATCGGCGAGAATCAGTTCGGTATGGATTATCTCAATGTCGCCTTTTGGCGATACTTTTCCCTCGACATGGATTACATCTGGGTCTTGAAATACCCTGACTACTTGGCAGATCGCATCGCTTTCGCGGATGTGGGAAAGAAACTTGTTTCCTAAACCTTCGCCTTCAGAAGCACCTTTGACTATTCCGGCTATATCGACGAAGGTCACCAAGGCGGGGACGATCTCTTTTGATTCGAAAAGGCCTGCGAGTCGGGCAAGACGTTCGTCGGGCACCGCAACGACTCCAACGTTTGGTTCAATCGTTGCAAAGGGATAGTTGGCTGCTAGAACTTCATTGTGCGTCAAGGCGTTGAATAGCGTGGATTTCCCCACGTTCGGTAGACCCACAATGCCAATAGAGAGGCCCACGGATATGTCCTTCCAGATTTAGTTTTTTCCCAAAGCTGCCCCTGGGACACCGGATGAGTTTAGACATTTTCTTCGTTTGTTGCGGACGTGAAGAAAGGTGCCGAGCGAACTGGATCTTCGGGTACCTCTGCTATTTGACCTCCGCTAGCAGGATATCAGCATGCGAAGCTGGTTTCGTGGCGGATCTGATTACTGATGCTGCAACCACAAAGGCTACGAGGGCAAATATCGACCCTGCCTTAAACGCAACCTGATACCCGTGTACCGATGCATTTAGGGCTAAACGGTTGGCTAATGCGCTTGTCGTAGCGCTCGGATCCGCTTTGCTCGCCGCTTTGATCAGGACTTGGGCGCTTTTCATAGAGTTGGCCGTGCTCGTTGCCATCAGGGTAACAAGTGCGGCGAGTCCAAGCGATCCCCCGATCTGTTGCGACGTATTCAATAGTGCACTTGCTAGCCCGGATTCGCGGGGGGCTACTGCGGAGACTGCGTTAAGAGTTAGTGTTACGAAGGTCAGCCCCATACCGAGTCCGACCGTCACTAGCGGCCCGAATATCGCCGGATAGGAAGAGTTGACGGTTATGTATGAGGCCCAAAAGAGGCCGACCGCAACGAATAGCGGGCCGATTGTCAAAAATGGCCTCGTTCCAAATCGCCTAACTTGGCGCGAGACGATGATGCTGCTAGAAGCGACCATCATGGGTAGCGGTAAATAAGCGAATCCAGCGTCAATCGGGCTGTAATGGAGGATGTCTTGCAGAAACTGAGTCAGGAAGAACAGTAGAGAAAGCATTGCTCCTCCTAACAGGAGCATGACGAGATATCCACCGCTCCTGTTTCTATTTGCCAAAAACTCCAAGGGAAGTAGTGGTCTGTCGGTCTTGGCTTCTACAATAACGAATCCAATCAATACGACGAGTGCGGAGAGGAATACGCCAAGGGTCGTTGGATTCGTCCATCCCGAACTGGGCACTCGGATTAGGCCGTAGACGAGGAGGGCCATTCCGACAGAGGCCGATACCGCTCCAGGCAAGTCCAGCCTGTCATTTGCCGTTGGAGTTTCCCTAAGTGCCTTAGGCGATAGAAGCAGCAGCAGGGTGCCTATCGGAACATTTACAAAAAGTACCCACCTCCAGGAGAAGAAGTCGACCAGGACGCCGCCCAGCAAGAGTCCCAGCGCTCCACCTGCGGCCGACATCCCCGCGTAAACCGCCATCGCTTTGTGCCTTCGAGTACCGTCGTCGAAGGTCGCTGTGATCAACGAAAGGGCGGTTGGAGAAGCGATAGCTGCCCCGATTCCCTGAATAGTCCTCGCTACAATGAGCCAGCCTTGGTCGGTTGCTAGTCCGCCAACGAGTGACGAGGCGGTGAATAAGGCGATTCCAACGATAAACATCCTCTTCCGACCAAAGAGATCCCCGGTTCTCCCTCCGAGAAGAAGAAGGCCCCCAAATGTCAGCACGTAGGCGTCGATAACCCAAGCAAGGTTCGTGGTTGAGAAGCCCAACTCTCGCTGAATCGATGGAAGGGCAATGTTGACTATTGTGAGGTCTAACATCACCATCAATTGGGCGGCGGCTATCACCACCAGGGCGAGTTTTTTGTTCTGATCTGTTCTCTTGGCTTCAGTCGGCATTTTTTGTTCCTTTTGAATCGATGATTCTTTTGGTCTCGAGCTTGTAACCCAGTCTCTTTTTTGGTGTGTATGTTTTTTCGATCAGTTTGCCCGCTTCAACCAATGCATTTGGCCCAACCGATGACGTTCGTCGAAGCCGGACGCTCTGGGGCGGAATTGCGATCGACTTTGGATATGGATACGATTTCCAATCCAGCTAGCCTGTCTCGGAGTTCTTTTTCGGTGAAGAGTAGATCTGGATCGGACGGTCCCCGATGACCGACTGAGTCCTTGTGCCGGCCGAGGAAATAGATGTAACCGCCAGTCGCTAGGGATGACTTTGCTATCTCGAAGAGTTTCGTTCTCATTGGTTCGGCAAAATGGAGGTTTGCAATGATTACCAACTGGTACTGCCCCGTCGACGGGATGTATTCAGTCAGATCGTAGTGAAGCAGTTCCAAACTCAGGTTAAGCCGCCTCGCTCTCGCCCTCGCTTGGGAGAGGCCAACGTAAGAGGAATCGACCCCGGTAACCGACCATCCCTTGCTTGCTAGCCACAATGCATTTCGTCCTGTCCCGCATCCAAGGTCTAGGGCTTTACCGGCTTTCAACGCTTTTGCTAGGTCGACTAGCTCTGGGTCGGGAATTTCCGACCAAGCTTCCTGACTGTATCTTTGGTCCCAACGGGAGCCATTGATCATGGGAGATCGTGTCGGTTCTAAGCGCGAAGGTAATGTGGGTGAGGTCTCTATTCCGTTTTTCTTATTGCTTATCGAGGTCAACTTTCAGCACCTATCTAGTTCAATTGATTTATATTTGGCCAGCAGAATTATCGACTTTGGTACTGCTTGATATGGCTAGCAGTACCTCGAGAGATTTGAGCGCATCTAAAAACGGCGTAAGATCGTCGGAAGGAATTGCGGTTCGCAGCCACTGCTCCTGCACCTTCGCTAGCTGGTTAATCTTGTCGGCGAGGCCTTGTCCGCATTTGGTTAGGGTGAGAATGCGCTGTCGCTTGTCATCCTCGTTCGTTCCGCTCTTGACCAACTGGAGACTTTCAAGATCATCTACACACCTCTTTACATTCATTGGATCGGCTCCTAGCAGGCGGGCTAATTCGCGAAGTGAGATTTCCGAAAAGTTAGAGAGACCTCGAATGATTGCTGCCTGTGGAGGGGAGATCCCAAGAGGCTTTAGTCGACAGGACCAGGTATGTCTGAGGTTTCGAGTAATCCTCGAAAGTCGAAAGCCGATGCCTCCTTCGAGCAGATGGCTAGCGTCGGGCTCGTTGGAGTCCTCCTCGAGGATTGGCGTATTTTCCAGAGTGCTAGATTTCACTACTTTGTCACCCGATACCTGCGTGCAAATAGCCCAATTCGACCATAGATAGACATTTGTCAGACCTCCAAGCGTTTGGTTGAATTACCGAGACGGTGAATGCCTTGACTAAGCAGACACTGACTAGAACTGTAGTAATTACTACAATATTCCAGGTTTCTAAATGTAACTTGCCGCTCTAGTTAGCTCAATGCCAACTGAAGAGGGAGACTGCATCCTCCGCACGGTTAAATCCGGGGACTTTCACCCCACGACCCATTTCGCTGACGAGCATCCACGGCTTTGCTTGAAAGAAAGGATGGAATTGGGTCGGCTAAGGCAAGTGGCGCTCGGTTGCTTTGTGCTCGCCCCGTTGGGACCCGTTGGATAGGTGACGGGAAGCGAACTGTTGCCGTTGCGGATGTTAAAGACGGCCCGTGACCTCTACTTGTAAAGGAATGAAGTCTTTATTTGGCTTGGTGAAGTGTCCTTTGGATGAAGAAGTTCTGATCGACAGCGGCTACTTCGACTCTACGACGACTTGGGAATTTAGAGGATCGCGCTTTGTTAGAACAAATTACTAATAAGCTGTTAGAAATTAGTTCTAATACGAGTGGCTAGTAGGGCGCTAAAATGATGATAGCTACTTTGAGTCTCTGGAGTCCGCACGGGAGTTTCTCGGTAGGGGCTGCTGTGCTCTTGGCATTTGTGCTGGGGATGGTTCACGGAGTAACACCAGACGAGCACACTTGGCCCATAACCTTCAGCTATTCGATAGGTAGCTACTCGAGCAGGAGGGGGCTCGTTTCCGGCCTTACCTTCTCGCTCGCCTTCACTCTTCAACGAGCAATTGCATCGGAACTGGCGTATTTCTCGCTAACCAGAATACTTACCGATATACCTTGGCTGAACTTGGCTATCTACATTGTCGTTGGCCTAGCTATGGTCCTAGCTTCGATGTACTTGTTTCGGGGCAACCATTGGCACCTTCTATCACCTTCTCATCACTTGAAGGAGATCACCGAGGAGGACAAACTATCTGATCCGAAGGCCTGGATGCCGGCGCTCCACGGTTTCATAGCCGGCTGGGGTTTCGGCGCATTCGCGCTGATTATCTACAGTGTCCTGTCTCCGGCGATGCCTTCCGCTTCGTTGGGATGGGTTCCCGGAGCTGCATTTGGGCTAGGAACGACGCTGATCCAAGTTCTCGCTGGTGCACTTTTTGGATATATTGCGAGACGTAATTCGCTAAGTCCAAAAGACATTAGGAGCGTCTCTTTGGTGACCGCAGGGCGTACCCTGCTGGTTGGCGGGGTAGCGTTCGTCATCGTGGGAATCGTCGGACTCGCCTTTCCGGCCGTGATGGGTATTGGGATTAGCACCGGGATTAAGGTTCATAACCTGGCACGCCTTGGGATCGCACAGTTATTGGTGATAGTGACCGTCGTTCTTGTGGGGTTCGGGACTCTGGTTTCAACAACTAAAGCCCTGAAGCGATCCAAAGAGCCGAGGAGCACGACTTTGGAGGACCAGATCTCCGAGGATTTCAAATGAATCGCGAAGCGGTATTTGCCGACGTCCTGAAGCGGAACCGGCTCAGGATTACTAAGGAAAGGCTCGAAGTTTTCCGGCTCCTCGGACGGGTGGATTCTCCACTATCTCGCAGCGAATTGCTTGGCAACCTAAAGCATTTCGGGATGCACCCTCCGACCCTTTACCGCACGATCGAGCTTTTTGTTTCGGTTGGTATCATCCAGTCTCTTTCCTCGATATCGGGTGATGTCGTGTATGAACTTCTTCCGCCTTTCGCACCACATCATCACCACTATCGCTGCATGAACTGCGGACTGACCTTCCCCTTAGAGGTTTCGGATGATGCGCCCGAAGAGGTTGCACTTAGGTCTCTTACCCTTCCGGGAGCGGTCGTATATCATCAGGTGGACATCTTTGGGACCTGTTTTGGGTGCCTGAGTGAGCGGGATCTCGTTGAAGGTGAGGTCTCCTCGACATCCTGATCAGGATCAAAGATGGTGTTGAGAAGGTGTCATTTTTGCGCTAATTCGACAGCTATGAGTAATAGTACCGAAGGGCGACCGAGTTGTTGGAATCAAGTTCAGCCCTTGTGGCGAAGAAACAGCAGAACCTGCCGGATGCCTGGCCTTAGACCATGGAGGCGTTCTAGCGTAAATTGTCGAGCTACGGCGCCATGGCTTTCAACGCTTGCATCTCAACTTGCGACTACTCGATCTCCTTTCCAAAATGTTCTTCTGCTAGCGCCCGATCAACCACAAGTGCTTTTGGCCTTCAAGTCAAAAAATACCCTGGGTTCCAGGAGGAGCCTCGCCGGGAGATGAACTTATAACGATCCTTATTGAGGCCTTTTTGAGTTTCGAGATATAACTCTTAAATTATCAATTAGGTCGGGCCAATCGCAAAGAAGGAAAGGGGTCTTACAGAATTGCCCAATGGACAGGGAGAAATATCTCTGCCGTCAAACCGAAATGCTCTCGTCGGAGGGCGCTGGTGGCCGTAGGTTGTGGCTCGGCCAGGGCCGACGGCTCTAGGTGAGGTTTAATTGCCAATATTTGCATTGTCTCTGGCTGGGCATTCGTGATTATTGACTGGAAACCTTCGTACAAGAGGGATCAAAGGGAGTCATCATTCTTCCGGTCAATGCTCGCATTGCTGTTGTTGTTATTTTGAGCCTGCTTTTCTGCTTAAATTGTGGTAATAAAAATAAGGAAGTCCTTCAACGGTCGTTGGATAGACGCGTCTGGATGGTGTCCCATTCATTTTTTTGGATGCTACCTAACCTATAAGGTCTCAACCATATTGGAGTATTTGTCGATAGCTATTTAACTTGGAATAGTCATATAGGCGGCGTTTGATTCCAATAGGTTGGATATTCCAACAGGTGAGCTGATGGAGGCTAGCTTCCTAGGTTCGGTTAATTGAGGATGCATGCTAGATGGGAAAAGCCGTGATGGCAAGCTCGCAACTCGGAAGTTTGGCGTCCGAGTAAAGACCCTTACTTCTGCTACTGCGGTCATCGGCTGTGCTGCCATCGCGGTGGGCGTGTTCTACTTCGCCCAGGGCGACAGGTTTATTGAAACTATTTTTTTGGCCTTGCTGGTCTCATTGCTCGGGATCTCGATCTATTTGTTGGGCCAAGTTCGCAAAAGTCAAAACGAGCAGTTGGCCCTTCACGTAGAACACATACGACGATTATTGCTTTTCAACTCTTTGCGGGCTGAAGCGAGCCGCCTAATCTTTCAAGCCAGGGACGAGGATGAGCTTTTTTCATCGATCTGCAGTCTCGCAGCACGAGAGGGAAACCTGGCTCTGGCTTGGATAGGCGTTCCAAACGAAAGCGGTCGATTTGACTTTGTGGCTTCTGCCGGCCCGGCAGTGGGATATCTTGATGGCCTGGAGGTTTCGATTGACCAGTCTCTGCCGGGTGGAATGGGTAGTGTCGGCCGTTGCTGGCGCGCTAAGCAGGCAATCTTCGCGGTCGACTACGAAGAGAACGGGATCTTGGCTCCTTGGAAGGCCCGAGCAAGTCAGTTTGGGCTGAAATACAATTCAGTACTGCCGATTTATAAATCATCAAGCATCTATGCGGTACTGGCTCTCTATGTCGACTCGGAGGACGCCTTCGATCCTGAACTACAAGATCTACTTGTTGAGCTAGCTGATGACTTGTCTTTCGGGCTCGGCTGGATGTCGACCATCGATCGTGTCGAGCTGCTTGGGCAAGCATTGGAGATTCTGAGCGAAGGTGTTTGCGTCTCTGACGATCATGGAGTTGTAATCTTCGTGAATGGAGCCTTTACCCAAATCACTGGCTACGAGAATGACGACGTACTAGGGAGAAGCCTCAATATTCTTCAGGGAGAAGGTAGTGATCCCGAAACCAGAATGAAGATGAGGGCAGCTTTAGACGCAGCTGAGCCGGGAAACTTTGAGATCCTGAACTACCGTAAAGACGGAGTTCCTTTCTGGAACTCATTAGCTATCACTCCTCTGGTAGGTGCCAAAGGTATGGTAACCCATTTCATCGGATCGATGCGAGATACTACCAAGCGAAAAGAGCTAGAGATCGAGCTCGAGAAGACCAATATCTTCAATCAGGCCCTATTGGATGGCATGACGGTTGGGCTTAGCATTATTAGATACCCAGAGCGCCAAGTTGAATACGTCAATGATAAGGCGCTGGAGATCTTTGGTGCAACGGAGGTCTCGGAGCTGCAGGGCCACTTCAGTGGCGAGTTTTTTCCTGATGACGCTACTCGCTACTTGGTGGCAAGTTTCTCTGAGTCGGTGTTTCAGGGAGATAGGGGAGTACTGAAGAGTCTTCCGTATCGGAGGGTTGATGGAACTACTGGCTGGATGGACATGTCTGGTGAGTATCTCGACCAGGGTGATGGTTACCGAAGAATCATTTGGACCCATGTCGACGTAGGAGAGCGTCACAAGGATGAAGCGAAGATCTTGGACCTCAGCAACATGCGAAAGGCGCTCCTTTCTAGCACGGTAGTCGCAATTGGAATGGTCCAATATCCAGAGCGGACATATGTCGAAGTTAACCAGGCTTTTCTCGACATATTGGGCTACTCCAGCATTGACGAAGTTGTGGGCAAGGTTTCTAAGTTCGTATATCCCGACAATGTCGAGTACGGACGAATGGGTGCTTTGGCGGACGAAGTGTTTCGCAATCGTACCGGCTCACTGTCGGATCTTCGGGTCCTTTCGAGGGATGGAGGGATGAAGTACGTTGATATCCACGGGCGACTACTCGAAGAGGACGACTCAGAGCACCACATTGTGGTTTGGACTATCGTCGATGTGACCGACCGGCATCACCTGACGGAGGAGCTCGAGAGGCAGGCACTCTTCGACGCCCTTACGGACCTTCCGAACAGGCGACTGCTGGAAGATAATTTGAAGCTAGCCATTGCGCGTAGCAAGCGAAGGGCCTCCACGCTAGCGGTGGGACTGATAGACCTGGACGATTTCAAGTCAGTAAACGATCGCTTTGGACACGAGGTTGGAGACGACTTACTGCGACAGCTAGCGAATAGGTTCCGGGACCTCCTTAGGAACACGGATCTGTTGGCTCGATTGGGCGGAGACGAGTTCGTACTTGTCGTCGAAGACCTGGATGAACTCCAGATAAGAGAGCAGCTAGAGGCTATCTTCAGTCATCTAAATCGGGCGATTGAACTTCCTTTCGACCTAGGTGATGGTCGAATCGTCAAGGTTGGTATGAGTATGGGCGTGACTCTTTATCCTCAGGATGCGCAGGATATAGACGCTCTGCTGCGAATGGCTGACTTTGCTATGTACCAGATTAAGGCGAGGAAATCCAGTTCTGATGATTGGTGGCGACTGGCCTCATTTTTCCGCGACCAGGAAGGGGCAGGTGAAGATATTGACCCCTTTGTGGCTGAGGAGCACCGGGCGCTTGCTCTGATACTAACCCAAGCCGAAGCAGAAATTTCTCGCTTTGTCGGCACCTTCTACCGTGAACTTTTCATAGCCGATGAGCAAGTTGCAGAGGGTGGAGCCACAGCTACCCCCGAAGCGATCTCATTTGTTCGTCGGCAGGAAGAAAAGCTTCGGCTGCTCCTATCCCCGAATGCTACCGAAGCGGACATTGT
>JABEUM010000179.1 GCA_013044475.1 Acidimicrobiaceae bacterium | reverse complement strand
GTCTATTGCATTCAAAAACTCCTCCGCTTCTGTGACCGCAGTCGCAAATACCCCATCCACTGCTGAACCCGCAGCGACCGCTCCGGCAAGCCCCAACACTTCGTCGACAAAGTCCAAGACGCCAGCGGTGACCGCCCTTAGCAATCCAGCGCCCGGCGCAACTGTTGGCCAGCAGCCGGCCTCCCAGGTGACCTCCACGCCCAAGGCAACTGCGACCACCCCGGCCGTGGCGGCTCCCGTTGTTCTCCCTACGGTCACCTCAATAAATTTGCAGTCGGTATCTGGATCCACATCCAGCGTGATCTGGGTTTTTGGAACCAATCTCGCGTCGGTGAACGAAGTGTCCTTCGGAGGCGTCACCTCTCCAGTCTTGCATTACTTCGCCGCACAAGGGGGAATCGAAGTTCAGACACCACTTCATGTAGCTGGCACCGTTGATGTCAGGCTCGTCTCCCAGGCTGGAATGTCACCTCTGACCCCAGCGGACACCCTTACCTTTATCGAAGCGGCTAGTTCAAACATCGGTTCCGCTCAGCTTCCATAGCTGCTTTCCGCTTCAAGCGCGAGGTTCTATGGGCGGCGACTAGTTGATGGACTAGTTGATGATGGTCAGATTTGCTCAGGGAGTTTTAATTAGGCCAGGTCGCCTGGAGCTCTGTGGTGCATAATCGATAGATCAGAACTCTATCGGGGGGATATGTTGCTCGGCAGGATTGCGTTAGCCTTGGTCGGATTTGTTGCCCTTGTTTCGGTATCGATCAACGTAGTACGGACCCTACTCGTTCCTCGTGGATATATATCCGGAGAGTCCAAGATCGCATATCGGCTGGTGACCTTCGTATTCAGGATTATTGGCAGGTGGATCAAGGACTATCAGAGGCGTGATCGACTCCTCGCATACGAAGGCGCAGGGATACTTCTTGCGATATTGGGTACTTGGGTGGTGTCTTACCTTGCCTCTTTTACCCTGCTGCTCCTGCCGTCCATCAACTCCCCATTCGGAGCTTTCAGGGAGGCGGGTGGCTCGATGCTCACTCTCGGATTTGTATCTACTTCCTCGGTTTGGGCGACCCTGGTAGATTTTCTAGCAGGCGGCGTGGGGCTGGTGGTAATTACCATCCAGATTGCTTATCTGCCAACTCTCTATAGCGCCTACAATCGACGTGAAACTGAAGTGACCCTCCTCTCCTCCAGGGCGGGAGAGCCCCCCTGGGGGCCAGAACTACTGGCGAGATCGCACTTGTCAGGGCTTATCGACGATCTCCCCTCCTTCTACCGGGTATGGGAGCGTTGGGCCGCCGATGTTCAGGAGAGCCACGTGAGCTACCCGGTGCTAACTCGCTTCAGGTCCCCTCAACATTCGACTTCATGGGTAGTGGCCCTGCTGGCGGTCTGTGATTCAGCCGCGCTGTATGATTCGGTCTCCCCGAATCTCTGCCCGATTGAGAGCCGACTCGCTCTTAGGTCGGGCTTTCTCTGCTTCCGACACTTGAGCAAGAACATGGGGAACGAGGTGGATGAGGATCCTAGCCCGAATGACCCGGTGGACCTCCGATTTGAAGACTTCCTTTATGGCTATCGCCGCTTGGCCGAGGTTGGATTCCCCTTGGAACGCGGGGCCGAAGAGGCCTGGCCACATTTCAAAGGCTGGAGGGTCAACTATGAGAAGTCGGCGAATTGGCTAGCCGAAGTGCTGGACGTGGTCCCGGCGGAATGGGCGGGTAGGCGTCGGGGTGGCGACTTTCCGATCGGGTTCGTTTTCTTGAAGGACCGCACTCCGGAAGATCCCGATGCCGACCAAGGGGTTCCGTTCACACCGACACCCAGGGACGTCGAATAGAGACTCATTAGCTGGCCGTTTTTGTGATCAACTTTGCCGATTGAGTTGGAAAGGGCCGCTTTTTACCCACAAGCGGATGAGTAAGAGATGCTGCGCAGGGGTCAGTTTGGAACTTAGAACAGAATCGTGGTCCCCCCGGACATTGGGCGATCGAGTCCAAGGTATCTCTTCTGATCCCAATTAATTACGACTAACTTTGACCTCAACTAGCGGCATATTTCCATTGAACAATCGTTGAATAATGTCCATTGTAGGAAGTTAGAACCGAAGCGAAATGGGTGAATGGCATGGGAGTATTTATTCCATATATGATTTCCGAGAGACTGGTATAACCACCTTGGCGGAATGCCGCCGATACAGAGTTTCAAGCCACCCAGGATTCCTCGGGTCGGACAGCAGCGGCACCTAGGTTGCTGTATAGGATTCTCCCCCCACTGCCTTGAGGCTCCGGATTCCGTGGTGGGTTTTTTCGAGTTGGCACTTATGAGAATTCATTAGTCAAATATTTGTTACTATTTGGGCCAGTTAGCATCGGTAAGATTGAGCGGAACTTGTGGTTCGTATGCTACTACAGGTCGGTAATTCTCGAGTTCAATTATCTAGCTAAGAATTGTTTCATCCTATGATAAGTTTGTGGTAGGGTTGAACGTTACTTTTGGTGGGCAAAGTCATGAAGTGTTATTGATGCGTGCCTAGTTAATCCATATGGTGAGCTGATAGTTAGTGACATCAGACGACGGACGCAAGGTCTCTGGAGTTTCTGGTCGGACGGAGATTGGAGATCAGGGCATTGAGGAGAACTACGCCGATGGCGCGGGTTCTTCGTCGTTTAAACTTATTCAAAGCGATCGAAGTGCATCTGTCCTTCTTGCTTTGACAGTTGCCGTCGGACTGGGTTGTGCTACTTACGCCATTGGTGTCACCAACCGCCCGATCCCAGCCTCCATAGTCGTCTATTTGCTGTTAGGTTCGGCGTTAGGGATCGCCTTTGCAATCCCGCTGACCAAGTTGAATCGTCCAGTGCCCACCCTCCTCGGCCAGCTGGTGTTAGGAGCTTTCGGAGGCGCAGAGTTCCTTCGGACCACTTCGAGCCACTACACAGCTCCAGTGCTGGTAGCACTTTTCGTACTAGCCGGAGTGGTTGAGGGGTCGGGTTTTGCCGCCTACCTCTTTCCCTTTGCCTTATTGGTCTTGATCTTCCCGATAATTGTCCACGGTGTGAGTTTGGGCGCAGCTCTACCTGGGTTGATCGCAGTGTGTGTCGGACCAATTATCGCAGAAGTCGTCGCTTCGAATAGGGGTGGAGGCCAATCGACCAAGGAGATCGCTGGCTATGTTCATCCATTAGCGGCGGTAGCGTTGGACGACTCCTTCGAGTCGCTGGATGCTGCTATGTCGTCGCTTCTGGAAATCCTTGGTGCCGATGGGGCGATAGTGGTGCTGTGGGATTCTGAGAAAGGGAAGCGAGGCGAGTTCTATCGATCAATCCCTCATAACGCTACGCTATCTGGATCCGCTTTAGTCCTCGCGGGGAGGGCATTGGTTCGCTTTGCCGAAAAGGTGGCAAGGGGAGATGAGTGTGGAATCGAAGTCGAGGAGATTCCCGGGACAAAGCCATTTTTCTACACGACCTCAGATCTGCCGACCTCCTTTATCGAGCCCGACTTCGAAGGTGAGTGGTTCAAGCGAGCAGACAGGAAGGAGTCTGTAGATCAACCGATCCAACTTGGCTATCTAGTGTCGGTGCCATTGGTATGTTCTGAAGAGTTGCAAGGAGCACTTCTGCTAAAAGTTTCTCGGCCGGAGAAGCCAGATTTCGCCCCTGTTGAGTTGGAACTCTTCTCGGCAGCGGCAGCGCTAGCGATCATCATTCAAAGAAGACTAAAGACCGATCGGCTACTGGCCGAAGCGGCGACCGACCACCTCTCTGGTTTGGCGAATCGCCGTCACTTCTTGGGCCAGATGCAGTATATCGACCCCGCAGACAGCGTCGCATTTGTCGATCTCGATGGATTTAAGATGCTGAATGACACCTTGGGCCATCACGAAGGCGACACTGAGATATCTAGATTCGCCGTCCTCTTGACATCGAGCCTGCGCTCTGGGGATCTTGCAAGCCGTTATGGCGGGGACGAGTTTGCGGTGATCTTCAAAGAAGCGGACGAGGTTCAGGTGTGTGTAATCCTTGATCGAATAAAAAGAACTTGGGCCAATGTCGGAAGGACGACCTTCTCGGCGGGGGTGGCCCAGGCAGACGGATTCGGGAAGCCTATGGACTTACTCAGGCGTGCTGACTTGGCTCTCTATGCCGCAAAGCGGAGGGGTCGCAACAGGGCAGTCGCCGCATCGTCACTGACCCACGCAGAAAAAAAGGGCTCCATGGACCCGAAGCACAAGGGCGTGGAATATCTAGGTGAAGACCTAGCAGACAATGCATGATTCGGACACAGCATGATTCATAAGGACTGCTTGGTCCTTTGCTAAAGCCCATCATGGCGGTGGTGCCGCTTAGATCTCAAAGGAATCTTCTAGGTACTTTCTTCCTATGTCGCATTGTGGGAGATGTCGGCAGTATCTGCAGTTTGAGCCCGGTGAAGTTAGCTCGCTGAATTGGGTTTGATTAATGACTGCGCGGCTAAGTTTGGCGTGGCCCTCAATAGCGAATGCTAACTCCACTATCCACCTCTTGACCCCTCCGGCTAGATATAGCTGGAGGGAGATATCGCCAGCGGCTGGGTCGACCCGCAAGAGGCCAGCCGGGGCGACTTCCGCTAACAAGAGAGAGTAGATAGCGTCGAAGTAGTTTAGGTCTGGTCTTGCTCCATCGAATGCCACAACTACCGGGCGTGTGTCTATACCTCCTTCAGCGGGGATTATCGAAATATCGGTCCTAGAGGATAGGATGAGCCGATTTGGTGAAGCGTTCTGGAGGTTTAGATCGATAGAGATGTCACTTTTGCGGTTGACGTTAGTGAAGGTATATCCCATATCTGACAGTTCTGAAAAGGGAATTAACTCGCCGATTCTGTTGAGTTGAGAGCAGAATGCACTCTTGTACGCTACAAAGCGAGGATCGGAGCCCTTCCTTTTCGATCTGAGTCGGGCTAACTCCTTTCCGAGGGAGCTTTGGGACTCTATTGCCTCGTCGATAGATCGATCCACGGCGCTTTCGGTTTCAAAGTTACAGCTTGCAAGTTTGGTGATCGAGGAGAGGGTGATCTGTCTTTGCGCCAAGGCGGGCTTCCACACAAATCTATCTTCAGACTTTGTCGCAGCCGCCAGGCATGGTTTGGAGTTGAATAGATCGTTTCTTTCCAGTTTTATGTTTCCGGGCAGTTCGGCGATGATCTGGGCGTGGTTGTCGATGATCTGGGTAGTGACGAGGTGCGCAACTACTTCTCGTCTGTGGGATCTCGATGAACCGGTGCTCTTGCCTATGGGAGACGCCATAGCTTCATGGAGCTTGCCAAGGAATTCAGCTTGACGAAAATTAGCCACGGGGACCCGCTTGCGTACCGATTGCCGCTTCGATGGCGTCTTCGAAGCTAATTGGCTGTTCGGGCGCCGCCCAACCCAGACGGTCGTCTTCGGTCACCTCCGTGCAGGTCGAGTTGATCGGACAGAACCGGCATAGCTCGACCGATCTGGTGGCGGCCGCAGATTTGGTACTCGCTATCTCCACCATTTTCGCTATTGCGCTAAGGGTCCTATTTGCCTCCTTGTCAAGTAGCTGCAAGCTTGGGGCGATTAGCTCCAGCCGATCGATAGCTAGGTAGTAGTTTCCGATCAGCGACGGCGGTCGGTGGGACCTGAGTGTTTCCATTAGTGCGTACAGGTGGGCGTCCTCTACGTCGAAAATCTTTGGCGTGCCGCTTTTCACGTCGATGATGACCACATCCTCGTAGTTTGAATCGAGACCGCTGAGGACAACGTCAGGCCTGCCTATCAGCTGGAGTCGTGTGTTATCGAAGCTGATGGCAATTCGATCTTGAAGGCGAAGGGAGAATTTGTCTCTTATGGCATCTGTATCCCAAAAGGCCAGCAATTTGGTGCACCCCTCCTCAACCTTGGCCCTCACTAGATCCTCTGCTCCTGGATCGATGCCGAGGTCTTCTCCTTGCGCGGAGAGGAAGGAGAGAGCGTCCTTAGTCGGGTCCTCTAACTCGCCGCCCGAAGCATGAATGGTAAAGCAGGCGTCAAGCAGGGTACCAATGACCATCGCCGGGGTGGGCTTGTCTTTTGATATTTGACTTTCTACTAAGTTACGCTCACAGCGAAGGACCCGCCTTATTTTGTCCTTTGTGACCCGCAGTTCTCTCTGGTCATAGCTGGTCAGAAGGAGGGACGCTACCCCCTCGTTGAAGCGGTTGATGAGGTCGAGTACCTCTGACTGTGTTACCTCAGGTGCCTGTATCAGCAAAGCTTGATCTAGCGAGAGTCGATTCGCATCAATGGTGATCTGTTTGTTGGCGTTCATTTGGTTTCTCTCTTGTGTCAGGAATAGCGATTGATGCTTTCCTGTATACCGACAAGTTAGTGGAGACCTGTGCCACAGATGGCACGGTACTGTTTTTCTGGTCTCACATCAAGGAGCAATGAGTCAAACCGGGGCGCTGCTAAATTGGTGGCTCCGTCTTCGATCCACCGTCTGCCCGGCCGAACAGGGTTGGCTCCGGGCAGCGCTGGTGGTATAACCACTATTTGCCTAACGGGATAAGACCTCGCTATTGGGCCTGATCCTGATCGATAGCAAGTCAATCCCGACTGTCAGGCCCTCTGTACTAGGAGCGCGTCACTCTTGCCAAAAAGTGAAAGCGGCGAGTCCTGTTCTATCAAGGTCGCCTCGCCCGTGGATAGCTCGACGATGACCCGCTGACCCGCTGGATTGGTGAGGTTTAACTTTACCGAAGCGCCTAGGAAACTCTTGGAGACCAGCCTCCATTGGCCAGTGTCTGAGATCATTATCCCTAGGGCTTCGGGTCGGATCAGAACCTGGACCTTGGTACCGGTTTGAAATGGGGTATTTTTTGAATCATAGCTGATTGGGCCTATCGATTCGACGTCGACCTTTTCCTGGCTCACTACTACTCCGGCGAGGCGGTTGACCTTTCCTACGAACTCAGCTACAAACTCAGTCGTAGGCTGTGAATAAACACTCAGCGGAGTGTCGATCTGTTCGATTTCTCCTGCCCTCATTACCGCTATTCGATCAGCGAGAGCTAGAGCCTCTTCCTGGTCATGGGTAACAAAGAAGGTGGTTATCCCGAGCTCCAGTTGGATTCGTCTGATCTCATCACGTAGCTGAGATCGTACCTTTGCATCAAGGGCGGAAAGTGGTTCATCCAAAAGAAGGACCTCGGGTTTGATAGCTAGTGCTCGAGCGAGAGCTACTCGCTGCTGCTGTCCGCCGGAGAGCTGGTGGGGGTACCGATCTGCCTGAGAGGATAGGCCGATGAGATCTAAGAGTTCAGCCGATCGCTTCGACCTCTCTGATGATGAAACTTTGCGGACCTTCAGGCCGAATTCTACGTTGGCCTTTGCGGTCATGTTTGGAAAGAGACTGTAGCTCTGGAACACCATTCCTATATTTCGCTTAGACGCCGGGAGTCTGGTGACGTCTTTGCTTCCGATCATGACCGTTCCGCCGTCTAGCACTTCGAGTCCAGCGAGTGCCCGAAGAGCGGTGGTTTTGCCACAGCCAGAAGGGCCAAGAAGTACTACTAGCTCGCCAGGCGAGGCGCTCAGGTTCATCGACTTTAGCGCAGCGACGTCTTTGTAGTAGCGGCTTAGACCGATCAAATCAACCTTTACACCATTTCTGAAGTTTGAGCTGATGTCGGTGTTAGTAGCTTGAGTCATCTGATTTCATTCCAATCGAGGCCGGCGGTGAAAGAGAGTTCGGGGAAGCTAGGCAATTCCGGTGGTCTCCTCTTGTTCAATAGTTTTGGCCAAAGACACGGTCTTTTTCTTCGAGGAAGCGTTTCTCTGACCGAAGCTGATGATGATGACGGCCAATGGCATCCAGGTGAACAGGCGTGCTATTAGCGATAGTGCAACTGCTTGGCTCGCCGCAACCTGGCCCACCTGGACCAGAAAGACCGGAAATGTGGTGAAGCTCAAAAGCGATGCGACAGCGAACTCACCGAGGCAGAAGGCGAAGGCCAAAATGGCCGCACCCAATAGACCTGACCTTAAGTTGGGCAGTAGTACCAACCTAAGCAGTTTGCTCCATCCGGCGCCTAAGGATTGTCCGGCGTCAACCAATGTCTTGAGGTCGATCGCTTGAACAGCTGAGTCGAAGGTCCGATAGCTGTATGGGAGCGCCAATATGACGTACTCAAGTGCGAGGATAACCGGGGTTCCCATGATTATATTCGGGAGGCTCTTGAAGGAAGTGATCACTCCAAGTGTCACCACGACCGAGGGTATGACCAGCGGAAGCAGAGAGATCGACTCAAAGACCCGCTTGAGCTTCGGGACACGCAGGTGAATCCAGACGACAGTAGGGATTAAAAGTGCCAGGGTGAGCAACACGGTGCCCAGTCCGATCTTGACCGATAAAAACAGTGTGCTCCAGAACTGCGGAGTGCTGAATAGCTCGGTATAGGCGGAAATGGTAATGGTGTTGTTGTTGCCCAAAAAGCTGAATCTCGCAGAAGCGAGTATTGGGATAATGAAGAAGATCCCTACGAGCCCCAAGACTCCGTAACGGAACGCTCTTCCTAACTTCAGGACATTGGCGGCCCCTGGTTCTTTGCCATTTCGGCCGACGTTTGTCGTTACCGCAACCATTTGGATGCCTTCCTCTGTACATAGGCGTATAGAAATCCAGCCACGAGGACGATTGCGATCATTCCGGCACCCAACGCGTCACCTAAGTTGGTCTGGCCCGCTAAAACGTTTCCGGAGATTAGTGCGCCCAGCTGAATCGGAACCAGGGAAATTGTTCCAGAGGTCAGTGCCTCTGCGGTCGCATACGCTGCGAATGCGTCGGTAAATAGAACGATGAAAGCGGCAAGGATCGGGGGTGCAAGGAGGGGAATCCCTACCCAACGCCAAAACTGCGCCCTCGTAGCTCCCAAAGACGAGGAGGCGTCTACCCACTCTTTCCTGAGGGCTTCGATCGGAGGAATCATGATCAGGACCATGAGGGGAATCAAAAAGTATTGATAGACGATCGTAAGTCCGAAGACCGAATAGAGGGAGAACCCATGGTCGTACGGATTGAATCCGGCATCGGTGAGGAGTTTGGTTATAACACCAAAGTTACCTACCGTGGCTATGAACGAGAAGGCGAGTGGCACGCCGCCTGTGTTCGCAAATACTGCGGACCCCGAAGATACAAGGGCCCTAACGATCCTGTTAGATGACGCACAGACCGCAAGTGACGCAAGTACTCCTAGCACAGTCGCCACTATTGCCGCTGCGAAGGATAACTGGATGCTATTTATGAATGACTTGAGGTAGACGCCGTGCACGGCCTCGTTGAAGTTCGACAAGGTAAAGTGACCCGCACCGCTTTGGAATGCGGTTACCACCACCGAAATCGCCGGAATTACCAGGAAAAGCCCCAGATAGACGAGAAATGGAACCGTACCAATTCCATTATGCCAACGGCGCCTACTTCTCTTAGGCCTCAACTCGGTAGGGCCGGGGGAGCTAACCCCCCCAGCCCTACTTTGAGCTGATTCCTCAACATTGGTTGAACTGGCCAACTCGCTCCTTATAGTGCTTTTTTAGTACACTAACCAGCTATGTTAGGCCATTGCGATGCGACTAGCGACTGAGCTTGTGAAAGTTCAGCTGGAGTCGGGAAGGTGGGCTCTCCGGTAACGGCCGGCAAGAGTTTGACGTAGCTAGTGTTAGCCGTTCCAGCGGCCTGCATGGCAGGCAGAAGTATCGGTCGGGCAAAGCCCTTTAGCCACAAGTTCTGTCCGGCGGGGGAGTATAGGTACTCTTCCCATAGCCGGGCGGCCGCAGGATCTGGAGCATTCGCGGATATCGCCTGGGCGTAGTACGAAGCGTACTTAGCGTTGGAAGGTACGAATACTTTCCAGTTGACTTTGCCTTTTACAGTCGCTGCGTAGGCGGCATTGAGATAGTCCCAGTCGATATTTACCTTGATCTGGCCGCTTTCAATCACCGCTGGCGAGGATTGAACCGGAACGTAATTTCCCGCCTTAGCGAGCTGCTGGAAGTAGGTAAGCCCAGGCTGAATGTTAGAAAATGAACCACCGTTAGCGAGCGCCGCTGCGTAGACGGCACCAAACGCTGCTCCGGCACTAGTTGGATTTCCGTCTAGTGCTACTGCGCCTTTGTATTGGGGCTGTAGGAGGCTAGCAAAGCTGGTTGGTGGATTTGCGCCGAAGGTGCCTGCGTTGTAACCGATCGATATGTAGCCGCCGTAGTCGAAGTACCAGTCCCCGCTCGCCGCTTTAGCGTCGGTCGGAATCTGGTTCCACGCCTGGACCTTATAGGGAGCGAAGAGGTTCTTTTGTGCACCAAGCAGTGCGAAGGAAGGTCCTACGTCTACCACGTCAGGCTCCTTTGAAGTGCCTTTCTCGGAGGTGAGGGCGGCTAGCTCCTCGGCGCTGGACCCATTCGGGTTTTCGCTGGTGATCTTGATACCATACTTTTGTTGGAAAGAGGAGATTAATTCGCCGTAGTTCGCCCAGCCTGGTGGGAGGGCGACGACGTTTAGGTGCCCTTCTTTCTTTGCCGCCGCGACCAACGCGTTAAATCCGCCGCCGGCGGAAGCCGAAGTTACGCTTGACCAATTTACCGAGGCTGCGGTCGTCGCAGATCCAGAACTGCTTGACGATGAACTTGACCCGCATGCGGCGAGAAAGAGGCTCAGAGTACCGAGGCTTGCACCTAGTACTGCTTTTTTATTCAATTTTCCCTCCCAGGACTCTAAATTTCACTAACTCCCGGATGCTAACCCTCGAGCCAGTCCTCTATCGATTTCTTCGATTGACTTCCACAAGGTAACCAGCCGTTGTGGACAGCAGCTTCATGCAAGTTAAACGAAAAGGAAACACACAGTAACCAATTAGTGAATTTCCAATACGTACTTTACCAAAAATACGTTCCTAAAATCTGTCATTCGGTTAAAAAGCGGCAGTTTGGGCATGAAGAGACCCATTTTTCAAGGTTCTTTCATAGTTGGGCCAGACATTTATTATCTTTTTTATGGTTGAAGCCGCGAAAGACGTTTTCCTTCAAAAGGGGTCGCCAGCTAGCGAGTCGAAGGCTTGATAAAATTGACCAGTGGACCCGTAGTTCGCCAGCCGAGTCGGAAGAGTCCCGTTTGATGATCTGCTTGGCACTTTATCGGTGACCGGTTGTCACAACTGACCGCGGAAAGTCGTTATTCGGCTAAACCTTCTTTAGCGTAAGGCAGTTATGCAAAACACGATCATTCGCCATCTTTACTGACTGCCTCGAATCTGGCGCGCAAAGCTAACCATGCGGCCGACGGTACCCAGGTCGGTGCTGTTGAAACAGTTGGCGAATTGTCAATATGGGTCGAGCGCTTGGATGTCCGATGAAGATTTCTCGTATCTATCTGCGACGTAACTAATCTTGCAAAGAAAAAGCCAACTCTTGCTCTAGGCTTCCTGTGACAGGATCCCCACTAATGAAAAGTGCAAAGAGGCCGCTACCTCGATTTCGGGCTTGGACGGGCTGAGATGTTTTCGGTATCGGTAATTTGGAGGTAGGCCAATTTCAATGCGTACCGAGGGACATAGTTGAGATCCCCGTACCCAGCTGAAGCGGACTCTGCGAGGGATCGCCGATCGCGCTTGTTGCTCTGGGCCGTGACGCTGATTGGCGTGATTGGGCCGGGAATCGTGGTAATGCTCGCGGATACCGATGCCGGATCGCTGATCACCGCGGCTCAATCTGGAGCGAGATTCGGCTATCGACTTGTACTCCCCGAGGTTCTTCTGATCCCGGTGCTATACGTCGTTCAGGAGATGGCCGCGAGGCTTGGGATCTACACACAGCAAGGTCATGGGATTCTGATCAGGGAGAACTTTGGTACTTTCTGGGCGATTCTTTCGGCGCTGACCTTATTCATATCTTCGGTTGGGGCGCTGGTCACCGAATTTGTCGGGATAGTGGGTGTCGGGGAACTTTTTGGCATCTCACGTTGGGTTACCGTCCCGGTCGTGACGGTCTTTCTGATTGGAATTGCGCTGAGCGGTAGCTACCGATCTTTGGAGAGGATTGGAATCCTCGTCGGTCTTGCGGAGCTGGTTTTTATCCCGGCGATGTTCCTTTCCCATCCTTCGCTGAGCGCCTTTAGGGCTCAGCTATCCAATCTGCCGATTACCGATCACGCCTATCTCTATCTTCTCGCCGCAAACATTGGCGCAGTGATAATGCCGTGGATGATCTTCTATCAGCAGGGTGCGGTAATTGACAAAGGGATTAAAGAGGCTTCGATCCGCCACATGAGGATTGACACAGCCGTTGGTGCCGTGGTCACCCAGCTGATCATGATCGGAGTTGTCGTGTCCCTAGCGGCAACGGTTGGACGGACCCACCAAGGGGCGAGCCTTGTGAGCGTCGGTGGGATCTCCCAGGCGCTTGAGCCCTTTCTCGGTCCAGTCGGAGCGAAGGTACTCCTCGGCTGCGGGGTGCTCGGAGCCTCCTTGGTGGCGGCGATAGTCGCGTCCGTTGCTTCGGCATGGGGCTTGGGAGAGGTGTTCAACTGGCGCCACAGTCTGAATCTCAGACCCAAAGAGGCTAAGAAGTTCTACCTCTCCTACTCCCTAATTCACGTGTTGGGGGCGATCATCGTCTTGGCCAGCTTTGATCTGGTCAACTTGGCGGTTGACGTCGAAGTTATCAACGCCCTCCTTCTCCCTATAGTCCTGGGATTCCTCCTTCTGTTAGAGGCGCGGGTACTGCCCGCTCAATACCGCCTCCGGGGACCCTTTCGCTACGTGGCTTGGGGGATGTGCCTGGTAGTCATTGGTTTTGCCCTATTTATGGTCCCATCAATGATCCACTTTTAGCTCGACTTTGGATCCGGTTCCTCTACCGATCAGTCGATTAGCGCCTGATAGATAAGCTGGGCTAGCTGTGGCCTGATCGGGTAGCTGCTCGACGGAAGGAGTTGGGTCATAAAGACGGCTGTCATATCTTCCAGAGGGTCCACCCAAAAAGTCGTAGATGCCGCCCCGCCCCACCCAAACTGGCCGAGCGAGTTGAGAGACTTGGTCGCCCGATGGTCAATTACGACCGAAAAACCTAGCCCGAAGCCGACGCCATCGTAATTAGTTTCCGCGAATATCGGCCTACCGAAACTTTGGAGATCTTTGTTACTAGGCAGGTGATTTTCGGTCATGTAGTCTAGGGTCTTCGACCCGAGGATCCTCGTTCCATCGAGTTCCCCTCGACTGAGGAGCATCTGGGTGAATCGGTGGTAGTCCGCGAGCGATGAGATGAGTCCACCCCCACCAGAAGGGCTGGTTGGTTTGGTTTTGGCCAGGTCCCCCATGAAGTCGATTCTGGAAGTCAACTCCGGTTTTGGAGCCCGGAGGTAGAGAGTGGCGAGCCTATCAAATTCGGACTCTTTGACGTAGAAGTCGGTATCGACCATATTGAGTGGCTCGAAGATCCTTGTCCTAAAGAACTCATCCAGTGCCATGCCCGAGGCGACCTCGATTACCCTGCCCAGTACGTCGGTAGAAACCGAATAGTTCCATTCCGAGCCGGGATTGAAAAGGAGGGGCATCTCAGCATACTTGTCGACGGTTTCGGCCAATGAAAGCCCCTTTGGACTGCCCCACTCAAAGCCATTATTCCTGTAGATGGTGTCAACCGGGTTGGCGTAGAGAAATCCATAGGTGAGACCCGATGTGTGGGTGAGGAGGTGCCAAATTCTCATCGGCTCGGTAGCGGGGCGAAGTGTCGGATCGTTAGAACCTCCTCCGGTGAACACCATCGGTTGGGAGAAAGAGGGGATGTAATTCGACACCGGGTCGGTAAGTTCAACCTTCCCCTCTTCATAGAGGATCATCAGCGCAACCGAAGTGATCGGCTTAGTCATCGAGTAGATACGAAAGAGGGTGTCTTGGCCGATGGGTGATTTGGATTCGATATCTGCGAAGCCGTACTGAGCGTGGTATACGATCTGATTCTCTCGGGAAACGAGCATCGACCAGCCGGGTAGCCTCCCGTCGTCGACGTATTTTTGGAAATGCGTTCCAATTCGCTCGAGACGGGCGGAATCCATGCCGACCTCTGCCGGGTCGATCTCGACTTTTATCTCAGGCATTTTCCCTCGCTTGGTTTAGAAGACCGAATTATCAACAAACTTATTGCAAATACCCGAAAAAGTCCGTTCATCCTCAGTTTCTAGGCAGTTCTTTTCATCCAGGGAAGTGTCGAAGGCGTAACTTGTTTTTCTCCTACCGATGATCTGGCTTTGCGGAGTTCGGCCCCTGCCTGGAGGGCCGGTCGGCGCAATACCCTCGTCAGCCACCCTACTCCGAGGCGGAATCAGCATGCTTCCTCGGGGTAGGGCGCGAGGTTTTCCCCCTATCGGTGCGCTCTAGTAACCATCTTGAGCATCCGAATATTGAATACTGCGAAACGCACTATTTGAAAAGGAATGTTCTTCCTTGACTTCAAGGTCTTGCGGGTTGGTAGGGGGGCGGTAGCTATCTTTATTGCGGAGTTATCCATTTTTACGCCTTTCTAGTGGCCGTATTGGCAGATCTCATTCGGGAATCAGGAACCAAAGTGGCCTCGCCTTGGCTTTGTAGATGAATAGATAGTGCAGGAGCAGCTTTGTCCAGTGGGCCCCTAGTCCGATCTCTCCGGTGGTCTCCTTTAGATCCCTGCCAGATTCCGGAAATCGCTTGAAATCGGGGACGATCGGGTACATGGTCATCGCCGCAGCTGAACCGTTTTTCAAGCTGGCGCCAGCCGAGGCGATGCAAGCGGCACCCATATTGGCCATCGACGCCTTGTGCAGCGGGGCATCACTCTTGGACAGAAGTCGGTCGGCTATCGATTGAGCGACGATCCTACCCATCACTCCAGAGGGCATTCCGGTTCTAGGTGGAGCCGGGGCAATCAGCGTGCCGTTAGGACTTGTTCTCGGCTGTGAGATCGGATGGGGCGGAGCAAAGGCTATCCCTATCCCGAAGAGGTTCTCATACGACTGGCTCTGATATGTCTTTGGCCAATCTTCTGCGGTCCATGAGTCGTAGGATTTGGCCGTATAGTCGGCGTCGACTCGTAGAAATCCATTTGGCGCAAATAGCTCAGAGGTAATATCCTCGCCGCTACTGTTGAATGCCTTTAAGTCTGCGCCGCGAAATGGCGGCAATAACATGGCAAAGTCGAAAGGCAGCGACTCTTTGGTCCCGTCCAACTGCTCATAATAGATAACTCCGGGATCGACCCGCTCGACATGTGCCCCGAGAATCGCCCGGACGTTTCGTTCTCTGAAAAGTGATTCGGTCCACATCTTCGATGAGGTTACAAAACCTCGCTGGGCGAATTGCATACCGCCCACCCCGAAGTCTCCTAAGTCGTATTCGTTGGTCAGATAGACCACTTCGGCGAGATCTCGCACATTGCGCTCTCGGAGCTCGTGTTCGACATTGAAGGTGTACTCGAATGCTGCGCCTTCGCAGGTGCAGGTGCCGTGTCCAACACCGACGACGAGGGTCTTTCGTTCACCGCGCTTTAGTGCTTCGACTATTTTGTCGAACTCCTTTGAGGTCTCCTCAGCATGCTGGGCGGTGCAGACCGATAGGGAATTTCCGTCGGGTCCTAAACCTGGAGTCGCGGCAAAGTTAAGTTTTGGGCCAGTGGCATTTATCAAGAAATCGTAGGTCAGCCTCTCCTCGTCCCCCAGCCTCTCGGGATCGGTGTAGACGATGTCCACGGCACCTTGGGGACTATTTTCGTCTCCTTCGGGCCAGAGCGCAGTTGCCTTTGCTTGGCGAAACTCAATTCCCTTGCGCTTGTAGATCGGGCGCAGGGGAAAGATGACCTGGTTCTTTGACATCTTCCCGACGCCGACCCAGATGTTCGATGGGATCCAATTCCAGTTTGAGTTTGGCGAGACCACAACGATTTCGTGTCTATTTTTGAGCTTTCTCTTGAGATGCAGAGCCGCAGTGTGCCCGGAAATTCCTGCTCCGAGAATCACGATACGTGCCATTTATACCTCCCTTTTTACGGTTTGACCAGCTAAGAATTTCTTGAGATTCCAAATCGGATCTGAATTAGACCCCTTGGTGCTTTCAATAAAAACTGTTGCCATTTATATTTCTTTCGATACCCTGGGATGGTTTAGTAATTTACGTCCAAAAGGCACAGTGTTGCAGTGCATTTACCTAAGTAAAAGTACTTACTTACTGATTCTGGGCGAGTGATACCTCGGTCATGAAATTGTGGCACCCTAAGTCGGTGTCAGACAAACTCCCTTCTAGCGGTGTATTAGTTGTAATTGTTGCCGCAAAAAGCCCTAAGCAAATTGACCTACGACCAGCGACATCTCAAAACCTGATCCAACTTTGTTGGCGTGCTATCGGATAAATTACTATTTTCAGCGCTGTATACGTACCAGGGTATACGGTGCGAAGCCCAATGGGTCACTCAGCGCTCATTCGGTGACTTAGGTCACCTAATTAATAATTCGGGGAGTCTTCTGTATGGTGCCACTCGAGCTTCGGGGAATCGGATGCTTCTTGCGGCGCGTTTCTCGAGTGCGGTCGACTTTTTGCAATGCAATTCATGTCAGGACAAAGCGATCGATGCTAGATGGTACGAAAGTGTGGGGAATTAGGCGTGGATAGGGGGACAGAAGGCGCTCGTCGGGTTTCCTTAGACGGTGTCGGAGTGGGCTGGCATTGGTCTCCGACCCTTTAGGGTAGGGGATTTGCACCGGGCTGGGACGCACTTTGGGCGAGATCTTGGGCCCACTGAATAACTGTTTTAACTTCCCTGTTGGAAGTGCCAATTCGATTATCTGGGTCTGGCCAAATGGGGTGTGGAAGCTGAGTTATGTTCAAGAGCCGAAGCAGAATGCACTCCTCTGTCTTAGATCTCCAGAGATGCGCCTTCTACTTCGGCTAAGTTCATCGACGGCTTAGCTAGGAGCGCAGCTCCGGAAAGTCGTCATCTGTCCATTCGCCTTCTACTTTTTTGTCGCTGGCATGGATTTCGTTCTCGCGTCCTCTTAGATCGACTCGGCGAATCTTACCCGAGATGGTCTTTGGTAGATCGGTGAACTCGATCCGGCGTATGCGCTTGTAGGGAGCGAGGTTTTCCCGCGCATACTTGAGTATTTCGAAGGCGGTCTCTCTGGTCGGCTCGTACCCCTTGGAGAGGGTGATGTACGCCTTGGGTACTGCGAGGCGCAGGGCGTCTGGTGATGGGACTACCGCCGCCTCTACTACCGCTTCGTGCTCAATCAGCACGCTTTCCAGTTCGAAGGGAGAAATGCGGTAGTCCGAGGCCTTGAATACGTCGTCGGTCCTGCCGACGTATGTGATGTAGCCCTCGGAGTCACGAGACGCCACGTCGCCGGTGTGGTACCTATTGCCCCGCATGGCTCTTTGATTCATCTCGGGGCTGTCTCGGTAACCGACCATTAATCCAATCGGATCGGTATCTAGGTCTAAGCAAATCTCTCCGTCGGAGGAAGGTTCTTCGGAGATTGGATCTACCAAGGTGATGGCGTATCCCGGCAGTGGTTTTCCCATCGATCCGAGTACTATCGGCTGACCTGGGGTGTTCCCAACCTGGGCGGAAGTCTCGGTCTGGCCGTATCCGTCACGGATGGTTAGTCCCCAGGACTTCTGCACTTCTTCAATGACCTGAGGATTGAGTGGCTCTCCTGCTCCGACTACCTCTCTCAGCGCTTCGGGCTTGGACTGGAGGTCTGCTTGCACGAGCATCCTCCACACCGTTGGCGGAGCGCAGAAGGTCGTTACTCCGCATCGCCGAATCTGATCGAGCATCGCTACCGCATCGAAGCGGGTGTAGTTGTACACCAGCACCGCCGCTTCTGCATTCCACGGTGCGAAGAAGTTGCTCCATGCGTGCTTTGCCCAACCAGGTGAAGAGATGTTCAAGTGGACGTCATTTGGCTTGAGACCGACCCAGTACATGGTGGAGAGGTGACCCAGTGGGTAGGAGGTGTGGGTGTGCTCTACGAGCTTGGGTTTGGAGGTAGTGCCCGAGGTGAAGTACAGCAAAAGTGTATCCGTGGCCCCGGTCAAGCCGTCGGGAGAAAACTCGCCGCTGGCTGAGTAGCTATCGGCATAAGAGAGCCAGCCAGGTTGCGATTCGCCGACGCATATCCTACTAAAGCTGCCGGGCACATCCTTGAACTTTTCGGTGTCAGCGGATCCCGCGATCACGTGCTTCGCATTTCCTCGCTCGACCCTGTCGGGCAGATCCACCGAGCCAAGGAGGGTGCTGGTCGGGATGACAACTGCGCCGAGTTTCATTATGGCGAGTATTGTTTCCCACAATTCCACTTGATTTCCGAGCATCACTATTGCCCGGTCCCCTCGTAAAACACCCTTTTCTCTCAGCCAGTTTGCGACCTGGTTGGAGCGCTTGGACATTTCAGCGAAGGAGACTTTCTGTTCTGATCCGTCTTGCTCGACGACCCAGAGGGCGATATTGTCATTGTTTAGAGCTATCGCATCAAACCAATCGAGGGCCCAGTTGAAGTCGTCGAACTTCGGACGAACGAAGCCAGTACACGCTGCCTCGTAGTCCAGTCTGTTGGCAATCAAAAAGTCTCTAGCACTTCTGAATAGCTCCGTATTAGCCGTTTTACTCATATTTTGGGCTCCCCTCAAGAATTACTTGGCACCAATTACACCTGCACCTGCTAGCTCGGACCGACAGTTTTATGTCAATCCGAGACATCGAAATGAGTCCCCCTGTCTAATCTCCTGATCGATGTGACATCAATCTGTTATCTAGTTTTATATCACTCTGGCTCCAACTAGGTCCCGGAGGCTCCACTTTGCGAGTAATAAAAAGTGCTTGGAGGTGGTACAGAGCTCCAACCGAGGTCGATGAACCAAATCTGTTTGAATTCATAGCGACCGCAATGGCGCCCTCCAAGTGATCCAGAGAGGCGGGAGGGGAGGTCCTCATATTCTGCTCGAAACTTCCACCTATACTCTGCGCGAGTTCGGATTATTTACAAAGGGTGCAGCAATGGCAGGTGGCAACAGAATCAGAGCCAAGGGCGTGTTGGTTTTGCTACCCGTTCTCATACTACTGGTGGTAGGGCCGTTCGTGGTTTTGGACCATATTGAGTTAGGGAAAACTCAATCGATTGGAAGCTCGACGAGAGTGACCAAAAAGTACAAAAGTAGCTCTACCTTGCGTACCACTACGACAACACCTCAAACGACGACAAGTACCACGCTGGTTCAGGAGCCCGGCGGAGGTGTCCAGCTCTTTTTGAACCGGCAGGTAGTCGCCTACTATGGGCTGCCTGGCAATCCGACATTAGGTGTCCTTGGGACAACTGGAGCTAGCGCAGCTTGGACCGCGTTAAATGTGGTCGCCCAATCCTACGTCACAGCTGGCGTGAAGATTTTGCCTGCATTTGAATTGATAACATATGTCGCACAAGCGGGTCCCGGCCCCGATGGTACCTATTCCAAGCGCATTCCAGACAGCGTGATCCAACATTACCTATCTGTCGTTCAGCAGAATAATGGCCTCCTTATTCTGGATATTCAACCTGGGCGGGGTAGTTTCCTCAAGGATGCTAAGTCTCTTGCTCCGTATCTTTCACAACCTGACGTCGCCCTCGCCTTAGACCCGGAGTGGGAGGTCAGCTCTACCCAGGTGCCAGGAAAGGTGATCGGCCACACGACGGGAGAAGAGATAAATACCGTGTCGAAGTGGCTTCAAGGCCTAACTTTGCAGAACCACTTGCCACAGAAGTTGCTCCTCGTCCATCAATTCAAGCAGTCGATGGTCGTAGATAAGTGGGCAACCGAACCCCGATCGGGCCTTGCAATTGTCTTCAACATGGATGGCTTTGGCTCCTGGAGGATGAAGGTCAAGGCGTACCAGCTCTTGGAGTCGTATACTGACTTCGGCCTAGGCTTCAAGCTCTTCTACCATCAGGACCAACCGCTAGGCTCGCCCCAGCAAGTGATGGCACTGGCTCCTCAGCCAAACGTCATAGAGTACCAATAGCAACCTAAATAGCTGGCGTTGGAGAGTTTGTCACCTCGGTGCACCTGCTCGCGCCCAAAAGACCACTGGTCAGTGCTACCAAGTGGCTGGATGGCTCTGGATTCTTTCCATGCTCATCTCGAAATGGGAGTCGGACACGGCCCTGGATGGAGATCTTTGGTTTGAGGGCGAAGACCGTAGATAGCATTTGTGCAAAATCGTTGCAAGTCGAAGCACCGATCTGCCCCGACTTGCAACAATAGAGGTATTGACAAAAGTCCCTAAAGGTAGACTTTTTTGCCGAGCAGCAAAGTCTGAAGGAGGGTCTGGGGCTTAGTTGGTCCTGAATTCGCTTGGCTGGCGTTGCTGGCCTGCGAGTTGGATGTCTTGGTCGATGAATTCGAGTTGTTCGAACTCTCTATACCGTGGTCTCCGTCTCCGTCACTTGCCTTTTTGGAGCCAGAGATGGTGGAATACTTGTTGATATTCTGTTGCATCCCTACAGATGAAATAGACAATCCGACACCTTCCTATTAAGGTTCAAAAGGCATCGGAATTTTTTCAAGGTTGCTTTAAACGGCCCACTTATCGGCGCTTCAGCTAGCTCCAAAACTTAGCCAGAACAAGTGCATCCTGCATGGGGGTCTTTGCCTGCTTGGCCGAATTCGGTGAACTACTCGACTAGATCGGCGCTAAAACGGATGAAGTGGGCCGAGGCCAGACCATTTAGGGTCTAAGAAATGACTTCTTTTTTCGCCCAGGCAGATAGGTCGTTCCGCTCGCGAGCTGTCCCGACACTCCTGGATTATGTGAGGATCAAGAGCCTATCGCCTGCCTTCGACCCCGACTGGGAACAAACCGGAGAAATAACAAAGGCGATGGACCTCATCAAAAGCTGGGCCGAAGGTGCAGATATCCCAGGACTTAGTGCCCGAATATCGAGCCTTAGTGGAAGGACCCCGGCTCTCATAATTGAGATAGCCGGAACCAGGAATGACCTTGGCTCGGTCCTTATCTATGGTCATCTGGACAAGCAGCCGGCAGAGGGTCCGTGGTTGCATAGCGATGATCCTTTTGAAGCCGTAGTCGTCGAAGATGCAATCTTTGGTAGGGGGGTTGCGGACGACGGCTATTCCTGCTTCGCCGCTATAACGGGACTAGAGGTCCTTTCTGCTGAAGGAAAAGACTATCCAAAAGTGGTAATTCTTATTGAAGCCAGTGAGGAGAGTGGAAGTCCTGACCTCGAATACCACCTGGAGGGGATCCAGAGTGATCTGCGGGATCTGCGGCTAGTTGTCTGCCTCGACTCAGGCGGCCTCGACTTCGAGCGCCTCTGGGTGACGAGTTCCCTCAGGGGCAATCTTGTAGTGACGATTGATGTAAAAGTGCTCGAGCAGGGTGTCCATTCCGGTTCGGCGGGTGGGGTCGTTCCGTCTTCATTTAGGATCCTGCGCTCCCTCCTTTCGGTGATCGAGGATGAGAATACGGGCAGGGTCTTGCCGGAGTGGCTTAATTCTGAGATACCGAGTCTTTATGTGGACCGCTCGGTCGAGCTGGATGAGCAGTTGGATGATCCTTTGGCTAAGGCGTTCCCGAGCGTCGCTGGATTGAAGCTAATGGGTGAAAGTGGTTCCGAGAGAAT